>JBDHZN010000044.1:0-18656 GCA_039811845.1 Micropruina sp. | reverse complement strand
GGTGATGCGCTGCGCGTTCTGCTCGTCGATCATCGGGCCGACCTGGGTGGCGGGATCGTTCGGGTCGCCGGTGCGCAGTGCCTGCACCGCCTCGGTGAGCAGCGGCACGAAAGCGTCGTAGACGTCGGCATGCACCAGCACTCGTTGCACGCTGATGCAGGACTGCCCGGCCTGGTAGTTGCCGAACAGCGCGATCCGCTCGGCGGCAGCCTTCAGGTCGGGCCAATCCGGCTCGACCATCACCGCGGCGTCCCCGCCGAGTTCGAGGATGACCTGCTTCTGTGGCGCCGCCTGCCGGATCCGGTCGCCGACCTCGTCGCTGCCGGTCAGCGAGATCACCGGCAGCCGCGGGTCGGTGTTCACCGCGTCCATCTGGCCACCGCGGATCGGCAACACGCTCAGCGAGGCCTTCGGCAGTTCGGTCTCGGCGACGATCTCGGCCAGCAGCAGCGCGGTCAGCGGGGTCGCGGACGCCGGCTTGATCAGCACCGGGGCGCCGACGGCGATCGCCGGCGCCACCTTGTGGGCGACCAGGTTGAGCGGGAAGTTGAACGGCGCGATGCCGAGCACCGGTCCGCGCGGGAAGCGCCGGGTGATACCCAGCCGTCCGGTCGCGTTGGGATCGGTGTCGAGTCGCTGCAGTTCGCCCGACCAGCGGCGGGCCTCCTCGGCGGCCCAGCGGAAGGTGGAGACCGCCCGGCTCACCTCGCCCTTCGACCACATCAGCGGCTTGCCGTTCTCCGCGGTGATCAGCGCCGCGAACTCCTCGGCCCGCTCCGCGATCCGGGCCGAGATGTGGTCCAGCGCCTTGGCCCGGACGTGCGCCGGCAACCCCAGCAGTTCGGCCTGGACGGCGTCCGCGGCGGCGATCGCCTGCTCGATCTGCTCGGACGTCGCCAGCGAGACGCGTCCGACCAAGTCGCCCGAGTAAGGCGAATGGACGTCCAGGGAGCCTTCGCCGAATGTCGGCTTGCCAGCCAGCCAGAACGGCGTGATGTCAGTCATGCAGCACCTCCGCGAATGCGTCGTCGATCAGGTCGAGGCCCTCGTGCAGCAACTCGTCCGAGATGCTCAGCGGGGGCAGGAAACGGAACACGTTGCCGAACGAGCCGGCGGTCAGCACCACCAGCCCCTTGGCGTGGCAGGCCTTGGCCACCGCGCCGGTGAGTGCGGCGTCGGGCTGTTTGGTGCCGGGCGCCACCAGTTCGACCGCCATCATCGCGCCGCGTCCGCGAATTTCGCCGATCTGCGGGTGCCGCGCGGCCAGCTGGCCGAGCCGGGTACGGAAGATCGCCTCGATCTCGCGAGCCCGGGCGTTCAGGTCGTTGCTGCGCATCTCTTCGATGGCGCCCAGCGCCGCTGCGCAGGCGACCGGGTTGCCGCCGTAGGTGCCGCCCAAGCCACCGGCGTGGACGGCGTCCATCAACTCGGCGCGGCCGGTGACGGCGGCCAGCGGCAGCCCGCCGGCGATGCCCTTGGCGGTGGTGATCAGGTCGGGGACGACGCCCTCATGGTCACAGGCGAACCAGTCGCCGGTGCGGCAGAAGCCGGACTGGATCTCGTCGGCGATGAACACCGCGCCGTTGTCGCGGCACCACTGGGCGAGCCGGGGCAGGAAGCCCTGCGGCGGCACGATGAACCCGCCCTCGCCCTGGATCGGTTCGATGATCACCGCGGCCACCTGATCCTCGCCGACCTGCATGTGCACCATCGATTCGAACTGGGCGAACGCCTCCTCGGCGACGGCGTCCGGATCGCCGGGCCAGCGGTACGGGTAGGCCATCGGCACCCGGTAGATGTCGGACGCGAACGGTCCGAAGCCGTGCTTGTACGGCATGTCCTTCGCGGTCAGCGCCATGGTCAGGTTGGTGCGGCCGTGGTAGGCGTGGTCGAAGCAGACCACCGCGCTGCGTCCGGTGGCGACCCGGGCGATCTTGATCGCGTTCTCGACGGCTTCGGCACCGGAGTTGAACAGCGCGGACTTCTTCGGGTGGTCACCGGGGGTGAGCTCGGCCAGTTGCTCGGCGACCTCCACGTAACCCTCGTAGGGGTTGACCATGAAGCAGGTGTGGGTGAACCGCTGGACGGCCTCGGTCGCCCGCCGGACCACCGCGGGGGCGGCGTTGCCGACCGTGGTGACGGCGATGCCCGAGCCGAAGTCGATCAGCTGGTTGCCGTCCGCGTCCACGACGATGCCGCCGCCGGCCTCGACGATGTAGGCCGGCAGGATCGTGCCGACCCCATTGGCCACGCTGGCCGCCTTCCGGGCCGCCAACTCCAGCGACTTCGGCCCGGGCACGGCGGTGACCAGCGCGCGACGTTGCTCGACGGTCATGGCTACTCCTCTTGTTGATCTTCCCCCATCCTCGGCTGCCGCAAACATGCTGTCGAATACTAGTTTTCTAACCAACGTATGCCGTGCGGGCATATGGTGACCACAGGGCCCCCGTCCCCCCGGGCGCCGGGGACGGTTCCCTTGGTCACCGGGCACGGCGAACGGAGGAGGTGCGAGATGGAGCTGCGGACGATCGGCTACTTCGTGGCGGTGGCGGACGCGGGGTCGGTGAGCGCGGCGACCCAGATCACCCACGTCACCCAGCCCTCGCTGTCGCGCCAGTTGCGCCAGCTGGAGAAGGAACTCGGCCTGGAGCTGTTCACCCGCCGTGACGGACGCCTCGTGCTCGCCCCGGCGGGGCGCCAGTTCCTGCCGGCCGCGCGCGAGTTGCTGGTGCGGGCCGAGGCGACCCGTGCGGCCGCCGCCCAGATCAGGGCCGGGGGACTGCCGACGCTGACCGTGGCCGCGCCCCCGGTCACCCTCAACGACGTGGTGGCGCCCTTCTTCGCGACCTGGGGGGCTGATGATCCGATGCCCCGGGTGCAGGCGCTGAACGCCGCCGATGAGTACGGCGATCTGGATCGCGGCGCCGACCTGGTGATCGGTACCCGTCCACCGCCGGCGACGCTGGCCGGCATGCGGGTCGCCGCGCTCCCGGTGAGCGCCTATCTACGACCCGATCATCCGCTGGCCGGCCGGACCGAGGTGGTGCTCGACGACCTGCTCGCCCATGAACTGCTGGTGCCCACGCCCGACAGCCATGCCAGGCGGGCCTTCGATGCGGCCGCCGAACGTGCCGGGCTGCCCGTCCGGCTGGCCGAGTTCAGCACCTCGCACGTGGCCCAGGCGGTCGCCGCTGCCGGACGCGGTGTGGCCGTCGTGTCGGACGACCCGCGCTACGGGCTCAGCCAGCTCGCGATCCGCACATCCAGCGGTGAGGCCCTGCAGATCGTGCTGCACGCGGCGTGGCAGCCGCACCACCACGGCGCCCGCCAGATCGCCGCGATGGCCGGACGGCTACGCCGCTTCGTCCGCGAGCGGTACGCCCCGGCTTGATTCCCGAGCTCCGCCACGTCACCTGCTCGCACGGCTGAGCGATGTCCGGATGCCGTCGCCGTCCAGCCAAAAGTCAGATGAATGTTAGGTTAGCCTTAACTAAGTAATCTGATCGATGGTGCTGTGACGAGCCCGTCGAGTCCCATGGGGGTGTGGGCGCTGAAGAAGTGCATATCAACGGTGTCGCTGGGCGGCACTCTCGTCGAGAAGATCGAGGCGATCGCAGCCGCCGGGTTCGACGGCATTGAGTTGTTCGACGCCGATCTGCGCGGCTCGGGCCTGTCGGCCGGAGAGGTGGCCCGCCGGTGCCGTGATGTCGGTCTGGACATCGAGTGCTACCAGCCGTTCCGCAGGGCGGAGGGCGTTCCGGACGAAGAGTTCGCCGAGGTCATCGCCCGCTTCACCGCTGAGCTGACCGTGATGAGCGGCCTGGGTACCGACACGATCGTCATCGTCTCCAACACCGACCCCGACGCCATCGCCGATCCAGACCATTCGGCCGCCCAGCTGGCCGCCCTCGGCGCGATCGCCGCCGACCGCGGAATGGGCATCATGTTCGAGGCGCTGTCCTGGGGCACCCACATCAGCCGCGTCGCGCACGCCTGGGATGTGCTCCAGCGCGCGGGATATCCGCGGCAGAGCCTGGTGCTCGACACCTTCCACCTGCTGGCACTCGACGACGACGCTCGGGACGTGGCTGCCCTTCCGTCGAATGCGCTGGGCCTCGTTCAGTTGGCGGACGCGCCGCTGCTCACGATGGACCTGATCCAGTGGAGCCGCAACCACCGCTGTTTCCCGGGCGAGGGCGACCTGGACGTGAGCGACGCGACCCGGGCGGCGCTCGGAGCAGGCTTCGACGGCGCGGTGTCGTTGGAGATCTTCAACCCGCGCTATCGGGAGCTGCCGCCACGCCAGATCGCCCAACGGGGCGCGGCTGCACTGAATGAACTGCTGGCGCAATGCGAGCGCGCGGCGTGGGATCGCCCGCTGCCGTTGACTGCCTGAAAATCGCTGATCGCGCTATCGATGCCGGCGGGCTGAGCTTGTCGTTGGTTGAGCTTGTCGAAACCAGGGGGTCTCGACAAGCTCGACCAACGGAAGGTCGTGTGCGTCGGCCTCAGCCCTCGAAGCCGTGGTACTGCATCACGTGCTTGATCCGGGTGTAGTCCTCGAGGCTATACATCGACAGATCCTTGCCGTGCCCGGAGTGCTTGAAGCCGCCGTGCGGCATCTCGGCGACCAGCGGAATGTGGGTGTTGACCCACACGCAGCCGAAGTCGAGCCGCATCGCCAGCCGAGCAGCCGCCCCGGCGTTCGACGTCCACACCGACGAGGCCAGCCCGTACACGGTGTCGTTGGCCAGCGTGACTGCCTCGTCCTCGTCGCCGAACTTCTGCACGGTGAGCACCGGCCCGAAGATCTCGGTGCGGATCAACTCGTCGTCCTGCTGCAGATCGGCGACCACGGTCGGTTCGTAGAAGTAGCCGTCGCGATCGACCTGGCGTCCGCCGGTCACCACCCGGGCATGGGACGGTGCACGCTCGACCAGGCCCGAGACGTGGCTCAACTGGCGCGGATTGTTGATCGCGCCATAGAGGATGTCCTCGTCGGCCGGATCGAAACCGGTGCGGGTCGCGGCGGCCGCCTTCGCCAACTCGGCGACGAACTCGTCGTACACCCCCGCCTGGCACAACACCCGGGTCGCGGCGGTGCAGTCCTGGCCGGCGTTGAACAGCCCGGCCACCGAAATGCCCTCGATCGCCGATTCCAGGTCGACGTCGTCGAAGACCACCACCGGCGCCTTGCCGCCGAGCTCCAGGTGGGTCACCTTCAGATCGGACGCCGCCGCGGTCGCCACCGCCATGCCGGCTCGGGTCGAGCCGGTGATCGACACCATCCGGGGGATCGGATGCGCGGTCAGGGTGGCACCGGTCGCCCGGTCGCCACAGACCACGTTCACCACGCCCGCCGGCAGGATGTCGGCCAGCTTCTCGGCCAGCCAGATCGACGACGCCGGGGTCGTGTCGGACGGCTTCAGCACCACCGTGTTGCCGGCCGCCAGCGCGGGGGCCAGCTTCCAGATCGCCATCATCATCGGGTAGTTCCACGGCGCCACCTGGCCGACCGGGCCGATCGGCTCGCGGCGCACCGACGAGGTGAAGCCGCGCATGTACTCGCCCTGCGCCCGGCCGTCCAGCACCCGGGCGGCGCCGGCGAAGAACCGCACCTGGTCGACCATCGGGCCGATCTCTTCCGAGGCTGTCAGGTTTTTGGGCTTGCCGGTGTTCTCGCATTCGATGTCGACCAGCTCGTCGGCGCCGGCCTCGATCGCATCGGCGAAGGCGAGCAGCGCCGCCTGTCGTTCACTCGGGGTGCTCCAGCGCCACTTCTCGAACGCGTCGCCTGCCGCGGTGAATGCCGCGTCGACGTCCTCGGGCCCTGACAGTGGTGCCGTGGCGTAGGCCTGGCCCGTCGCCGGATTGACGATCTCCAGGGTCTCTCCGGACACTGCCTGGCGGGCCTCGCCCGCGATGATGTTGTGCAGAACCTTCACCTCGGCCACCGAATCCTCTCTTCGTTGGGTGAACACGGCTGTCGATGCCGACGCCTGGATCAATCAGGCTGTCAGTCACCAGGCTGGCCGGGGTCGGCTATGCCGTCAAAGACTTTCCCTGCATGCTGCGCATGCCTGACGAGCATGGGGAGCTCGTGTCGGGAAAAGGACGGTGGGGCCGGGCGAATGCCCGACCCCACCGAATCGTTTGCTTGTTCGTACGAAAGATCAGTCGATCAACTCAACGGAATACTCCGGAGTACCTATGACTTCCGGACCTTATCTTTGAGGAAATCCTGAGCCTGATCGACTTGGGCCGCATACTTGCCGTCTGTCTTCGAATCGACGAAGTCGCCCACCTGATCGATGGCGCCTTCAATCTGATCTTCGTGGCCGGCTACGGCCCCTTTGACCTTCTCGACGAAATCCATTCGGCCTCCTCTCTGTCGCCCACCCGGATCGTGTCCGGCTCCGTGCCCATTCTTACCTCGCCGGGACGGCGATGCCAAGAGGGTGGCGCAAGCTTCGGTCAGCTTCCGTCGATTGGTCATTTCTTTCCGATCCCGGTCCGGGCGGTACCGAGTGGGCCGCTGAGGCAGAATGAGCGGCGTGCAGACGCCGCCCCTGATCGTCCTGAACGGTCCTACCGCAAGCGGAAAGACGGCGCTGGCGGTCCGGGTCGCGCACCTGCTCGTCGAGCGCGGGCGGCCGGCCGAGATCGTCAACGCCGACTCGATGCTGGTGTATCGCGGTATGGACATCGGCACCGCCAAGCCGACCGCGGCCGAGCGCGGCGGCATCACCCACCACCTGGTCGACATCATGGACGTCGACCAGACCGCCAGCGTGGCGACCTTCCAGCAACTGGCACGCACGGCGATCGCCGATTGCCGGGCCCGTGGAGTGGTGCCGATTCTGGTCGGCGGTTCCGCGCTGTATGTACACGCCATCCTCGATGATTTCGAGTTTCCCGGTACTGACCCGGCCGTGCGGCAGCGACTCGAGGACGACCTGACCGCATTCGGCGCCGAAGAAATGCACCGGCGACTGGCGGAACTCTCACCCGAGGCCGCCGCCGACATCCTGCCCGGCAACGGACGCCGCATCGTCCGTGCGCTGGAAGTGATCGAACTGACCGGTTCCTGGCGGGCCACTCTGCCGGAGTGGCGCTATGCCCTCGACGGTGTGTGGCAATGGGGTCTCGAACTGCCTCGTGACGTCCTGGACGAGCGCATCGAGCAGCGCGTGCAGCAGATGTGGGCCGACGGGCTGCTCGCCGAGGTGCGCGCGCTGGTCGAGCGCGGCCTGCGACAGGGCCGGACGGCGTCCCGGGCGCTGGGTTATCGGCAGGTGCTGGCCCATCTGGACGGCGAGATCAGCGAGGACGAGGCGAAGCGGCAGACCATCGCGGGAACCCGCAGATTCGCCCGCAAGCAGCTCGGCTGGTTCCGCCGCGATCCACGGATCGACTGGCTCGCCGCGGACACCCCCGGGCTTGCTGAGGTCATCGTCGCCGACGTCTGAAGGCGAGTATCTGTCCCCATTTGGATGCCGGTTTGACCGTCTCGCCACGCTGCGGTGCAATTCCGGAATGCTTGCCTTCGCCAAGGGACACGGAACGCTCAACGACTTCGTGTGTTTCAGCGACCCCGACGGCGCTCTGGACCTGAACGACGAGCAGATCCGATTGCTCTGCGATCGCCGGGCCGGGATCGGTGGCGACGGTACGCTGCGCGCCGTCCGGGCCCGCCGTGTGCCCGGCTACGAGCAACACGGCGACACCTGGTTCATGGACTACCGCAACGCCGACGCCTCCATCGCCGAGATGTGCGGCAACGGGCTGCGGGTGTTCCTGCGCTACCTGCTCACCGAGGGCCTGATCGACGATCGCCCGATCGACATCGTCACCCGCGCCGGCGTCCGGCACGGCGAGTTCCTGGACGGCGACCAGATCCGGATCAGTATGGGAGTTCCGAGAGTCTCCCCGGACGAGGTGCCGGTCACCGTCGGCGAGCAGACCTTCCAGGGCCGTGCGGTCGATGTGGGCAACCCGCATGCCGCCGTCCTGCTGTCCACCGGCGGGCTGGACATGCTCGACCTGACCCGCGAGCCGGGCTATCCGGCGGAGGTGTTTCCCAATCGGGCCAACGTCGAGTTCGTCGAGAGCGTCGGCGACCACCAGATCCGGATGCGGGTCTGGGAGCGCGGCGTGGGGGAGACCTTCTCCTGCGGCACCGGCACCGTGGCGGCGGCCGTTGCGGCCGCGACCGCCGCGGGTGAGGCGTCCGGCACCTGGCGGGTCGATCCTCCCGGCGGCTCGCTGCTCGTCGATCTCGATCCGGCCGGTGCCCGGCTGACCGGTCCCGCGGTCATCGTCGCGCGTGGCACAGTGAACCTGTGACGCATCCGAGCTACGACGACGCCGACGATCCCGAGATCGGTGACTTCGACGGTGATCAACTCGACCTGGCCGAGCGGCTGTCGCTGCGCCGGGTCGCCGGCATGTCCACCCAGCTGGCCGACATCACCGAGGTCGAGTACCGCGATCTGCAGTTGGAACGGGTGGTGCTGGTCAGCGTCTGGGCGACCGGCACCGTCACGGACGCCGAGAACTCGGTGGCCGAACTGAAACTGCTCGCCGAAACCGCCGGCTCGGAGGTCCTGGAGGCACTCGTCCAGCGCCGCAGCCATCCCGACCCCGCGACCTTCGTCGGACGCGGCAAGGTGGACGAACTACGTGAGGTGGTGATCGCCACCGGCGCCGACACGGTGATCTGTGACGGCGAACTCGAGCCCGCCCAGCTGCGCAACCTGGAGGACCGGGTCGGGGTCAAGGTGATCGACCGCACCGCGCTGATCCTGGACATCTTCGCCCAGCACGCCAAGAGCGCCGAGGGCAAAGCCCAGGTCGAGCTGGCCCAGCTGCAGTACCTGCGACAGCGGCTGCGCGGCTGGGGCGGCAACCTGTCCCGGCAGGCCGGCGGACGGGCTGCCGGCGGTGCCGGCATCGGTGGCCGTGGCCCTGGTGAGACCAAGATCGAAACCGACCGCCGCCGGATCCGGACCCGGATCTCGGTGCTCCGCAAGCGGCTGCGCGAGATGGACGAGGTGCGCGCCACCAAGCGGCAGGAGCGGCAGCGCAACGAGATCCCGTCGGTGGCCATCGTCGGTTACACCAACGCCGGCAAATCGTCGCTGCTGAACCGGCTCACCGGTGCCGGCGTGCTGGTCGAGAACGCCCTGTTCGCCACCCTGGATCCCACCACCCGGCGCGCCGAGAGCACCGACGGCCGGGTCTACACGCTGACCGACACCGTCGGCTTCGTCCGGCACCTGCCGCACGACCTGGTCGAGGCGTTCCGCTCCACCCTGGAGGAGTCGGTGCTGGCCGATCTGCTGCTGCACGTGGTGGATGGCTCCGATCCTGACCCGGAGGGCCAGATCAAGGCCGTCCGCACCGTGCTCGCCGAGATCGGCGCCGGGAACATCGCCGAGCAGCTGGTGATCAACAAGATCGATCGAGCGGACGCCACCACCCTGGCCGGTCTGCGCACCCGCTACCCGGATGCCGTCTTCGTGTCGGCCCGCACCGGTGAGGGGATCGACGATCTCACCCGGCGGGTGGAGGAGCGGTTGCCTCGTCCGGCGGTCGAGGTCAACGCCCTGGTGCCCTACGCTCGCGGCGACCTGATCGACAAGATCCACACCAGTGGCGAGATCATGACCCTGGAACACACCGCCGAAGGCACCGCGGTCACCGCCCGGGTCAACCGGGGACTGGCGGGAGAACTCGCCCCTTTCGCTCGCTGACCCGGATCGGTTTCGACCCCTGCTGGTCGAGCTTGTCGAGACCCTTATCACCGACCGCCCGTCGTTCACCGAGCCTGTCGGTGGCGGGCGGTAAGTTGAACCAATGCCCGAGACCGACCTGACCGAAGCGATCCTCGGCGCAGCAGTCGAGGGCATCGCGGGCGCTCAGCGTCCGGGTCAGCACGAGATGGCGTCCGCGGTCGCCGAGACGCTGGCCGGGGGAGATCATCTCCTCGTCCAGGCGGGCACCGGCACGGGCAAGTCGCTGGGCTATCTGGCGCCGGCGCTGGCCCGCCTCGTCCAGTCGCCGCGCGAGCGGATCGTGATCGCCACGGCAACCCTCGCCCTGCAGTCGCAGCTGGCCCATAAGGACATTCCCGCCGCCCTGGAGGCCTGCAAGCGGGTCACCGGCAAGCGGGTCAGCCACGCGGTGCTGAAGGGTCGCACCAACTACGCCTGCCTGTACCGGGTCCGCGACAGCCTCGGTTCCGAACAGGAGAGCCTGCTCGGCGGCAGCGAGCTGGCCGAAGCGCTGACGGCGGTGGCGACCGACGCGAACTCCAAGGTCGGCGCCGAAGTGGTGGCGCTGCGGGAATGGGTGGAGCAGCAGGCCGAATCCAAGGGCGCCGCCGACCGCGATGATGCCCCGACCCACACCGGGCCGGCCTGGGCGCAGGTGTCGATCCCGGTCCGGGAATGCCTCGGTGCCCAGCGTTGCCCCTACGGCTCGGAGTGCTTCGTCGAACGCTCCCGCGATCAGGCCCGGACGTCGCAGCTGGTGGTCACCAATCACGCCCTGCTGGCGATCGACGCGATGCACGGCGGCACCGTCCTTCCCGAACACGACGCGGTGATCGTCGACGAGGCGCACGAATTGGTCAGCCGGGTGACCGGCGCGGCCTCGCACGAACTCAGCCCGCAACTGATCGAACGGGTCGGACGCCGCTGCCTGCCCTGGCTCGACGACGATGTCGCCCTGGAGTTCCTGGACGCCGGCGAGGCGCTGCGGGCCGCCCTGGACGACGCGCCGCTGGCCCGCATCGAGGACGTCGAAGGCCCGCTCGCCGACACCCTGCAACTGGTCCGCAACGTGGCCCGCCGGGTGGTCTCCGGCATGTCCGGCGGCGACGACTCCGACAACGAGCGCAAACAGGCGGCCGCCGCGGCCAAAGAGGTCTTCGACATCGCCGAACAGATGGCGGCACTGGCCCCGCACGATGTGATCTGGGTGTCCGAGCGGGAACGGTTCGGCCGGCAGCTGAACCAGGCGCCGTTGTCGGTGGCCGGTCTGATGCGTGAGGGCATCTTCGCCAAGCGGCCGGCGGTGCTCACCTCGGCCACCCTGTCGATCGGCGGCAACTTCGATGCGGTCGCCGCCTCGGTCGGCCTCACCGAGCCGTACTCTCGCGACCGCGACGAGGACGGAGATGACGACGGCGAACCGGAGCGGCCCCGCTGGCGAGGGCTCGATGTCGGTTCGCCCTTCGACTACCAGCGCCAAGGAATTCTCTATGTGGCGAAAACGCTGCCGCCGCCGACCCGGGAAGGGATCGCTCCGGCCACTCTCGCCGAGGTGGCCGAACTGGTCTGGGCGGCCGGCGGTCGCACGCTGGGGTTGTTCGCCTCACAGCGCGCCGCCGAGGCTGCCGCGACCTACTGCCGCCGTGAGCTGCCCGACCAGGAGATCCTCTGTCAGGGCGACGCCCAACTCGGTGAGCTCACCCGCACCTTCGTGGCGAACCCGCAGACCAGCCTGTTCGGCACGTTGTCGCTGTGGCAGGGCGTCGACGTCCCCGGGGACACCTGCGAGCTGGTGATCATCGACAAGATTCCGTTCCCGCGTCCCGACGAGCCGCTGATGCAGGCCCGGCAGCGCGCGGTGGCCGACCGCGGCGGCAACGGGTTCATGGCGGTGGCAGCTACCCATGCCGCCCTGCTGCTGGCCCAGGGCTCCGGACGGCTGATCCGCCGACTCAGCGACAAGGGCGTGGTGGCGGTGCTCGACCCACGACTGATCACCGCCCGGTACGGCAGCTTCCTGCGGGCGTCCATGCCGGACTTCTGGATGACCACCGACCGGGAGACCGCCATCGGGGCACTGCGGCGACTTCAGGACACTCGGACGGCGAGCTGAGCCGGGTGCGTCCGACAATGACGTCCATGACTTCGATCGGACGCCGCGACCTGTTCTCCGTCGGCTCGGGTATCGCGGTGGCGCTGCTCGCCGCCGGTTGTGGCGCGGGACCTGTCGACCCGACGCCGTCACCGTCGACGTCGCCGACCGGACGAGAGCCGTACCTGACCATCGTGCAGGGAACGGTCGGCACCCTCGGCTCCGCCCGCGTCGGCTATGCCAACCGCGCAGCCGACGTCGATCAGGTTTCCATCTGGCGCGATAGCGACCGGTCGGGCTTCGGCTCGACGGTGAGCCTGCGCGACGGTGACTGGGCATTCATCGGCGGTGAATGCTGGACGATGAGCCGGCTGGCGCCCGCCTATGGCAGGGCCCGGATCGGCTTCGATCCTGTGCTGACCAAGGTCGCGTCGCCGGCGTCCGACGCAGGCCTGATCTTCCTACCCGCGGGGCCGGACGACGCCGCGACAGCGGCCCGGATCGGTACCGGAAACCGGATGGCGGTAGTGGAGTTGACTACCCGCTCGGCGGTGATCCGGCACTGGCCGGACCTGTCCAAGCCGGGGGAGCCCGGTGTGCTGCTGCCGGTCAAGGCGGGATCGAAGATCAAGCTGGGTCGCGTCACGCTGACGGTCACCGGCTTTCAGCCGTCCCTGGACCGGCTGCGGGGCTATGTGGCCGTTCGGACGGCCACGAGCTGAGTTCCCTCGCCGGTCGAGCTACGTCGAGACCCTTGTCAACACCACCTCAGGGGCGCTGGATCTCGACAAGCTCGATCAACGGTGGTTGAGCTTGGCGTCGAAACCTCACCACGTGCTTCTCAAGGAGCCGTCGGCAGGGTCATGATCTCGGCTCCCGTCTCGGTGATCGCGATGGTGTGCTCGCTGTGTGCCGTCCGGCAGCCGGTCGCGCTACGCAGCGTCCAGCCGTCGGCATCGGTGACCAGTTCCGCCGTGTCCGTCATCACCCAGGGTTCCAGCGCCAGCAACAGGCCGGGACGCAGTCGGTAGCCGCGACCGGGCCGTCCGGTGTTCGACACATGCGGATCCTGGTGCATCGTCGAACCGATGCCGTGCCCGCCGAAGTCGGTGTTGATCGGATAGCCGGCCTCAGTGAGCACAGTGCCGATGGCGTGGGAGATGTCACCGAGCCGAGCACCGGGACCCGCCGCCGCGATCCCGGCATCGAGCGCGCGCTGGGTCGCATCGATCAGCGCCACGCTCTCGGCCGGTCGCGCCTGCCCGACGATGAAGCTGATCGCCGAGTCCGCGGCGACACCGCCCTTGACGACGGCGAGATCGAGCGTCAGCAGGTCACCGTCGGTGAGCGTCCGATCGTGCGGCAGCCCGTGCAGCACGGCGTCATTGACGGCGGTGCAGATGTAGTGGCCGAACGGTCCGCGTCCGAACGACGGCGCATAGTCGACGTAGCACGACTGCGCACCCGCGCCCAGAATGATCTCCTTGGCCCATCGGTCGATGTCGAGCAGGTTGGTGCCGACGGTGCAGCGGTCCCTCAATGCCTGCAGCGTATTGGCCACGATGGCTCCGGTCGCTCTGGCCTGGGTGAGTCGAACTGGGCTCAGGATCTCGATCATGCGACGCCTCTTCTGACTGAAGTCCAATAACTATCCCGGCCATACTATACCGGTATTAGAATCACGGACATGGTTCGGTTGCCGCTGAGTCCCGCCGAGATCGAGCGCGGACGCCGCTTGGGTTCGCTGCTGCGCAAGGCGCGGGGAGAGCGCTCCATGCTCGAGGTCGCGCTGGGTGCCGCCGTCTCGCCCGAGACCCTCCGCAAGATCGAGTCCGGACGGGTGGCAACTCCGTCCTTCCCGACCATCGCCGCCATCGCCGATGTCCTCGGCCTCTCGCTGGATGCGATCTGGGCGGAGGTTGGCCGGGCCAACGCTGAGCCGGAGGTGGCTGGTCGTCGATCGCGGGAGCGCCTGGCGTCTTAAGCCACCGATCCGCTGGTCGAGCCGGGCAAGCTCCACCCGAACGGGAGCCTCAGGTACTCACGCGACTCCTGGTACCTGCGCCGAAACTGCTCAGACCCGGCGCAGGACCGCGACGACCTTGCCCAGGATTGAGGCCTGATTGCCGTCGATGGGCGAGTAGGCCGGGTTGTGCGGCAGCAGCCACACCTGCCCGTCGGTGCGCTTGAAGGTCTTCACCGTCGCCTCGTCTTCGAGCAACGCCGCCACGATGTCGCCGTTGTTGGCGGACGGCTGCTGCCGCACTACCACGAAGTCGCCGTCGCAGATCGCGGCCTCGATCATCGAATCGCCCTTGACCTCGAGCAGGAACAGCGTGCCCTCGCCGACCAGCTGCTTGGGCAGCGGAAACACGTCTTCCACGCGCTCTTCGGCCAGGATCGGACCGCCGGCCGCGATCCGGCCGACGACGGGCACGTTCACCGCCTCGGGCAGGGCCTCGCCGATGTCCGTGACGTCGACGACATCATGCTCGGGCTCAACTGCCGGTTCGGTCTTCGACAGTGACTCCGGCAGCCGCACCTCCATCGCGCGAGGGCGGTTCGGGTCGCGACGCAAATAGCCCTTCGCCTCGAGCGCGCGCAACTGATGCGACACGCTGGACGGCGACGCCAGCCCGGCCGCCTCGCCGATCTCGCGGATCGTCGGCGGGTAGCCCCGGGTGCTCACCGCCAGGTGAATCAACTCCAGGATGCGCCGCTGCCGAGGGGTGAGGCCCTCGACGTCGGCGGGCCCGTCGGGAAGCTGAGTGATCTTGGCCATCTCAAGCTGCTGGGCCACCTCAGCGTTGCTGGGGCGCCCCACGCTCATCTTCGGCGGTTGCTTGGGTGGGCGGCCACGCCGCGGTGTCTTGTCGAACGGATTCCTGCCAGCCATGGGCACAGAGTAGGCCACGACGCGCGTCATTCATACGTCTGTTCGAGCGTGTCGCCGAAGTCGCCGGCACTTGTGCTCCGTATCCAGGCGTGGCTCTGATCGGAGGTGGCGGCGCCTGCGGACGGGGCCTGCGAGAGGTGCTCGTGGCCGGCCTGCGAAAACTGTCAGTGGCGCCGTGTTGACTCATGGGTATCGATCGAACGATCGGGAACAACAGTACGAATAAGGGTTGCGCCCACGTCGATCGCGGGTAAGAATGACCATCGAACATATGTTCGAGGAAGGGAGTGCGAGATGAGTGCGGTACTGGTTGAGGAGATGGTGATCACCCCGACGACCGCCCGGCCGCGGTGGCGGCATGTCCCGCAGACGCGGGGGCCGATCGCGCGTCCGAACCATCCCGGAGCGCCGGGCGGTCGCCCGTCCGGCGGGGTTGCGCCGCTGGTGCGCGCCCGGGTGTCCGAGCCGGTGGCGATCGCAGTCGGGCAGGGCCTTCAGCTCACCCGGCGTGGCTTGGCCGTGGTGATGACGGTGTTCCTCGGTGCGGTTGCGGCGGGGGTGTTCACGCTGGTCGCCGGTTTCATGGCAGTGCCGAATGAGCCCGGTCTCCCGCAGGCGCCGGCAGTGAGCCAGCTGGGCTGAAACCGGGTCCACATCGAGGCTCCCGGGTTCGGTGTCTGCTGGGCGCCGCGGATGTCTTCTGGGTGGCGGATTGTCGCCTGAAATCGTCTCGATTGGAACCGACAGCCGTGGGCGCCGCCGTCCGTTGACTCGCAGAACGATGGGTCTTGAGCCATCTCCGGCCGACACGCCGCGCCTGGTTGCGTTGCGGTGACGAGCGACATATCGTCTATATGTAGTAGTTACAGGGCTGTGCTTTGTCCACAGATTGTGGTCTCATCCACAGGGTTCTCCACAGCCAGTACACACAACGCTCCACAGGGCGGTTCATCGCTGAAGACGAAGGGGGTCGATGCTCGTGCATTGCCCGTACTGCCGCCACACCGATTCGCGAGTCCTCGACTCGCGGGTTGCTGAAGACGGCGCGGCGATTCGTCGCAGGCGCCAATGCCCGTCCTGCGAGCGTCGGTTCACCACTCTTGAGCAGATGCAGCTCGTGGTCGTGAAGCGTTCCGGTGTGGTCGAGCCCTTCTCGCGCGAGAAGGTGGTGACCGGTGTCCGGAAGGCCTGCAAGGGCAGGCCGGTCTCGGAGGCGGATCTCGCTCGGCTCGGCCAGCAAGTCGAAGAGGCACTGCGGGCCAGCGGGCAGGCCGAGATCCCGGCTGACGATGTCGGCCTGGCGATCCTCGGCCCGCTACGCACCCTGGACGCCGTGGCATACCTCCGCTTCGCGTCGGTCTACAAGCACTACAACTCGGTCGACGACTTCGCCGCCGAGATCGAGAACCTCCGCGGCCAGTTGGTCGCGCCCCGCTGACAGTCACCCCACTGCTGGCAGAACCAGCGATCCACACCCGAGAGAAGGCACCACAGATGACCGAAACTGCTCGCGCCGGAAGCCGTCGATCCGCGAAGCGACCGGGTCTCACCATCGAGCGCGTGTTCACCACCGAGGGCGTGCACCCCTACGACCAGGTGACCTGGGAGGCGCGCGACGTCGTCCAGACCAACTGGAAGACGGGTGAGACCGTGTTCGAGCAGCGGGGTGCCGAGTTTCCCGATTTCTGGAGCGTCAACGCCTCGACCATCGTCACCACCAAGTACTTCCGTGGCGCACTGAACACGCCGGCCCGCGAGACCAGCCTGCGGCAGCTGATCGACCGGGTGGTGACCACCTACCGGCGCGCCGGTGAGGACAACGGGTATTTCGCGACGCCGGCCGACGGCGAGATCTTCGAGCACGAGTTGACCTGGATGCTGCTGCGCCAGTACTTCAGCTTCAACTCGCCGGTGTGGTTCAACGTGGGCACCAAGTCTCCGCAGCAGGTCAGCGCCTGCTTCATCCTCAGCGTCGACGATTCGATGGACTCGATCCTGAACTGGTACAAGGAAGAGGGCTTCATCTTCAAGGGCGGTTCGGGTGCCGGCCTGAACCTCTCCCGGATCCGTTCCAGCAAGGAACTGCTTTCCTCGGGCGGGACGGCCTCCGGCCCGGTCAGCTTCATGCGCGGCGCCGACGCCTCGGCGGGCACCATCAAGTCGGGTGGCGCCACGCGACGGGCCGCGAAGATGGTCGTACTGGACGTCGACCACCCCGACATCGAGGAGTTCATCGAGACCAAGGCGCGCGAAGAGGACAAGATCCGCGCGCTGCGCGACGCCGGCTTCGACATGGACCTGGGCGGCAAGGACATCGTCAGCGTCCAGTACCAGAACGCGAACAACTCCGTCCGGGTCAGCGACGAGTTCATGCGCGCCGTCGAAGGCGGCGCCGAGTTCGGCCTGCGGGCCCGGATGACCGGTGAGGTGATCGAGACCGTCGACGCGCGCCAGCTGTTCGACAAGATGGCCAAGGCCGCCTGGGAGTGCGCCGACCCCGGCATCCAGTACGACGACACCATCAACGCCTGGCACACCAACCCCGAGACCGGCCGGATCACGGCGTCCAACCCGTGCTCGGAGTACATGAGCCTGGACAACAGCTCCTGCAACCTGGCCAGCCTGAACCTGCTGAAGTTCCTGCGCGACGACGACACCTTCGATGCCGCTACCTTCGTCAAGGCCGTCGAGCTGGTCATCACCGCGATGGACATCTCGATCTGCTTCGCCGACTTCCCGACCGAGGCGATCGGTACGACCACCCGCGACTACCGTCAGCTCGGCATCGGCTACGCCAACCTGGGTGCGCTGCTGATGGCCGTCGGCCGCGGCTACGACTCCGAGGGCGGGCGGGCGCTGGCGGCGTCCATCACCTCGCTGATGACCGCCACCAGTTACCGGCGCTCCGCCGAACTGGCGGCGATCGTCGGTCCGTACGCCGGCTATGCGCGCAACGCGTCCGCTCACCAGAAGGTGATGCGCAAGCACCAGGCGGCCAATGACGAGGTGCGCACCCTCACCGATCTCGATTCGACCGTGCACGACGTGGCCACCGACGAGTGGGCGAAGGTCGTCACCCTCGGTGCGGCCAACGGTTTCCGCAACGCCCAGGCGTCCGTGTTGGCACCCACCGGCACCATCGGCTTCATGATGGACTGCGACACCACCGGCATCGAGCCGGACTTCTCGCTGGTCAAGTTCAAGAAGCTGGTCGGCGGCGGGTCGATGCAGATCGTCAACCAGACCATTCCGCGTGCCCTGCACGGCCTGGGCTACACCGAAGAGACCGTCGAGGCGATCATCGAGTACATCGCCGAGCACGGCCACGTGGTGAACGCCCCGGGCCTGAAGACCGAGCATTACGAGGTCTTCGACACCGCGATGGGTGAACGGGCGATCAAGCCGATGGGTCACGTGCGGATGATGGCCGCGGCCCAGCCGTTCCTGTCCGGCGCCATCTCCAAGACGGTCAACCTGCCCGAGACGGCCACGGTCGAAGAGATCGCCGAGGTGTACCTGCAGGGCTGGAAGCTCGGCCTGAAGGCACTGGCGGTCTACCGCGACAACTGCAAGGTCGGCCAGCCGCTGTCCGACGCCAAGAAGAAGGAAGAGCCGGCGGCAGTCGAGGTCAAGGCTGAGCCCGAGGTGCGGGTCGAGTACCGTCCGCGCCGGCAGCGGCTGCCGAAGTCGCGGGCCAGCCGGACGACGTCATTCGCAGTCGGTGGTGCCGAGGGCTATATGACCGCAGGCGCCTACGACGACGGACGCCTCGGCGAGGTCTTCCTCAAGCTCGGCAAGCAGGGCTCGACCCTGGCCGGCGTGATGGACGCCTTCTCGATCGCGATCTCGATCGCCCTGCAGTACGGCGTGCCGCTGGAGAGCTACGTGCAGA
>JBDHZN010000043.1:0-18754 GCA_039811845.1 Micropruina sp. | reverse complement strand
GGCTGAGTCTCGACCGACGACCCCGAGAACGTCAGTAGCGGTAGGCGTCCGGCTTGAAGGGGCCCTGCTCGGGGACGCCGAGATAGTCGGCCTGGGCGGGCGTCAGCTCGGTGAGCTGGACGCCCAACGCCGCCAGGTGCAGCCGGGCGACTTCTTCGTCCAGTTCCTTGGGCAGCGTGTAGACGCCGATCGGGTACTCGGCCGTCTTGGTGAACAGCTCGATCTGAGCCAGCACCTGGTTGGTGAACGAATTGCTCATCACGAACGACGGGTGCCCGGTGGCATTGCCCAGGTTCAGCAGCCGGCCCTCGGAGAGCACCAGGATCGAATGCCCGTCGGGGAACGTCCAGCGATCGACCTGCGGCTTGATCACGGTCCGCTCGATCCCCGGGTAGGACTCCAGCCCGGCCATGTCGATCTCGTTGTCGAAGTGGCCGATGTTGCCGACGATCGCCAGATGCTTCATCTTCGCCATCTGATCGGCCGTCACCACGTCACGGTTACCGGTGCAGGTGATCACGATGTCGGCCACATTCAGCACGTCGTCGAGCCGAGCCACCTGGTAGCCGTCCATCGCTGCTTGTAGCGCGCAGATCGGGTCGATCTCGGTGACGATCACCCGCGCGCCCTGGCCGGCCAGCGCCTCCGCGGCACCCTTGCCGACATCGCCGTAGCCGCAGACCACCGCGGTCTTGCCGCCGATCAACACGTCGGTGCCGCGGTTGATCCCGTCGATCAGCGAATGCCGAATGCCGTACTTGTTGTCGAATTTGCTCTTGGTGACCGAGTCGTTGACGTTGATCGCCGGGAACAGCAGCGAGCCCTGCTTGGCCATCTCGTACAGCCGGTGGACGCCGGTGGTGGTCTCTTCGGTGACGCCGCGGAGCTCGTTCGAGATCGCCACCCAGTCCAGCCCGGACGACCGCAGTTGCTGCAGCACCACCGCGTACTCGGCCGAGTCACCGGCGCCGGGCTCTGGCACCGCCCCTGCTTTGGCGAACTCGACACCCTTGTGCACCAGGAGGGTGGCGTCGCCGCCATCGTCCAGGATCATGTTCGGACGCCGGTCGCCCCAGTCCATGATCTGCTCGGTGCACGCCCAGTACTCGGCGAGCGTCTCGCCCTTCCAGGCGAACACCGGCACCCCCTGCGGATCCTCCGGGGTGCCGTTCGGGCCGACCACCACCGCGGCGGCGGCCTGGTCCTGGGTGGAGAAGATGTTGCAGGACGCCCAGCGCACTTCGGCGCCCAGCGCCACCAGCGTCTCGATCAGCACCGCGGTCTGCACCGTCATATGCAGCGAACCCGCGATCCGGGCGCCGGCAAGGGGTTTCGAGTCGCCGTAGCGTTCCCGCATCGCCATCAGGCCGGGCATCTCATGCTCGGCGAGAGCGATCTCCTTGCGTCCGAAATCGGCCAGGTTCAGGTCCGCCACGCGATAATCCACCGAAGAATCCTAGTGCACGACACACTGCTCCACGCTTGATGTGACAAGGCCGGTACGGCGGGGTTGGATGGAATCATCACCGTCTGACAACGTCTGACAAGGCGAGGGAGAGAGAGCCACAGCCATGGGCTTCGTTCTCGGCATTCCAGTCAGCGCCGATCCAGCCGAGCGGCGCACCCCGATCGTGCCCGACGTGGCGACCAAACTGCGAGCCCTGGGCGCGACCCTGGTGATCCAGGACGGCGCCACCGACCGAGCCCACATCACCCCGCACTCGCTCGGCGAGGTCACCTGGGCACAGAGCACTGACGAGGTGCTCGCCAGCGCCGATGTGGTCTGGACGATCGGCCCGCCGTCGCCAGAAACGGTCGCTGCACTGCGGCCCGGCACCATCCTGATCGGCACCCTGTCACCGTTCGCCGACCCGGAGCGGGTCCGCGCCCTGGCCACCGGCGGCGTCAACGCGTTCGCGATGGAACTACTCCCCCGCATCTCACGCGCCCAGTCGATGGACGTGCTGTCCTCCCAAGGCGCGGTGGCCGGTTACCAGTGCGCGCTCATCGCGGCCGCCCGCTGCCCCAAGTTCTTCCCGATGCTCACCTACGCCGCCGGCACCGTCCGGCCGGCCCGGGTGCTGGTGATCGGCGCCGGCGTCGCCGGGCTGCAGGCGATCGCGACCGCCAAACGGCTGGGCGCGATCGTCGAGGGTTACGACGTCCGGCCCGAGACCAAGGAACAGATCGAATCGCTGGGCGCCAAATTCGTCGACACCGGCGTCAGTGCCGTCGGCGAAGGCGGCTACGCCCGCGAACTGACCGAGGCCGAGAAGGGCACCCAGGAGGCGAAGCTGGGCAAGGCGATCGCCCAGAGCGACGTACTGATCACCACCGCGGCCGTCCCAGGCAAGCAGGCGCCGCTGATCGTCAGCGAGATGATGGTCAAGGCGATGCGTCCCGGCGCCGTCGTGGTCGACATGGCCGCCGAACAGGGTGGCAACGTGGCCGGCACCGTTGCCGGCTCCGAAGTGCGGGTCGGCTCGGCGCATGTCGTCGGTCCGATCAACCTGCCCAGCCGCATGCCCGTGCACGCCTCGGAAATGTTCGCCAAGAATCTGTTCAACTTCACCGCGCCGATGGTCACCGAAGGGAGGCTCGCCATCGACACCACCGACGAGGTGATCGCCGGCACCGCCCTCACCCTGGGTGGCGCCGTGGTGCATCCACTGGCCCGGCAGGTGCTGGGCCTGGAAGACCTCGCTCCGCAGGGCACCCAGGCTCCGCACATGCAGGCTCCACACATGCAGGAAGGGGACGCCTGACATGACCGATCTTCTTTACCTTTACATCTTCATGCTGGCCGCGTTCACCGGCTACGAGGTGATCTCACGAGTGCCGGTGATCCTGCACACCCCACTGATGTCGGGATCGAACTTCGTCCACGGCGTGGTGCTGGTGGGCGCCATGTACGCGCTGGGTCACGCCGAGACACCGCTGCAGATCGTGCTGGGCTTCCTGGCCGTCCTGCTGGGCGCGGCGAACGCGGCCGGCGGCTACGTGGTGACCGAACGGATGCTGGCCATGTTCGCTCCGAAGAAGAAGCTGCCCAACCCGGGCCAGGAGGCCTGATCACCCATGGAATGGATCGTCAACGGGATCTACCTGTTGGTCTCGGTGCTGTTCATCGTCGGGCTGAAGGCAATGGCCTCGCCGGTGAAGGCCCGGCGCGGCATCGCCTGGGCCGGGGTCGGCATGGTGCTGGCCACCGCGGCCACGTTCTTCGTGCCCGGCATGCGCAATATGGCGCTGATCGCGATCGCGATCGTGCTGGGTGGTGGCGTCGCGGCGTGGGCCGGACGCGTGGTGAAGATGACCGACATGCCGCAGATGGTCGCCATCTACAACGGCATGGGCGGCGGGGCGGCGGCACTCATCGCGGCGGTCGAGTTCGCCCGCGCCGAGGTGCACGGACCGGTCGTCGGCACCCTGGCGGTGCTGGGCTCGCTGATCGGCTCGGTCGCCTTCAGCGGCTCGGTGATCGCCTTCCTGAAGCTGCAGGGCATCATGAAGAAAGCCATCCGGCTGCCCGCGCAGAACCTGATCAACATCGTCCTCGCACTGATCACCATCGCGCTGGGCGTGTGGATCGTGTTGTCGTCGATGGGCACCGGCTCGGCCAACCCGTTTTTGCTGGTGCTGTTCTTCCTGCTGTCGCTGGCGCTCGGTGCCGTGCTGACCATGCCGATCGGCGGCGCCGACATGCCCGTGGTGATCTCGCTGCTCAACGCGTTCACCGGCCTGGCCGTCGGCTTCGAGGGCTACGTGCTGGGCAACCCGGCACTGATCATCGCCGGCATCGTGGTGGGCGCGTCCGGCACGCTGCTCACCCAACTGATGGCCAAGGCGATGAACCGGCCGATCCTGGGCGTGCTGTTCACCCCGATCAGCGGCGAGGCGCAGGCCGGCGGTGCAATCGAGGGACGGCTCAAGGAGCTCACCGCCACCGACGCCGCGGCGATGATGCGCTACGCCGAGAAGGTGATCATCGTCCCCGGCTACGGCATGGCGGTGGCCGGCGCCCAGCACAAGGTGTGGGAGATGGCCAAGCTGCTGGAGGACGCCGGGGTCGAGGTGTCGTTCGCCATCCACCCGGTCGCCGGACGGATGCCCGGGCACATGAACGTGCTGCTCGCCGAGGCCGGCGTCCCGTACGAGAAGATCTTCGACCTGGACGAGATCAATGCCGAGTTCCCGCAGACCGATGTGGCGCTGGTGATCGGCGCCAACGACGTGGTGAACCCGGTGGCCCGCACCGACAAGACGTCCCCGATCTACGGCATGCCGATCCTGGACGCCGACAGGGCCCACAACTGCATCGTGATCAAACGCGGACGGGGCGCCGGCTACTCCGGCATCGAGAACGCCCTGTTCTACGCCGAGAACACTTCGATGCTGTACGGCAGCGCCCAGCAGGCGGTGGCCGACGTGATCAGCCAGCTCAAGCAACTCGGCTGAGCCGTTACCACCTGATCGCCCACACCGCCCTTCGCACACCACGGATGAACGGGTGAGGTTCCGTCCGCACCGACCGACGTAGGCTTGCACCGTTCTGGCAAAATGAAGGATCCGATGGACGCGAGCCAGGCCTGCCGACTTGACCCCGATCCCCGACCAGCGGAGGTACCTATGACGGAGCGCATCGAGGTGCGGCTGTGCACGGCGGATGACCTCGAGGCGCTGGGCCGCCGGGAGCCTCACCCGAACGCCCGCTACGCGCAGGGGCATTTCGACCGGCAGCAGCAGGGCGACTACTTCTTCGCGATCGCCCTGCGGGACGGCCAGGAGTTGGGCACCAGCGTGCTGGACTGCCGCGCCGACAATCTGCTGCAGCCGGAACTGAAGAGCCTCTGGGTCTATCCGGAGTCGCGCCGTCAGGGGGCGGCACGGGCCTTGACCCGCTTCCTCGAGCAGCAGGCGATCGAGCTGGGCTTCGAAGAGATCTTCCTGCGGGTCGACCCGCAGAACGCGGCCGCCATCCCGATGTACATCTCGCTCGACTACACGCCGACCGGCGATCACAAGCTGACCACCTACGAATACGTCGATGGGCTGGGCAACACCCACGGCCGCGAAGAGATGGACGCCATCTACCGCAAATCGCTGCGGCTGCTGCACTGACCCCGCGTCATCCCGGCGCACGCCGGGATCTCGGCAACCGGATAGGCGTCATCCCGGCGCACGCCGGGATCTCGGCAACCGGATAGGCGTCATCCCGGCGCACGCCGGGATCTCGGCAACCGAATAAACCGTCGTCGGAGATCCCTGTCGGAGATCCCGGGGCAAGCCCGGCATGACGGAAGCGTAAGCGGGATGGGGAACGCCGGGGTGGCCCGGCTCAGTCGTCCTGATCGAGACCGACCGCCAGCACGCTGACGTGGCCGCGGTCCCAGTCCAAGTCGAGCACCACCAGGCTCTGTTCGGCGTGGAAATCGGAGACCCGCACCTTGTGGGTGACCGCGGTCACCGCCAACTGTCCCAGGTCGCCGACGTGGCGTCCCTGCACCTGAAGAGTGGTGCCGTCGGCAAAACACATCCGGGCCAGACCTCGTGAGGGTCCGGGCCGGACGGCGCGCAGCGGCACATTGCGCCGCACCACATTGCCCACCCGATACAGCAGCATCTGGACGGGCGCCCGTCCGAACTCCTGCTCGATCCGATGGCCGGCCGCGGTGAGTTCGGCGAGATCGCTCTCCAGCAGTCCGAGTTCCTCAGCCGTCCACGTCGAAGTACGCACCGTCGAGGTGGGCATCCTTCGGGACTTCTTCGGTCGGCGCATCATGCCGACCACGATCGCGACCAGCAGCGCGACCACCGCGAACGCGACCAACCCGGTCATACTCCAACTGTGCGCCGCCGGTGCGCGCGACGCAATACATCCATCGCGAACGACCGCTGGTCGAACTTGTCGAGTCTCGATGGTGGGCCTGTGGTCCGCTGGTCGAGCTTGTCGAGACCCCGCCGCGTGGGTTCGACGAACTCAGCCGACGGTCATGTGCCGGCAGGCTCAGCCGGGTTTCGACAGGCTCAACCGGGTTTCGACAGGCTCAACCAGCGGCGTGCAGGATGTCGCGACTGCGCCGGACGTCGTCCTCCACCTGGAGGATCAGCGCCTCGATGCCCTCGAATCGGACCTGCCCGCGGATGCGTTCGATGAAATCGACGGCGATCGGGGCGCCGTACAGCTCCAGGTCGGTGCGGTCGAGCACGTAGGACTCGACGCGGCGCTGCACGCCGTCGAAGGTCGGGTTGGTGCCCACCGAGATCGCCGCCGGCCAGCGCTCGGCGCCCTGGCCCTCGGCCAGCGGCTCGCCGTGCGCGTCCAGTCCATCGAGCCGGGTCACCCAGCCGGCGTAGACGCCGTCCGCAGGGCAGGCCAGCTCTTCCGGAACGGGCAGGTTCGCCGTCGGGAAGCCCAGTTCACGTCCGCGATGGTCACCGTGCGCGACCACGCCGGTGAACCGGAAGGGACGTCCGAGATGCTCCGCGGCGTGCGCCACGTCGCCGGCAGCGAGGGCCTCGCGGATGGTCGTCGAGCAGGTCTCCTCGTCACGGAAGCGGACCAGCTTCAACGCGTCCACCTCGAACCGCCCGCGGCCGAGTTCACGGAGCGTCTGGACGGTGCCGGCCGCACGGTATCCGAAGCGGAAGTTCTCCCCCACCACGATCAACGCGGGGTGCAGCGGCGACAGCACCTCGGTGACGAACTGTTCGGGACTGAGCTGGGCGAACTCCGGTGTGAAGTCCACCACTTCGACCCGGTTGGCGCCGGCCGCCCGCAGCAGCGCGATCCGGTCATCCAGCCCGGTGAGCAGCATCGGCGCCCGCTCGGGACGCAGCACCCGGACGGGGTGCGGCCAGAAGGTGACCACCACCAGTGGCAGGTCAGGACGGCGCGCGTGCGCCTCGGCGAGCACTTCGACGTGGCCCGGGTGTACGCCATCGAAGTTGCCGATGACCACCACCGATTCGCTCACGAGGAGCCAGCCTAACGCGCACCTCGCGAGGAGGCATCATCGGCCGCCGCCGTGGGGGTCGAATGGTCCGGACCGCCCAACCGTGAGGATCAGACGCCTGGTCACCACCGCTTCGGCCCGCGGAGACGAGCCCGGACGCCGAGTGGCGGCCCGCAACGGGTCGCCACTCGGATCGTGGTTGGGAGTTCGGCCGGTTCGGGCACGGATCGGTTCAGACGGTGAGACCGAGGCGGGCGCCCGGCACATTGGCCTGCAGAAGTTCGTCGCCCTGCACCTGCAGTTCCGTGCCGAGCCGCTCGCGCAGCTCGGCCGACTCCAGTTGGGACACCATGTCGGCGATCGTCACCACGCGGGCGAGATCTCGTGACCAGGCACCCTGTTCGACTCCGGGGACCTTGACGATGTCCAAGATGTCGACGACCTCACGCCTCGGGTCCGGAAACCCTCCGCCCGCCTCGTTCACGATCTCCTTGAGTCGGTCGAACCAATCGACCGGATCCGGCGGCCAGGGCCATTTCCGGCGATAGGGAATGATGAGGTCGAGGCAGATCCCGGTTCCGTTCTCAAACCGCAGGTAGTGATCGCAGCCCATGACGTGCTTCCTCTCGTCGAGCCCCGCGGCCGCGGGGCGTTCGACGGATAGACGGCCGACCGCCCGGTTGTGATACGCCGCGCCCGATCCTGTCGGCCGGGCTGGTTGGATGGGGACCATGGAGTTTCGTCATCTGGGTAGCTCGGGGCTGAAGATCTCCGAGATCACGTACGGCAACTGGCTCACGCACGGGTCACAGGTGGAGAACGAGGCGGCGCTGGCCTGCGTCCGGGCCGCCTTGGACGCCGGCATCACCACCTTCGACACCGCCGACGTCTACGCCAACACCAAGGCCGAATCGGTGCTCGGCGAGGCGCTGGCCGGCCAGCGCCGCGAGTCGATCGAGATCATGACCAAGGTGTTCTGGCCGACCGGGCCGCGCGGGCACAACGACTGCGGGCTGAGCCGCAAGCACATCATGGAGTCGATCAACGGCTCGCTGAGTCGGCTGCGCACCGACTACGTGGACGTCTACCAGGCGCACCGCTACGACGTGGAGACACCGCTGGAAGAGACCATGCAGGCTTTCGCCGACGTGGTCCGCTCGGGCAAAGCCCTCTACATCGGGGTCAGCGAGTGGAGCGCCGAGCAGATCCGGGCCGGTCAAGAGCTGGCTCGGCAGCTGGGTTTCGCGCTGGTGTCGAACCAGCCGCAGTACTCGATGCTGTGGCGGGTGATCGAGGGTGAAGTGGTGCCGACCAGCCGCGAACTGGGGCTCTCCCAGGTGGTCTGGTCGCCGATCGCGCAGGGTGTGCTGACCGGCAAGTACCTGCCCGGCCAGCCGGTCCCGGAAGGCTCGCGGGCGACCGACGAGAAGGGCGGCAAGCGCACCATCAGCCGGTTCCTGGACGACACCATCCTGGAGCGGGTGCAGAAGCTGAAGCCGATCGCGTCCGATCTGGGGTTGAGCATGGCCCAGCTGGCGGTCGCCTGGGTGCTGGCCAACGACAACGTGGCCTGCGCGATCGTCGGCGCCTCGCGTCCGGAGCAGGTCGCCGACAATGCGGCGGCTGCCGGGGTGAAGCTGTCGGCCGAGACGCTCGCCGCTATCGATCAGGCGCTGGGCGACGTGGTGGTCTCCGACCCCGCACTCACCAAGGACAGCACACCCGCGCAGCGGCCCTGCTGAGCCCCTTCTCCCGAGCGCTCGCCCAGACCGCCGACCAACGCACGACATCGCTGGTTGAGCCTGTCGAAACCCCCTTGTCAATGCACGCTTGCGAGGGTCTCGACAAGCTCGACCAACGATGGTCAGCGCTCGCTGGTCAGCTGTCTGCTTTGCCTCGGGTCAGCTTGCGCAACAGGATCAGCAGGATTCCCCGCTCGGCGGGGGTGAGGGTGTCCACCCACCAGACCTCACGGGCGTTCTGTGCCCGGTAGGCGCGTCCGATCGTCTCCTCGCCCACCTCGGTCAGCGACAGCTGCCGGACCCGTCCGTCATGAGCTGCACAGGTGCTGGTGACGAGCTGTTTTCTGGTGAGCAGCTTCACCGTCGACGAGACCAGTGCCCGGCTCATCCCGGTGACCTCGACGACCTCCCGCTGCTCCAGGGGGCCGGCCAGCCACAGGCAGTGCAGCACTCGGTACTGCGACCAGGACAGGTCGTAGTCCCGGAGCGCCGCCGACTCGAAGTCGCGCACGATCGTGTCGGAGGCGCGATTCAGCATCATGTTGAGCTCGCTCGCGAAGGCGTCGGCGTCCGGCGCCCGCTCGTTGATCCGCTGGCGGGCTGCTTCCAGGTAGGCCCAGAACGCCTGGGGCGGCGTCCATCCGCGGGTGGCGTTCACGATCGCATCCTAGGGCCCCGCCAGCGATCAACGTGCAAATTGACGATCATTAGTCAAAAACTTGACTATAAACCGCGGTCTTCGTACTCTAGGTTTACCCGCACAGCAGCCCACCGTGACGCTGGTTGCGGTCAAACTCTCGCTCGATCACCGGACGACGGCGGCGAGCGAAAGTCAAGTATCTGACTATTTTTCGTTGCGGATCGGCTGGTTTTCCACCAACCGAGCACCGCAGCACCCAGAAGAGGAGAGTTGCGTGGATTACGCAAAGACAGCAGCCGCCATGCTCGCGGGCGTGGGGGTGAAGAGAACGTCACCACCCTCGCCCATTGCGCCACCCGGTTGCGCTTCGTCGTGAAGGACCGGGACAGGGTCGACGACGCCGCCGTCAAGAGCGTCGCCGGCGTGCTCACCACCGCCGACTCCGGCGGGCAGTACCAGGTGGTCATCGGCAACGAGGTCCCGGAGGTCTACGCCCAACTGCGCGCGATCTCGGGTGTCGGCGCCGACTCGACGTCGGCCAAGCGGGCCGACGAGCCCAAGGGCTCGATCGTCAACCGCTTCATCAAGATGATCGCGGCGATCTTCACGCCGGTGTTGTGGGCGCTGGCAGCCACGGGTCTGCTCAAGGCGCTGCTGGCCACCAGTGTGACCTTCGGCTGGATGGACAACACCACCTCGACCTACGTCATCCTGAACGCCCTGTCGGACGCGTTCATCATGTTCCTGCCGCTCGCCCTGGCCTTCACCGCGGCCGCACATTTCGGCGCTCAGCAGTTCACCTCACTGGCGATAGCCGGCGCGCTGGTGTATCCGGCGATCGTCGCCCTTTCGGGCAAACCGGACGTCACCTTCTTCGGTCTTCCGGTGATCATGGTCAGCTACGCCTCCAGCGTGATTCCGATCATTGTGGTGGTCTGGGCCCAGAGCCACATGGAGAAATACCTCTACGCGGCGCTGCCGGCGGCGGTGCGGCGATTCCTCACCCCGATGATCGTCATCCTCGTTCTGGTGCCGCTCACCTTCCTGCTGATCGGCCCGGTCTCCAGCGTGATCAGCTACGGGCTGTCCTCCGGTGTCAGCTGGGTGTTCAGCGTGGCGCCCTGGCTCGGCGGCACCCTGGTCGGCGGCCTGTGGCAGGTGCTGGTGATCTTCGGTCTGCACTGGACCTTCATTCCGCTATTCGTCGTGGAATACCAGCAATACGGCTTCATCTATCTCCTCGCGCCGGTCTTCACCGCCAAGCTCGCCCAAACCGCGGCCACCGCCGCCGTATGGGTGCGGATCAGGGACGAGAAACTGCGGTCGCTGGCCGCACCGGCCACCATCTCGGGATTGCTCGCCGGTGTCACCGAGCCGCTGCTCTACGGCATCAACCTGCCGTTGAAGCGGCCGTTCTACTTCGGTCTGGCCGGCGGTGCCATCGGTGGTGCGATCATCGCCGCGGGCGGGGTCGCATCCAACTCGTTCGCGCTCGCCTCGCTGATCTCGATCCCGTCGCTGATCGGCCAGGGCTCGGTGGCCGCGGTGTTCATCGGCATCGGCGTCGCCATGGCGATCGGCTTCGTCCTCACCCTGTTCTGGGGGATTCCGAAGGACGCCGCCGCCTTGCTGGATCTGCCGGAGTCGACCTCGACCGAGGCATCCGAGACCTCCGCGGTGACCGCGGCGCCGGTCGCGAGCCGTCCGGTCAGCCTCGCCAGCCCGCTGGACGGTGACATCGTCGCCCTCGCCGAGGTCGCCGATCCGGTGTTCAGCAGCGGGGCGCTCGGCGCCGGCGTCGCAATCCGGCCGTCGGGTACGACGGTGCACGCCCCCGCGGACGCCGAGGTGGTGGCCATCTTGCCGTCCGCGCACGCGGTCGGGCTGCGAACCGGCGACGGCGTCGAACTGCTGATCCACGTCGGCCTCGACACGGTCAAACTCGACGGCCAGCATTTCCGGGCCCTGGTCGCGATCGGCGACCGGGTGAGCGCCGGACAGCCGCTGATCGAATTCGAGCGGGACGCCATTCTGGCCCTGGGCTACGACCTGGTGACACCGGTCCTGGTCACCAACGGCGCCCAGTTCAGCCTCGCCGACCAGGCCAGTGGTCCGATCCGGCACGGCGAGCCGATCTTCACCGCCGCTCCCGTCACCGAATCCGTCGCCGGCTGACGCCGTCCCACCCACCACGACAAGGAACAACAATGACCGCGACCAGTCCACGATTCCCCGAGACCTTCCTCTGGGGCGGCGCATCCGCCGCGCACCAGATCGAAGGCGGCTACGACGAGGGCGGAAAGGGCCTCAGCATCCAGGACGTCTTGCCGCAGGGCAGCCGGAAACCCCGCAGCGCGGGCCCGGTTCCGGAGAATCTCAAACTGGTCGCGGTCGACTTCTATCACCGCTACGCCGAGGACATCGCACTGTTCGCCGCGATGGGCTACACCGTGTACCGGTTCTCCATCACCTGGTCGCGGATCTTCCCCAACGGCACGGACGCCGAACCCAACCAGGAGGGCCTCGCCTTCTACGACCGCGTCCTGGACGAGTTGGACCGGCACGGCATCGAGCCGCTGGTGACGCTGTCGCACTACGACATGCCGCTGGAGCTGTCCGAGCGCTACAACGGCTGGGCCGGCCGCGAGACGATCGGCTTCTTCGAACGGTTCGTCCGGGTGCTGTTCGAGAGATACGGCTCGCGGGTGAAGTACTGGGTGACCTTCAACGAGATCAACTCGCTGATGCACGTCCCGTTCATGAGCGGCGGGATCAGCACGCCGAAGGAGCAGCTCACCCCGCAGCTGCTCTACCAGGCGATGCATCACGAGCTGGTGGCCAGCGCCCTGGCGACCAAGGTCGGACGCGAACTCGCCCCCGGCGTCCAGATCGGCTGCATGGTGCTGTCGCAGCCGACCTATCCGCTCACCCCGGCGCCGGCCGACCAACTCGCCGTGCTACATGCCGACCAGGCCAGCTACGCCTTCGGCGACGTGCACGTGCGGGGCAGCTACCCCGGCTACTTCCTGCGGAAGCTGCGGGACGCCGGGGTGACCCTGGACATCACCGATGAGGACCGGGAGATCCTCACCCACACCGTCGACTTCGTGTCGTTCAGCTACTACGTGAGCGTGTGTGAGACCGCCGACCCCGCCGCCCGTGAGGCCGGGCTGGGCAACCTGATGGGCGGGGTGAAGAACCCGCTGCTGCCCTCCAGCGAGTGGGGTTGGCAGATCGACCCGATCGGCCTGCGGATCGTCCTCAACCAGTTCTGGGACCGCTGGCAGAAGCCGCTGTTCATCGTCGAGAACGGCCTGGGCGCGCGCGACGAACTGGTCGAGGTGGATGGCCGGATGACCGTGATCGACGACTACCGGATCGCCTACCTCAACGACCACCTGGCGCAGGTGGCGGAGGCCGTCCAGGACCGCGTGGACGTGATGGGCTACACCACCTGGGGGTGCATCGACATGGTCAGCTCCAGCACCTCGCAGATGAGCAAGCGGGTACGGGCTGATCTACGTCGACCGCAACGACGACGGCACCGGCAGTCTGGCCCGCTACCCGAAGAAGTCGTTCGACTGGTATGCCGAGGTGATCCGCACCCGGGGAGGCAGCCTGACGGCCTGAGGATGGACGCCGCCGGTTGAGCTCGACCAACGAGTCCCAGCGCCCTTCGCTGGTTGAGCTTGTCGAAACCCCTTGTCAGCACAGGTCTCGACAAGCTCGACCAACGAGAATCAGCGTTTCCCTAGGCGAGCGTCGGGGGATGCGGCCGGGTGATCAACGGGATCACGACGTCGTCGACCAGCTGCTCGATGTAGTCCTGATCGACCTCGTGGTGGACGAGGAACCGGTGCTGCAGTAGCGAGGAGGGCACCTGCCCAAGCAGCGGAGCGAGATCGTCGCGGACGGGCTCACTGCGCCGCCTAGCCCGGTCGAGAATCTGCCGGAACTGCTCCGAACCGGTGCCACGGGTGACGTCCGCCAGCCGACCCTGGCCGGCCTGAGTGAGGGACTCCGCCACGATCCCCCGGAACGCCTCCCCCGCCGGGCCGGCCATCTGGCGCGCGATCGCGGTCAGCCAGGCCATCAAGTCGGCTCGCAGACTGGACGGCTCGGGCGGCGGCTCGGGCAGCTCGATCAACCGGTAGGCGGCCTCGATCGCCAGCGCGAGTCGGCTGGGCCATCGCCGGTAGATCGAGACCTTGCCGGTGCCGGCCCGGCGCGCGACGGATTCCATCGTCATGCCGGCGTAGCCCACCTCGGCGAGTTCGGCGGTGACCGCGTCGATGATCGCCTCTTCGAGAGCGGCCCCACGCCGGCGCGGCCGATTGCGGAAGCTCTCCGGCTCACCATCGGGGGTCGTCATCAGCGGACGATACCGCGATCGCCGTCGACGGTGACCTGCTGCCCGGTGCGCAGCGTGGCGGTCGCCGAGCCGCAGCCCATCACCGCCGGGATGCCGTACTCACGGGCCACGATCGCGGCATGCGAGGCGATCCCGCCGTGGTCGACCACGACCGCCGCGGCGCGGGTGAACAGCGGAGTCCAGGACGGATTGGTGGTCGGACAGACCAGCACCTCGCCCGGGCGCAGTTCGCCGAACTCGTCCGGTCCGTGAATGATCCGGACGGCGCCGGTCGCCGTCCCGCCGCCGCCCGCCGTGCCGCTGACCAGGACGTCCTGCCGGTCACCTCGGTCCGGGTACAGGCTGGCGCCGGCGATCAGCGGAGTCGAAGCGAGTTCCGCGTAGGTGGCGGCGCGGCGTCCGGCATTGCGGGCGACGGTGGGGTCGATCGGACTGCGTTCCGGGTCAGGTAGCGCGGCGATCTCGGGCCAGCTGAGGAACCAGACGTCGTCCGGTTCGGCCAGCCAGCCGTGGGCGGCGAGCCGGCGTCCGATCTCGATCATCGCGTGCCGCAACGGCGGCATCAGCCGGGCCAGGTCGAAGTGAGTGTCTTCACGGGCGGCGATTCCGGCGCGGGCCGCGCTCACCAGCCGCCGCAGCCCCCCGCCGAGCCGAAGGACACGCACCCGGCGCAGCGCCAGCAGGGTGGTCAACGGGTCCGTCGACGGGTCCGGCGCACCGGCGTTTCGACCCTGGGACGGCGCCTCCAGCAGCAGGCCGAGCACGTCGATCACGGTCTCCGGATGGTCGGCCCAGGACGGGTCCCGGAGCAGCGTGATGCCGGCGGTCTCGCGATGACCGTAGGCGTCCAGGAAGGCCTGGAACCGGTCCCGGATCGGCGCGACCGCGGGGTCGGTGCGCAGCCGGTCGAGCACCGCGGCAGAAGGCTGGGTGCCGAAGGCGTCGGCCAGCACCGGTTGCTCGCGGATCAGCTCGGCCAGCGCGTCGAGTTCGGCGTTCGCCGCCGTGGTCCGGCTGTCCACGCCGCCGGTCAGCACGGCGCCGAGGCGTCCGCGCAATCCCAGGAGCGTGAGCAGCCCGGCGAGCTGGGCGATCGCGGCGGCCGCCGCGGGCAGATAGTCGACCCGCAGCCGGGTCAGATCCGCGCAGGCCGCTTGGACCCGTCGATGCACATCCAACAGTTCGGCCCACGGCAACGCCGGCAGATCGAGCCGCGCCAACTTGCGGCATTCCGCGTCGTAGTGACGGGCCAGCGGGTCGGACGCCCAACCGGCCGGATCGCGCCGCAACACGGCCAGGTCATGAACGAGCGCAGCCGGAATCCTGGTCGTCGGCTTGGGCGTCGGCGGGACGAACTCGCGCAGCACGGCGTCGTCGGCCAAGAAGACCTCCGAGACCACCAGACGCATGCCCGCCATGCCCTGAAACATGCCGTCGACCAGCGGCAACAGGATCTGATCCAGCCAGCCGGTCAGCTCCAGCGGGGTGGGACGGCGCGGGAAGAGCTCGATCAGCACCGCGCCGGCCGTGCGCTGAGCCCGGTTCAGCCGCCGGGGCGGCGGTGGCAGCGCGGTCATCGGACGGGCCTGCAGCAGCACGGTCCGCTCCCCCACCACGGCCCATTCGACATCCATCGGACGCCCGGTGTGCGCCGCGATCCGCCGTCCGGCCGCGGCGATCCGGGCCAGCGCCTCGTCGGAGAGCGGCTGCACCTGCGCGGAGGAGGACGTCCGGGTTCCGCCGCCGGCCTCGGCGGTGATCACCACGTCGGCGACGCCCGCCCGGCGCCGGAGGACGCGTCCGGACTCATCGAGCACCGCATGGTCGGGCGTGACCAGGCCGGAGACCACGGCCTCGCCGAGACCGGCGCTGGACTCGATCACCACCTCGTCGCGGGCGCCGCTGACCGGGTTGGCGGTGAACATCACCCCGGCATGATCGGCCTCGACCAGCCGCTGCACCACCACGGCGAGGGCGAGGTCGGTGGCGTCCACGCCGATCGCCGTCCGGTAGGCGAGCGCCCGCTCACCCCACAGCGACGCCCAGCAGGTGCGGACGGCGTCCAGCAGCGCCTCGTCGCCGAGGACGCCGAGCACCGTCTCCTGCTGGCCGGCGAAGGCGGCACCCGGCAGGTCCTCGGCGGTGGCGCTGGAGCGGGCCGCGACCAGCCCGCCGCCGAGCGCGGCATAGCCAGCACGGAGGGCGTCCACCACCTCCGCCGGAATCGACAGCTCGGCGAAGTCGCCCGGGCTGAGCTGGTCGTCCGGCCCAGGACCGGCGTCGGCGATCACGCGCCGATAGGCCTGCGTGGTCAGCACGAAGCCGTCCGGGACGTCCAGACCGGCGGCGATCAGCTCACCCAATCCGACGGCCTTGCCGCCGGCAATCGGCAGATCGGTGGCTCGCACAGTGCTGAGCGGCATCGTCAACGGGACAGTCATGACCGTCACGCTACCACCATAGAAAACGGTGCGTATACAATAACGGATATGTTGTTCGCCTCACGCCGCAGGGTTGGACTCGCCGCGATCCTGACCGGCATCGCGGCGTCCGCGCTGATGCAGACACTGCTGTCCACCGCGATGCCGCAGATCGCGGTGGAACTGGACGCGGCGAACGCCTACGGCTGGGTATTCGCCTCCTACCTGCTCGCCTCGACCTTGCCCATGCCGCTGTTCGGCCATCTCGCTGACCACCGGGGCCGGCGCAGCCTGCTGCTCTGGGGCATCGGCGGCTTCCTCTGCGGCACCGCGGGGGTGGCGGTGGCATCCAGCGGCGCGGTTCTGGTGGCGGCGCGGATCGTCCAGGGTCTAGGCGCGGCGGCCCTGGTGCCGGCGGCGTTGGGTGCGGTGGGTGATCTCGCCGGTTCGCGGCGGGGACGGTTCTTCGGCGCCGTCGGGGTGGTTCAGGTGGTGGCGAATGTGACCGGACCGCTGCTCGGGGGCTGGTTCACCGACGGACCCGGCTGGCGACTGGGCTTCTGGGTGGTGATCCCGATCGGCCTGCTCGCGATGGTCGCCGCCGGCATCGGCGTGCCCAACCGGGCCCGGTCGTCCTGGCCGGACACCTGGCGCAGCCTCGACCTGTGGGAGCCGGTGCGAACCATCGTCGGCAACCCGGTGATGCGGCGGATCGCCGGTGCCGCCTGTGTCGCCGGCGCGGTGCTGATGGTCACGACGGCCTATCTGCCGTTCCTGGTGCAGACCCGCCTCGGCGACAGCGCGATTGATTCCTCAGCCGTCCTGATCGCGCTGACGGTCGGCGTCGGAGTCGGCAGCATGCTCGGTGGACGCGCAGCCGACCGGCGCTCTCAGCTGGCGAGCCGGACGTCCTGGGTCGCCATCGGGTTGGGCTGCTGTGGCCTCATCGTGCTCAGTGTTGTTCCGGCGGGCCCGGTCTGGCTCGCGGCGGCGTCCGGGGTGATCGGGGTGGGCGTCGGAACGGTGATGCCGCTGCTGCTCGTGCGGGCGCAGCTACTCGGCGGCGAGACCGCGACCGCGAGGGCCAGCACGGTGGTGCAGCTGGCCCGCAATCTGGGCGGCGCCGCCGGCACCGTGCTGCTCGGCCTCGTCGTCGCCGGCTGACCGTCAGCGAAGCTTGATCGTCCGTTGGTCAAGCTTGTCGAGACCCTCGCAAGACGGTTTCGACAAGCTCAACCAGCGACAGGGAGCGTTTCCTAACCGACGAGCACGGCCACGGGGACGGCGCGGTCGCCGTCCGGGCGGTAGAGGGCAAGCAGGTCGCCCTCGTGCAGGAGTGCCGTCGGGTCGCCGGGGAGGCTGCGCGGCAGGGGACGACCGTAGCCGACAGCGCGCGCCTCGTCGGCGTCCAGTTCGAGGTAGGGAAAATTCTGCCGGGCCACGGCGTCCAAGCCGATCAGTTCCGGACGCCGGGGCGGATCGGCGGTCAGCTCGTCAGGCGAAAGCGCCCCGTCGAGGCTGAAGGAGCCCACCCGAGTGCGGCGCAATGCGGTGAGGTGTCCGCCGGTGCCGAGCGCCGAGCCGAGGTCGCGGGCCAGGGCACGAATGTAGGTGCCCGACGAGCAGTCCACCACGACGTCCAGGTCGACCACAGCGACCCCGCCGGCCTCGGCGTCCCGGCGTTGCAGGATGTCGAAGCGGGAGACGGTGACCGGACGTCCGGCCAGCACCACCTCCTCGCCGCGGCGGGCGCGCGCGTAGGACCGTTCGCCGTTGATCTTGATCGCCGACACCGTCGACGGCACCTGAACGATGGCGCCCCGCAGCGGTTCGATCGCAGCCTCGATCGCGGCGTCGGTGAGCGCGCCGGCCCCGGCCGCGGTGGTGATCTCCCCCTCCGCGTCGTCGGTGATCGTGCTCTGCCCGAGCCGGATGGTGGCCAGATAGGTCTTGGTGGTCAACGCGAGATGCCCGAGCAGCCGGGTGGCCCGGTTCACCCCGATGACCAGGACTCCCGTCGCCAGCGGGTCAAGCGTGCCGGCATGGCCGACCTTCCGGGTGCCAAGCAGCCGGCGGCAGCGTCCGACCACCTGGTGCGACGTCCAGCCGGACGGCTTGTCGACGACAAGGATTCCCGACTCGGTCATCGTCCTCCTGGGCTCGGCAATGTCCGGAACAGGCTAGCGGTCCATCCGTGGCCACACCCGTTGGTCGACCCCGCCGAGACCCATCTCGCACACCCGGGGACGGTTCTTCCGCATCCGATTTTCGAACGCCGGGGGACGGTTCTTCCCCATCCGATTTTCGAACGTCCGGGGACGGTTCTTCCCCATCCGATTTTCGAACGTCCGGGGACGGTTCTTCGAGATGCGATTTTCGAACGTCAAAGAACCGTCCCCGGGTGTGCGAGCCTGTCGCTCCACGTTGGTCGGGCTTCTCGGTCCCGTTGGCATGGCTTGTCGAGACCCTTACCGCACTCGGTGACCCTTGCCGCACTCGGTCAGCTCAGGCGGGCTCCACCGTCCGGCGCATGAGGCAGCGGAACCTGCCCAGATCACGCCCGCGGGTGAAGCCGGCGCCGGTGAACATGCCCACCGAGCCGCTGAACAGGAAGGACGCCGAGA
>JBDHZN010000042.1:0-18870 GCA_039811845.1 Micropruina sp. | reverse complement strand
TGCGCTGCGTGAACCTGCTCGAGCAGCCCACCGCCGGCCGGGTGTTCATCCTCAACGAGGAGATCACCGACCTGGACGCCGACGTCGACGCGCTGCGCACCCGGATGGGCATGGTGTTCCAGCAGTTCAACCTCTTCCCGCACCTGACGGCGCTGGAGAACTGCACCATCGCGCCGATCAGCGTGCTCAAGGTCGACAAGGCCGAGGCTGAGCAGACCGCCCGCGACAACCTCACCAAGGTCGGCTTGGGTGACCGCGGCGACGCCTATCCGGCGCAGTTGTCCGGCGGCCAGCAGCAGCGGGTGGCGATCGCCCGGGCACTGTCGATGAACCCCGAACTGATGCTCTTCGACGAGCCGACGTCGGCACTCGACCCCGAGTTGGTCGGCGATGTGCTGTCGGTAATGCGCGATCTGGCCAAGTCGGGCATGACGATGATGGTGGTCACCCACGAGATGGCCTTCGCCCGCGAAGTGGCCGACCGGGTGATCTTCATGGACGGCGGCGTGATCGTCGAAGAGGGCCCGCCCGACGAGGTGATCGGCAACCCGCAGCACGAGCGGACCCGCACCTTCCTGCGCCGGGTGCTCGACCCGACCCATGTCGACGCCGGTTCCGAGGATCAGGCATACGCCCAACGGCATCGGGCGGACGAGGCGAAAGAGGGCGTGGTTCCGCCCGGCTCCGGCTCGCATGGCGGCTCCAGCCTCGGCGGGGGAGCCTGAGCCTAAGCGCGTCCTTCGAACGCCGCGGTGTCCTCGGCGGTATCGTGCGAGTGCGACACATCGCCACCACGAGGAGGGCCATGGCGGGCGTACCGGCCGCGCGCAAGCGAGTGCTGTTCCTGTTCTCCGACACCGGTGGCGGGCACCGTTCGGCGACTCTTGCGCTGATCGAGGCTCTCGGTCTGGAGTACCCGGGGGTTTTCGACTGCAAGATGGTGGACGTCTTCCGGGACTATCTGCCGGCGCCGCTGCGCTACGCACCCGAGATGTACCCGCCGATGACGAAGTTTCCCGAGACCTGGGCGATCTCATACAAGGCGACCGACGGCAAGCGTCGCTCCCGGGCCGTCATCCGGGCGCTGTTCCCCTATGTGGCGCGGGCGATCCGGCGGCTCTACCGGGAGAACCCGGCCGACATCATCGTGTCGGTGCATCCGCTGGTGAACACCGGGGTACTGCGCACCATGAAGTCGAACCCGACGCCGTTCATGACGGTGGTCACCGACATGGTCACCACGCACGCGTTCTGGTTCGACCGGCGTGCCGACCTGGTGGTGGTGCCCACCAAGGAGGCCCGCGAGGTGGCCGTCGAGTACGGCATTCCCGAGGGCAACGTCCGGGTGGTCGGGTTGCCGGTGGCCGAACGCTTCCGGGTGCCGCCCGCCGATCCGATGGCCTTCCGCGACGAGCAGGGCTGGCGCCGTGACCTGCCGGTGATCCTGGTGGTCGGCGGCGGTGACGGCATGGGTCCGATGGAAGCCGTGGTGAAGTCGATCAACGAGGCCCGGCTGAAGGCCACCGTCGTCGCGATCTGTGGCCGCAACGAGTCGCTGCAGCACCGGCTGAAGAGCCTGTCCTGGAACATGCCGCACCACATCTACGGCTTCACCACCCAGATGCCCGAGTTCATGGCGGCCGCCGACATGCTGGTCACCAAGGCGGGTCCGGGCACCATCAGCGAAGGCTTCATCGCCGGTCTGCCGCTGGTGCTGTACTCGCGACTGCCCGGCCAGGAGGACGGCAACGTCGCCTATGTGGTGAAGAAGAAGGCCGGGGTGTGGGCGCCGCGTCCGCATCAGGTGGTGGACGCCGTTCGGCGCTGGGTCGAAGACCCGGAGGCACTGGCGGCGGCGGCCAAGGCGAGCAGCAAGGTCGCCAAGCCGGACGCGGCCCGGCAGATCGCCCAGATCATCGCCGACCGGGCCGGCGTCTATTCGTGACCGCCACCATCGTCATCCCGGCGAACACCGGGGGTCAGGACCCCGGGTGCTATTCCTCGAAGCTGTTCACCATGAAGTGCGCCGCGCGGATCAGGTAGTCGCGTATCTCGGCGTCCAGTTCGGGCTCGAGGCGTAGGCCGTCCAGGGCGCCCAGCATGTGGTGCAGCCAGCGGTCCCGCTGGGTCGGGGTGACCGCGAACGGGGCGTGCCGGATCCGCAGCCGCGGGTGGCCGCGCTGCTCGCCGTAGGTCTTTGGGCCGCCCCAGTACTGTTCGAGGAACATTCGCAGCCGGTCCGCGGCGGGGCCGAGATCCTCCTCGGGGTACATCGCCCGCAGTTCCGGATCCTCAGCCACGCCGGCGTAGAAGGCGTCGACCAGGGCGACGAAGGTGGGGTGACCACCGACCCGCTCGTAGACGGTTTGCTGAGCGGTCTCCATGTCGTCACCCTACCGGCGACACGCCGTCCTTTGGGAATATTGGTCATAGTGACTAACCTTGATCGAGGTGCGAACCAGACGAGACGTAGACGAGTGACTAAGTGACTGAGACGAAGACCGCCGAAAAGACCGAACTGACCAAGAACGCTGAAGCGACCGACGACAAGCCCAAACTCTTCAACCTGACCCAGATCGCCGGCGGTGCGCTGGCTGCCATCACGACGGCTGCCCTGGGCTCGCGCCTGGGCTATGCGGGCACCCTGGCCGGCGCCGGCATCGCCAGCGTGCTGGCCGCGTTCGCCAGCACCCTCTACACCAAGGGCCTCGAGCGCACCCGTGAAGGTGTCAAGAAGATCGTGCTGCGCGACGCCGACGGCCGACCCAAGGTCGTCACCGTGCCCGACGATGCGGTGGACGACAACGACGGCAAGCGCTCCGCGGCGTCCCCCGCCGGTCGTCGTCGGGGTTCGCGGCGTCCCTGGATGGTGTTCGGAGGCATGCTGGCGACGGCCGCGGTGACCTTCGTGGTGGCCATGGGCATCGTCACCGGCTGGGAGTTCGGCACCGGCCAGACGCTGGACGGCCGGACCGGGACGACGATCGGCCAGGTGAGCAACAAGAAGGCGGCGCCCAAGCCGTCCGCGTCGGCGACCTCGACCAAGCCGACGCAGAGCGCGACCCCCACGGCGACGCCGACCGCCACGCCGACCCCGTCCGCGGCGGAAACCCCGACCGCGACCGCGACCCCGACTCCGAGCGCCACCGAAGAGGCCAGCAAAGCCCCTGCGGACGCCGGTGCCGCTGCTGCCGAGGGCTGACAAACTGGCCGGGTGACCATCCACGACACCCATCCGTTCGCGGCGGGTCAGCCTCGGCGCCCGCTGCGTCGGTTTCGTGGACGGCTGCCCGCGCCGGTCACCGTCTGGACGACGCACGGCGACGCGGGGCCGAGCGGCCTCACCGTGTCGTCGATCGTGGTCGCCGACGGCGAGCCGGGAGAAGTGATCGGGCTGATCGATCCGGCGTCGGAGTTGTTCGAGGATCTGCTTCGAACCCGGCGCTGGGCGGTCAGCCTGTTGTCGGACGGCGACCGGTTGCTCGCCGACGCGATGGCCGGCCTGGCGCCCGCCCCCGGCGGACCGTTCCGGATGGGCTCCTGGCGGGACACCGCGTGGGGACCCGTGCTGACCGAGTCGCCCGGCTGGCTGGGAGCGCGGCTGATCGACGAACCGGTCGAGGCCGGCTGGTCGATGCTGGTGCGCGGCGTCGTCGAGTCGGTAGAGATCGATGACGCGGTGGCACCGGTGGCCTATCTGCGGGGCAACTATCGGCGGTTGTGAACACCCGAATTCTTGGTGAACCCCAGACGGAGGCCGGCTGAATCTAGGTGACATCTCACCTAGTCGGGTTAACCTTCACGGCTTGTTTCCGGACGCCCGGACGCCTCGGCAATTCACCGGTATTGCTGGTTTACTTGTCCCGCAACAGGTCGCGGCTTCGGCGAAGGGGGTGTGATGAATCCGCTGTGGATGGTTCTCACCTCGTTCGCCGGGGTGATGGCGCTGAGCGGGGTGTTTGCGCTGCAAGCCGCCGCACGGCGACGTCGTGCCGCTCGTCGGCGGCTGGCGCGCGAGGCGGGCCGCCTGCCCAGCATGGAGGCGGTGACCGGTGAGTCGACCGCCCTACCCGCGGCCGCTTCGTCCGTTCACGGTGTTCACCGGCCCTCCGGCGGTCGTCGAGAACGCATCCGGCAGCCACATCAGGTAGAGCACCCCCACCGTGATCAGCGCGACCAGCCCTACCGGGGGCCCGGCGAGCGCGAGCGTCAGCGGTAGGACCGCGTCCCTGCGAACCGGCGACCGGGCGAGGTAGCCCGAACCGGCCAGGAACGCCAGCAGGCCGAGCAGGCCGAGGAACCCCGGTACCCCCAGCCCGAACAGCGGCGGCAGCGGCAGGGCCGTCCAGACGGCACCGAGCAGCAGCACGATCGCGGCCGCGGCCAATCCCCTGACCACCCAGATGTCACTGGCCCGCCCCACCGGCTGCTCGCCCTCGGGCATGAATGTGGGATGAGCCGGCGTGGGCGCGACGCCCTGCGGCCGCAACCGGGCCAGCCGGGCCGCGAAGGTCCCGGCGACACCGAGCACCACCAGGCCGACCACACCCAGGATCCAGCCGACCAGCGGGAACGGACGTCCGCCGACGTTCTCCGCCAGCCAGCCCAGGCCGAGCCAGCCGCCCACGGTGGCTGCGGCGAGCACCCAGAAACTGCTCCGGCGATGCTGGTAGTAGCGGGCCGCCGACACCCCCGTCCACAGCACCAGGGAGCGGAACCAGGACGCTCGATAGCGACCGGCCTCGGGGTCGCGCAGCGCCGCGTAGAACACCTCGTCGGCCGCACTGGCCCGGTCGAAGCGCTCGGCCTCGGGCGCCAGCTTGGCCAGGCCGGCGAGATGGTCGTGCACGATCACCGCCAGGGTGTGCCGTCCGTAGCTGGCCACCAGCCCCCACAGCACACCCGGGACGCTGCCCAGATCGGTGCTCTCGCGCGGAACGTGCAGCCAGCGATGCTGGTCGTCCGGAGGGTTCTCGGCGTGGGGTAGCAAAGCGTCCAGCGATTCGGGGAGCGGCCGGAACGGCGCGTACCAGAACGGCGTCGTCATGGTGAAGCGGCGCGGGGTGTCGATCTGCAGCTGGACGCCGGTCGTGTCCGGTCGGGCACCGGCTGGAAGCACGTACGGCATCCCCGACTATCGACCGGCGCGACCTCCGATGGCAAGTGGTTGGATGGTGCCAGGAGAGGAGACGGTGGTGCGGGCGCTGGCGAAGATGGCGGCGGGACCGGGGCTGGAGCTGGTTGACCGGCCCGAACCGTCCTGCGGGCCGTGGCAGGTGAAGATCCGAGTGCTGCGGGCCGGGTTGTGTGGCACCGACCTGCACCTGCAGCAGTGGGACGAGTGGGCGGCCTCCCAGGTGCATGCCCCGCAGACCATCGGGCACGAGTTCTTCGGCGAGATCGTCGAGGTCGGTGCCGAGGTGAAGGAACTCAAGCCCGGCGACAGTTGTTCGGCCGAGGGGCATATCGTCTGCGGTTACTGCCGCAACTGCCGGGCCGGACGCCGGCATCAGTGCATCCGCACCGTCGGGCTGGGCGTGAACACCGACGGTGCGTTCGCCGACTACGTGGTGGTGCCGGTGGAGAACGTCTGGAAGCACCCGGACTGGGTCGACCCCGACCTGGGTGCGATCTTCGATCCGCTGGGCAACGCCACTCACACCACGCTGCAGTGGCCGCTGGTCGGCGAGGATGTGCTGATCACCGGTGCGGGGCCGATCGGGGTGATGGCGGCGGCGATCGCCCGGCACGCCGGGGCCCGGCATGTGGTGGTCACCGACCTGGCCGACGTCCGGCTCGAACTGGCCCGCCGGGCCGGCGCCGATCTGGTGGTCAACGTCGGAACCACCCGGATCGCCGACGCCCAGCGCGAACTCGGCATGCGTGAGGGTTTCGACGTCGGTCTGGAGATGTCCGGTGCGCCACCGGCGGTGGCCGAGATGATCGACAACATGAACCACGGCGGCAAGGTGGCGATGCTCGGCCTGCCGAAGAGCCCCTATCCGATCGACTGGGGCAAGGTGATCACCCACATGCTCACCATCAAGGGCATCTACGGCCGGGAGATGTTCGAGACCTGGTACCTGATGACCTCGATGCTCTCCAGTTCGCTCACCCTGATCGAGGCCGTCCGTTCGGTGATCACCCACCGGTTCGCCGCCGAGGACTGGCAGTTGGCCTTCGACGTCGCCCGCTCGGGACACTGCGGCAAGGTGATCCTGGACTGGAGCTGAGCCGCACCCTATGTGCGAACGTACATGACATTGATACGATCGTACACATGCCGGACTACTTCCAGGACGACCCTCGCACCAACCGGGAGCGGATGCTCGCCGGCGATCTCTACATCGCCGACGACCCGGACAACGCCCGGATCGCCCGGCGAGCCGTCCAGCTGGCCGATGCCTACCACCGCGCCGCGATCGCCGACGAGGGTGCGGCCCGTCCGCTGCTGGAGCAACTGCTCGGCACCCTGGGTGAGGGCGCCTTCATCAAGCCGCCGCTGTACGTCGACTACGGCGAGAACATTCACCTCGGTGCCCGCAGCTTTGTCAACTACAACCTGGTTGCGCTCGACGTGGTCGCCATCACCATCGGCGAGGACTGCCAGATCGGGCCGAACGTGCAGCTGCTCACGCCGACCCATCCGATCGACCCGGGGCCGCGCCGCGACAAGCTCGAGGCCGCCGAGCCGATCACCATCGGCGACAACGTCTGGCTCGGCGGCGGCGTGATCGTCTGCCCCGGTGTGACGATCGGCGACAAGAGCGTCATCGGTGCCGGGTCGGTCGTCACCCGCGACATCCCGCCGAACGTGGTGGCAGTCGGCAATCCGGCGCGGGTGATCAGGGAGATCGAGCCGTCATGACCGGACGGCGGGTCGACCCCGGCCGGCGCGACCGGATCGTTGAGGCGACCCTGGAGGTCATCGCCGCGGCGGGTGTCGCCGGCACCTCGCACCGGAAGGTCGCCGCTGCCGCCGACGTCCCGTTGGGGTCGATGACCTACCACTTCGCCGGAATGGACGAACTGCTCCGGGAGGCTTTCACCCGGTTCGCCGATCGTGCGGCGGACAGCTTCGACGCCCGGATGGCCGGCGCGCGCACCGTGGCCGACGCGCTGGATGTCGTCGCGGACAGCATTGTCGCCGGGGCGGGCCAGGACGACCTGGTGCTCACCTATGAGCTGTACACCCTCGCCGCCCGCGAGTCCGGCTACCGGGCGATCACCGAACGCTGGATGGCGCGCACCCGCGCCGCACTCGAGCAGCACCTCGATCCGCTGACCGCACGCCTGCTGGACGCGCTGATCGAGGGCCTTTCCATCCACCGGGCGCTGGATCGCGACCCGGCCGGAAGCGCGCACATCGTCGAAGCCATCCGGCGCATCACCCGGCCCTGAACCCGCTGCTCGACGTCCCCTGGCAGGATGGGCGGATGAGTGACCACCCCCACCCGACGCCTGCCGTCGCGATCAGCGGCCTGGGCAAGCGTTACGGAGCGATCAAGGCCGTCGACGGGCTGAGCATGACGGTGCCGGACGGCGGCGTGCACGGCTTTCTGGGCCCCAACGGTTCGGGCAAGACCACCACGATCCGGATGCTGCTCGGCCTGATCCCGGCCGACGCCGGCAGCATGCGGCTGTTCGGTGAGCCGGTGCCCGGACGGCTGCCGCAGGTGATCGACAAGGTCGGCGCGATCGTCGAGCAGCCCAAGTTCTTCGACACCTTCTCGGCCCGCAAGAACCTGGCGTTGCTGGCTCAGGCGATCGGTGCGCCGCTGTCCCGGGTCGCGGAGGTGATCGAGCAGGTCGGCCTGACCGGACGCGAGCGCGGCGACTTCCGCACCTATTCGCTGGGCATGAAGCAGCGGCTGGCGGTCGCCGCCACCCTGCTGAAGGACCCGCAGCTGTTGATCTTCGACGAGCCGACCAATGGTCTCGACCCGCAGGGCATCCACGACTTCCGGGCCACCGTGCGACAGCTGGCCGACGCCGGCAAGACGGTGCTGGTCTCCAGCCACATCCTGGCCGAGGTGCAGCAGGTCGCCGACACGGTGACCATCATCGCCCGCGGCCAGACGCTGGCCGAAGGGCCGGTGGCCACTCTGCTGGCCGCCGGCAGCGACCCCGTCCGAGTCGTCGTCACCGATCCGCTGCGCGCGTCCGAGATCCTGCGGACGGCCGGCCTGGCCGTGCAGCCGTCCGGTCCGGGACTACTGGTCACCAGGCCAGGCGGTCCGCTCGACCCGGCGCTGGTGGCGCGGCTGCTGGGCGAGCAGGGGCTCTGGGTGAGTGAGCTGGGCGTCCAGCGCCGCAACCTGGAAGAGCTGTACCTGGAAGTCACCGGCCCGGTCGGCGGTGCGGCATGAGCCGGCTGATCGGTGCCGAACTGAACCGCTGGTTCAGCCGCCGGCTGGTCTGGGTGGTGTTCGCCGCCAGTGTGCTGCTCACCCTGCTGGTGGTGGCCGGGACCGCCTACAGCGCCCGTCCGATGTCGAGCCAGGAGCTCGCCTACGCCGAGCAGCAGTACACCGAGATGAAGCAGGAGGCCGAACGCGAGGCGCAGCAATGCCTGCGCGACGGCGGCACCGCCGAGGAATGTGCCTCCTGGACCCCTGAACGTTCCGACTTCGTCCGTGAGCCGCCGCCGTATGCGGCGCTGGCCGGCGGGATGGCGCAGGCCGGCACGATGATCGCCGCCTATGCGGCGCTGCTGGCCGGGGCGTCCTTCATCGGTGCCGAGTTCAAGACCGGCAACATCGGCACCTGGCTCACCTACGTCCCCTCGCGACTGCCGGTGCTGGTGAGCAAAGGGGTGGCCGCTGCCGTGGGTGTGACGCTGCCCGGTGTGGCGGTGATCGGACTGTTCCAGGCGGGTGCGGCGGGCATCGTGCTGGCCTGGGCTGAGCCGGGTGCCTTGCAACCGGCAGCCGAGGCCTGGGCGATGGCCGGACGAGGCCTGCTGCTGGTGCTGATCGCCGGCCTGGTCGGCTTTGCCCTGGCCGGCCTGTTCGGCAGCACGGTGGGTCCGGTCGGATTGCTGCTCGGCCTGATGGTGCTGCAGTGGGCGATCGGCCTGATCGCCCTGGTGCTGGGCGGATCGGCGTGGCTGCAGGCGGCGCTGCCCGACCCGAACATTCAAGCCTTCCTCGCCGGCAGCACCGAGATCGGCTACGCCGAGCGGGGCCCGAACGGGGCGATGGTCGAGGCCACCTACACCCTCGGCCTGGGCCAGGCGGCGGCCTATTTGGGCGGCCTGCTCGCCGTGGTGCTGGCATTGGCCGGCTGGCGCTTCACGACCCGCGAGATCCGCTAGGGGAACGCTGATCAGTACGGCGTTTCGCTGGTTGAGCTCATCGAAGCCCGTTGCCGGAGAGGGATTCACACTTCCCTACCTAGCGAAGCTAGGTTTGTGACCTTTTCTTGGGGGGGCGGGAACCTGGCACCGAGGATGGCGTGGTCAGCGGGCTGCGAGCGCGGCGCGAGCGACGCCGACGGCGGACTGCGGGTTCTGCCCGGTCACCACCCGGCCGTCGGTGATGACGTTCTCGGTGAAGTTCGGGCCGGGAATGTGCGTCGCGCCCCTGCTGGTGAGCGCGTCCGCGAGCAGGAACGGCACGACCTCGGTCAGTCCGACAGCGGCCTCCTCGTCATTGGTGAACCCGGTTACCCGCTTACCCGCGGCGAGTGGCTCGCCGCTGCTGAGCGTGATGTTCACCAGCGCGGAAGGACCGTGGCAGACTGCCGCCACTACACCGCCGGACTCGTAGACCTCCCGGCCGACACGATCGACGTCGGGCGAGGCGGGGAAGTCCCACATCGTGCCGTGGCCGCCGACGAAGAACACGATGTCGTAGTCGGCCGGGTTCACTTCGGCCAGGCTCCTGGTGTCGCGGAGCTGGGCGGCGATGTGCGGGTCGCTCAGGAACGCCCGCTGCGTCGGGTCGTCGTCGTTGCGGCCATCCTCGGGCGGCGCACCGCCGGCCACGGAAGCGACATCGACGGTGTACGCGGCGTCGGTGAACACCCGCCACGGATCGGCCGCCTCGCCTACGTAGTAGCCGGTCTTGCGGAGCCCACCCAGGTCGTCATGGCTGGTCAGGACGAGGAGAGCACGAGAGTCAGTCATCGGAGCTGCTTTCTGGATCGGAGCGGAGATGACCCTGGTCGGGGTCGATTCCACGCTAGAAATCAGTCACTCCACGGTGATAACCGAGAACCCGATGAGGGGTATCGGCGATCCGATAGCCCACGTCAGCCGGCGGCCTCCCGGGCGACGGCGGCGACGGCCTCTCGCACGATCCCGATCACCGGCTCCGGCTGGCTGCGTGCCCGGCGGGTTGCGACATAGAGCGTGTTCAGCGGCGCCACCTCGGGTGAGTGCAGCAACACGAGCGCGCCCGAGGCCAGGTGCCCGCGCACCAGATAGTCGGGCAGCACCGTCATCCCAGCCCCATCGAGCGTCAACCGCAGCAACGTGCGCAGATCCGGCGCGATGATGCGTGCGCTCAATTCGCTCGGACGGCGGCCGAAGACGCTGCGCCAGTACCGGCGGACGATCGGCAGCTCCGGCCCGTAAGTCAGCAGCGGAATCGCGTCCAGGCCACCGGCTGCGCGGACGGCGTAGTCGGGGTGTGCGACGAGCGCGAACTCCTCGTCGTAGATCGGCTCCGAAGACAGGTCGGTGCCACGAGCAGGGAGTGCGCTGACGAGCACGTCGATCGCGCCCGCGCGCAGATCATCGATCAAGTCCGCGGCCAGCCCGAACCGCGCCACGACACGTATCGAGGTGGGCAGCCTGGGGGCCAGGCCGGGCAGAACCACCTCGGACAAGAACTCGGCCGGGCCACCGACGAACACCGTGCGCTCGACGCTCCCGGACGGCTCACCCAGGGCGGTAGCGGCGGCCAGCGCATCTACCGGCGCGGCTATCCGTGCGGCGAACTCCACGCCGCGATCGGTCGCGCGAACACCAGAAGGACTGCGATCCAGCAGTACATAGCCAAGATTGCGTTCGAGCCGGGCAATCTGTTCCGACACCGAAGACTGCGCCACGCCCAGCTCGTCCGCAGCCGCGGAGAACGACCCGGCGCGGAACACCGCGATGAACACCCGCAGCGCATCCCAAGAAACATCGGACAAGCCGCTTCACCTCCCGCCCCAGCCTTCGATGCGAGCAGATCCCTCGAGTCCATTGTTTCGCATCCCCCTCCGTCAACCTCGGGCTGCTGAGATCGACCGCGATTGTCAGCCGAAGAGCTCGAGGACCAGCGCGGTGTTCTCACGGAAGGCGGCTTGGAGCAGCTCGGAAACCGCGACATCGTCAGCTTGGGTGGGAAGCTCGAGTCCGAAGATGGTACTGACAAGCATGCCGTTGGCGAGGAACGCGGTCGCTCGCGCTGCGGGGAGGCCGGCTTCGTCGCGCAGGATCGTGTAGATGCGTAGGAAGCCCTCGCGAGCAACCGGCCCGATCGCGGGGTCGTGGCCGAGGGTGAACAGGTGCAGCAGCGTCACCAGTGAGCCGCGATCCTCCGCCAGGCGCACATAGGCCTCGCCGAGCCTGGGTTCCATCCGTTCCCGGTCGCCGGCCCCCGCGATCGCGGCGCGGAATGCCTCGGCCACGCGATCAACGACCCGTTCGGCCGTGGCGATGAACAGTGCCTCCTTCGAGCCGAAGGTGCGGATCGCCAGAGCCTGGCTGATGCCGGCGCGCTGAGCGATCGCGTCCGTGGTGGCCGCGGCGTAGCCATGCGTGCCGAAGACCTCGGCAGCGGCAGCAAGGATGGATTCTCGCCGCTCGGCGGCGGGTAGGCGCTTGCGGGGCAGGCTCATCGTTCCAGGTTATCAGTGGGTTACTACTTCCAGTATGATACCGGTTGTAAGTCAATGATTACTTAGAAGGTGAGGTTGCCGTGAGGGGAAAGGTCATCGTCCTCGGCGGGGGCATCGGCGGGCTGTGCGCGAGCATTGCTCTGGGCCAGGCGGGAGTGAACGCCGTGCTGTACGAGCAGGCGGCTCAATTCAGCGAGGTCGGCGCGGGCATCCAGGTCTGGGTGAAGGGCATGCAGGCGCTCCGCGAACTCGGAGTCGCTGATGCGGTGCGCGAGGCGGGCGCGGAGGTGCACCACCATCGCTTCTTCAACGCGAAGGGAATGCCGCTGTACTCGGCCGACCTGGCCGGGTTCGCCCGCGAGACCGGGGCGCCGATGCCGGTGATGATCGCCCGCAGCGCCCTCATCGACGCTCTCGCCACCGGCGTCGACGGCACCAGGGTGCAGCTGGGGCGGCGCGTCGTCACGGTCGAGCAAAGTGACGACAAGGTGATCGTGCAGTTCGAGGACGGCGGCACGGATCGGGCCGACCTCCTGATCGCGGCCGACGGGATCGGCTCGATGGTGCGTCGCACGCTGTTCCCCGAGGTGCGCATCCGCACCGCCCACTACCGCTACGTCCGATCCCTGGTTGAGCATCCGGCGCCGTTCGGCGGCAACACATTTTCCATGTTCTTCGGCCGCGGCAACCGGATCGCGCTGGGCGATTGCGGGCATGGCAAGCTCTACTGGCTCGTTGGCTTGAAGAGGCCCGCTGTGCCCCTGGACGGAGATCTTGGCATCCTCAAGATCGATCTCCTCGCGCGATTCGGATCATTCCCGAAAGGCATTGCGTCGGTGATCGACGCGACCCCGGCACACACGCTCATCCATCACACGGTGCGCGATCTCGAGCCGATCACGACCTGGGGACGCGAACGAGTGTTTCTTCTCGGGGACGCCGCACACGCCACGACCCCGAATCTGGGCCGAGGATCAGGGCAGGCCATGCTCGACGCCATCGCACTCGCCGGCCTCCTCCGCGACACCGACCTCACCGACGCCGGCCAGCTTGCCCGGGTGCTCGACAGCTACAGCCGGTCGCGCAAGCCTGAGGCCGAGGCGCTGCAGAGGACCTCGTGGAGCATCGGCAACATCAGCTCCTGGGACAGCGCGGTGATGGCGGGAGCCCGCGACATCATGATGCGCACCGTGGCGGGCCGCACCCAGGTCGCCGCGATCCACACCCAGTTCTCTCAGGCCGCCGAGATGCCCCTCGCTGTCCGACGTTCGTAGTGCTCGGCGACCATTCCGAGGGAGTAGGTTCACGCCATGTACACGCTGCGCGACGAACTGATCGGCACCCTGGACGAGATCCGCGAGGCCGGGCTGTACAAGACCGAACGTGAGATCGGCACCCCGCAGTCAGCGCACATCGCCACCGACGGGGGAGAGGCGCTGAACTTCTGCGCCAACAACTACCTCGGGCTGGCCGACCATCCGGACGTGGTCGCGGCTGCTCATGCCGGCCTCGACCGGTGGGGGTTCGGGATGGCGTCGGTGCGGTTCATCTGCGGCACTCAGACCCAGCACCGCGAACTGGAACGGCGGCTGGCGAGCTTCCTGGGCACCGGCGACGCGATCTTGTACTCGTCCTGCTTCGACGCCAACGGCGGCGTTTTCGAGACCCTGTTCTCCGACGCCGACGCCGACGCCGACGCGATCATCTCCGACGAGCTGAACCACGCCTCGATCATCGACGGCGTCCGGCTCAGCAAGGCGGCCCGCTTCCGCTACCGCAACGCCGACCTCGCCGACCTGGAACGCCAGCTGCAGGCGGCGTCCGGTGCCCGCCGGAAGGTGATCGTCACCGACGGCGTGTTCTCGATGGACGGCAGCTACGCCCCGCTGCCCGGCATCTGCGATCTGGCCGACGCCCACGGCGCCCTGGTCTTCGTGGACGACTCGCACGCCGTCGGGTTTGTCGGTGAGCACGGACGCGGCACGCCCGAACTGTTCGGTGTCGCCGACCGGGTCGACATCCTGTCCGGCACGCTCGGCAAGGCCCTGGGTGGGGCGTCCGGCGGCTACCTCGCGGCGCACGCCGAGATCGTCGAGCTGCTGCGGCAGCGGTCGCGTCCCTACCTGTTCAGCAACTCGGTGGCGCCGTCGGTGGTGGCGGGTTCGCTGCAGGCGCTGGAGCTGGTGGCCGGCTCGGGCGAGGCCCGGCAGCGGCTGGCCGCCAACACGGTGCTGTTCCGCGAGTTGATGGAGGATGCCGGCTTCGAACTGCTGCCCGGCAGTCACCCGATCGTGCCGGTGATGTTCCCCGGCGAGGACGGCGCCCGGCTGGCGACCCGGATCGCCGACCACATGCTGAGCAACGGCGTCTACGTGATCGCCTTCAGCTTTCCGGTGGTGCCGCGCGGACGGGCCCGGATCAGGGTGCAGCTGTCGGCGGCGCACAGCAGCGCCGACGTCGGAGCCTGTGTGGCGGCGTTCGTCAGCGCGCGGCAAGCCTGCGGGTGAGCAGGGTGCCGGCGGCGGTCGCGATCGGGAAGACCAGCAGCGACAGCAGCGGCACCGACAGCAACAGGAACGTCGGCACACCGAAGCCGAGCACCGGCCACGGGTCGCGGCACAGCAACCGATGCCGTTCGGCCAGGCCGCGCAGGCCGCGGCGTCCGGCCGCCGACCCGGTCATCTCCAGGGCGATCATCCAGCCGCCGAACAGTGCCGACCCGATGGCGGCGAAGAACCCGCCGACGCCCGGGATCAGGCCGACCAGCAGCATCAGCGCGCCGAACGGCAGGCTGATCGCGACCACCTTGACCAGGTGGACCAGCGTCGACCAGAGCGCCTGCAGCAGGCCCTCACCCGACGCGCTGGCGTAGCTGCCGGCGTGGGCGTCGATCTCTTCGGAGATCCGGTCGTACAGCGGGGCGCCCAGCGCCAGGGTGGTGGCGGTGAACAGCAACACCAGCAGCACGCCACTGAGTGCCACGACCAGGATGGCGAGGAAGGCCCGCAAGGTGGCCACGCCCGGCCAGCCCTCGGCGAACGGAGTCAGCCAGACGGCGATCCGCTGGGAGAGGAAGCTGGCGGTGGCGAACAGCACCAGGAAAAGCACGGTGGTGATCAGCGGGGGAATCAGGCCGAGACCGAACAATCTGGCTCGGCGCAACACAAGACCCGCCCCCGTGACCAGCAGGCCCAGGCCCGACATGAGGCCGGCCAATGGTCGCGTCCGGGTGCGTTGAGCAGCCGATGGATTACCCACGGCCTCCCTCCCCGTCAGACCGATGATGCCTGCCACACTACGACAGGCCCGCCGATTGTTGCACGCTCAACCAAGGACTCACAGGGCGTTCACAAGGTCGGTCAGCGTTTCGGAGCAACCGGCGTCCAGCTTGATTGACGCCAACTCGTCGCCTCGGGTGCTGCCCCGGTTGACGATCGCGACCGGTTTACCGGCCCGAGCCGCGTGCCGGACGAAGCGCAGCCCCGACATCACGGTCAGCGACGAACCGGCCACCAGCAACGCCTCGGCCGCCTCCACCGCGGCATAGGCATCGGCCACCCGCGGACGCGGCACGGACTCGCCGAAGAACACCACGTCGGGCTTCAGCACGCCGCCGCACGCCTCGCACGGCAGCACGATGAAGTCACCCCAGTCGTCGACGACCGCGTCGCCGTCCGGACGCAGCCGACCGTCGTCCATCTCGGCCCGGCCGGCCGCCAGGCTGCCCCGCAGACCGGGGTTGGCGGCCTCCAGTCGCCGCTGCAGCGCCGTCCGTGCGGAGCGCGCGCCGCAGTCCAGGCAGATCACCCGGTCGATCCGGCCGTGCAGTTCGAGCACGTCCGGGCTGCCGCCGGCACTGTGCAGGCCGTCCACGTTCTGGGTGATCACAGTGGCCAGGCCGCGCCGGGTGAGTGCCGCGAGGGCGCGGTGGCCGGTGTTCGGCAGGGCACGGCCGAAGCTGCGGAAGCCGAGCAACGAGCGTGCCCAGTAGCGCCGCCGGACCTCGGCCGAACGCAGGAAGTCGTCGTACTGGATCGGGCTGGTCGGCCGCGACCCGGCCCCGCGGTAGTCCGGGATGCCCGAGTCGGTGCTGATCCCGGCACCGGTCAGGGCCACCCAGCGGCGGCCGCGCAGCAGGGTCGCCAACTCGTCCACGCGTATGCCGGTATCGATCACGCCAGCATTATCGCTCGCCAGCCGATGGCCGCGAGCGTGACGACGGTGAGTGCCAGCAGCCCGATCAGCTGGCCGGCCGGACGCCGTTCGCGCGGCGGCAGGGTGAGTGCCGCCGCGGACGCCAGCCCGCCGATCAGGCCGCCCAGATGCGCCTGCCAGGAGATGTAGCCGCCGCCCATCACGGTGATCACGATGTTGAGTACCAGGAAGCCGGCGATCATCTGGTAGTTGCCGCCGAACCGTTTCGCCAACAGCAGCAGGGCACCGAGCATGCCGAAGATCGCGCCGGAAGCGCCCACCGCGACCGAATCGGGTGCGCTCAGCCACATCACCGCCGCGGACGCAGTCAGTGCGCTGATGCCGTAGACGGCCAGGAAGCGCACCCGGCCCAGCACTTGCTCCAGCGGCGGTCCGAGGAACCACAGGGCGAGCAGATTGCTGCCCAGGTGCAGGATCTCGGCGTGGGTGAAGGCGCTGGTCAGCACCTGCCACCAGGCGCCGGTCGCCACCCCGTCCACCCAGCCGGCGTCGAGCAGGGTCGCGCACTGGGCGGGCGTGACACCGGGGTAGTAGTTGCCGCTGCCGTCGGTGAGCAGACACATGCCCTGCGGGCTGATCCCCAGCCGGTTGACCCACACGCTGTCCCAGCCACCGCTGGCCAGGATGACCACGAACACCGCCAGGTTCAGGCCGATCAGGATCAGCGAGGTGCGCCGCGGATCGGCCGAGGGACGTCCGCCCAGCGGCCCGACACCGCTGCGGGTGGCTCGCATGCCTTCCCGCACGCATTCGGGGCATTGCACGCCGACCGGTGCGGTGGTCATGCATTCCGGGCAGATCGGACGCCGGCAGCGCTGACAGCCGATCAGGGTCTCGCGGTCGGGATGCCGGTAGCACACCGAGACCGGGGGCGGCTGAGTCACCCGGCCACCCTACCCAGGCCGGCCCTCCACTAATCTGACCGGGTGCCGGTACCCGACTTCATTCTCGATCTGCGCGCCAAGGTCGGCCACGACATGCTGTGGCTGTCCGGGGCGACGGCGGTGATCCTGCGCGACGGGCCCGCCGGCCTCGAACTGCTGTTGGTGCGGCGCAGCGACGACGGCGCCTGGTCGCCGGTGTGCGGCATCGTCGACCCCGGCGAGGATCCGCATGTGGCAGCGATCCGCGAGGCCGCCGAAGAAGCCAGTGTGCAGATCGCCGTGGAGCGGCTGGCCTGGCTGAACGTCACCGAACCCGTCGTCTACGACAACGGCGACGTGACCCAGTACATCGACCACACCTTCCGCTGCCGCTGGCTCTGTGGCGACCCGGTGCCCGGCGACGGTGAGGCGTCCGAGGCGCGCTTCTTCGCAGTCGACGAGTTGCCGGTGATGCCGCGCAACTACGCCGAGCGGATCGAGGTCGTGCTGGCCGACCGGCCCGAGACGGTGCTGGGCCGCGACTGGCTGCGGGACGGCCTTCGATGACCGGCTTCCAGCCGCGGACGCCGCTGGAGCAGCGGCTGGTGCGGGCGTTCGATCGTCCGACGGACGCCGTGGCCTACCAGGCCTTCGTCAGCGACCTGATGGGCGTCACTCTCGGGGTGCTGGGACGGTATGAGTCGCACGGCTTTCAGCCGTTGGTGCTGTCGCCGCTGGGCACCGCCGGCGTTTGCGTGTTCAGCCATCCGGACCGATTCGAGACGTTCACCAACGACCTGATGCTGCCCGCGCCGGGCTGGGAGGTGCGGGCCGAGCCGTCCCGTGCGCTGTTCGAATGGACGGTGGCCAACGATCTGAGCGTGCTGCTCAACCCCGGCAGTGGCTACGGCAAGGACTTTCCGGCCTTCGAACTGCGGGGCTTCCTGGCCGGTCGCTGGGTCTGACCGGCTGGCTGGGTCGGCTGGACTGGATCGGCTGGACGGGACGGGCTGGTTCAGCGGTGCGGCCGGCCGAGCTCCCAGCGGAAGCCGACCACGGTGCTTTCCAGGGTGGGGTAGTGCCGCTGCACCGACTTCTCGGCGTCCAACTCGACCTGTTCGGAGTTCGACGGCGGCGCGTCGATGGAGGGCCACTCGCTGCTCCAGACCCGATGCGGCAACCGCAACGGGTGGAACTGCACCCGCAGGTCGACGTTCGCCAGCCGATGGGCGGCGGCGCGCCGGAACTCCGGAGGCGGCGGCGTCCGGTACCAGAACGTGGTCTCGTATTCGACATCGGCGCTCTGGCCGGCGCGCAGCGGCTCGCTGAGCATGATGTCGACCGCGTACAAGCCCTCGCCCAGGGCGTACGGCTCGCCGCACCGACCCCCGCGCACCACCCGGATGCAGGCGGCGTCGGTGTCGAAGACGCACGGGTAGCGGTCCAGGTCGTCCTCGGCGTGAATGGTCTGGGCGGTGCGGTGTGAGGCGGGTAGGCCGTCCGGGCCGATCAGATGGCAGTCCCGCAGCGAGAGCGTCCGGTGCCGTCGCGGCGGCAGCACGCCCGGCCGGACGACGGCGCGTCCGATCACCGCGTCACCGGCATCGGCCGAGCCGGCCAGCCGCAACAGCGTGGCCGCGTCCTCGGGGGACATCTCGAACGCCTCGATGAACCACCGCAGCGTGGCCAGGCTCAGCGAGCTCCCGGCGAGCGCGCGGTACACCCGGTCCTTCAGCTTGCGCGGCAACGCCTCATCGTCGGCCGGATGCAAACCGTTCACCCACAGATAGTGGGCGACCACCTGACAGATGCCGCTCTGATGCAACGCATGCGCTTGGCGGCGGCCGATATGGGCCTGCCAACGGCTTGCGTACTGCGGATCGAGCAACAACTCACGGAGCCGACGTGAGGTGTCGTCGAGGGCTTTCCTGTCCAACGGGTCCTTCTTAGGGGTGGTGTG
>JBDHZN010000041.1:0-18979 GCA_039811845.1 Micropruina sp. | reverse complement strand
CGTCGACATCGGCTTCCCGGCCCGGTTCTGGCCGTTCGTGCAGCTGGCGCTGGTGCGCTACCAGCCGTACAGCGTTCCCGGCCGGCACATCTCCAAGCCGGTGCTGTGCGACTACGTGCAGATCCCGCCGGAGCGGACGGCGTCGGTCAGCCGGACGGCGGAGGGCCGCGTCCGGGTGCTGGTGACCGGACCGGCGGGCATCCACGACGTGGCAGCGGGGGGTGGCGGTGTCGCTGCCGGAATCGCGGTCGTCGGTCGCCAACCGGGCGCGAATCCGCTGTTGGTGGGTGCAAACCGGGTGCTGCGGGCGAAGCTGCAGCGCCGGGAGGCCGGGCAGACCTCCGACCTGGCCTGGCAGACGCTCGATCGGACCGACCTGGAGGTCCGCGGCTACGCCGGCACCCTGGCCAACCTGGTCTGGACCGGTGAGTTGGAAGTCCCCGAAGGCCTGCCGTTCACCCGTCCGACGACGGCCGGCAGCCACCGCGTCCGGATCGAGGAATGGGAGACCTTCGTCGGCGATCCCGAGAACCTCGGCGACCCCCGCAGCCCGCTCACCCGCGAGAACCGCCTGATCTACGCCGACGAGTTCGAACTCGGCGACGCCGAGTAGCAGCGCACTTCCTCGGCTCCGGAGAGCATGATCGGATCTTTGGGTGATCTCCAGGTTCTGGGCACCGCCCGTTGAGGTCGGTGCGGCAAAGTTCCTCTTGTGCCGGGGCACAGGCCGCCAAAGGGACAGGCCGGGACCGCATTTCGGGGGGAACGCGGAAACGGCGGGGGACCTGTCCGCATGGTCACAGGATTGAGCCGGGTCGGCGGGCGTTCGGGGGGCGTTCGCGACCCGGCTCTCCGCATCTCGGTGGCCAGCCGGCTCCGCCGTTTGCCTCCAGTAACCCGCCGGCTGTCTGCGGTCAACTCCGGGTACGCATACCAACTTCCATCCGGGCGATGTGCATCGTGAGATAGGTCACCTCGTCGGCGGTCACCGGATGCTGCAACCGCAGTTCGAGCAAGGCCTTGATGCGCATCGCCAGTTGATGCGCCCGGTCGTTGCCCTCCGCCAACACCACCGCCACCGCGGGCACCCCGCTGGTCAACTGCTTGCCCGCCCGGGCTCGCGCGAAGAAGTACCGCAGGTGGGCGGCGAACCGAGCAGCGTCGATCGAGTCGGCGTCGAACTCGGCACCGTAGGCGTTCTGGACGATGTCGAACACCTGCCGAATCAGCCGCGACTGGACGAAGGTCTGCTCCATGCTCGGACTCCCGGTGACGGCGTGGAACAGATGCATCGCCAGCGCGATCGCCTCCCCCTGCGGCAGCGGAGCGTCAAGTTCGGCGTTGAGCTTGTCGAGCAGCCGTTCGGCAACCTCCAACTCCTCGGGATGAAGGTGGGCCACCTCCGCCCGCATCGGATACTCCATTTCCTCGCCCCGGGCCACCCGCTCGATCGCCTGATGCAGATGGTCCGCAGCCGCCACGATCGCCAGCGGCGGCAGGATCGCCCCGAGTTCGCGCACCGCCTCGCCGAAGAGCCGCTCGACCATCACCAGACGTTCCAGCGGGATATCGGCGATCACCTGCGCGACCGAGGTCGGGTTGTCCGAGGGGATGAACCGACGAACGATCAGCGCCGGGTCGATGGCGTCACCGGGCCGGCCCTGAAAGCCGACGCCGCGCCCGGTGACCACCACCTCGCGTCCGAGTTCGTCGCGGGCAAGCACGACGTTGTTGTTGAACACCCGGAGGATCTGCAGCGCACCCACCCCTCTCGTGTCTCGGTATCCGTCCCGGTCAGGTCAGGTTCGCGCCGTTGCTGGCGATCAGGTCCCGGTACCAGCCGAACGACTTCTTGCGGTAGCGGGCCAGCGTGCCGGTGCCGTCGTCGTTGCGGTCGACGTAGATGAAGCCGTACCGCTTGGACAGCTGTCCCGAGGTCGCGCTGACCACGTCGATCGGCCCCCACCAGGTGTAGCCGAGCACGTTGACACCGTCGGCGATCGCCTCCCGCACCTGCACCAGGTGGTTGTTCAGGTAGTCGATCCGGTAGTCGTCCTCGACGGTGAGCACACCGTCCACTTCGACCAACTGATCCTTGGCGCCCAGGCCGTTCTCGACGATGAACAGCGGCTTGCCCCAACGGTCCCAGAACTGGTTCAGGACGATCCGCAGTCCGACCGGGTCGATCTGCCACCCCCACTCCGACGCCGGCAGGGTCGGATTGTGGATGCCGCCCAGAATGTTGCCCTCGCCCTTCTCGCCGCCCTCGGCCGCCTCGCAGACGCTCATGTAGTAGCTGAAGGACACGAAGTCGACCGTGTGGTTGCGCAGCGTTTCGAGGTCGGCGTCGGTGATGTCGAGGACGATGTTCTTCTCCCGCAGCGTGCGCAGGAAGTACCCCGGGTATTCGCCGCGGACGTGGACGTCGCTGAACGCCAGGTTGCCGTGATCGGCGTGCATCACCGCCAGCACGTCCTTCGGGTTCGGGGTCAGCGGGTAGGTCGGCATCGCGATCACCATGCAGCCGACCTTGATCGAGGGGTCGATCTCGTGTGCGATCCGGGTCGCCGAAGCCGACGCCACCAGCTCATGGTGGATCGCCTGGTACAGGTCGGCCTCGCTGAGCTGCTCCCGCGGCGTCCAGATGCCACCGGACATCAGCGGAGCGTGCAGCACGGAGTTGATCTCGTTGAAGGTCAGCCAGTACTTCACCCGATGCCCGTACCGCTCGAACAGGGTGCGGGCATAACGCTCGTAGAAGCCGATCAGCCGGCGATCGACCCAGCCGTTGTAGGTCTTGGCCAGGTGCAGCGGGGTCTCGTAGTGGCTGATCGTGACCAGCGGCTCGATGCCGTGCTTCTCCAGTTCGTCGAGCACGGCGTCGTAGAAGGCCAGGCCCTCCTCGTTCGGGGTCTCCTCGTCGCCGTTGGGGAAGATCCGGCTCCAGGCGATCGAGAACCGGAACACGGTGAAGCCCAACTCGGCGAACAGCGCGATGTCCTCGGCGTAGCGGTGGTAGTAGTCGATGCCGACCAATTTGAGGTTGTCGGGAGTGGGTTCGTCGGTGGGCGGTCCGGCGATGCCGCGGGGCATCACGTCCTGGATCGACGGGCCCTTGCCGCCGACGTTGTAGTTGCCCTCCAGTTGGTTGGCGGCGGTGGCGCCGCCCCACAGGAAGCCTTCGGGAAAGGTGGTGGTCATGGCTTGATTCTCTCCTGTCTCGATGAAGCGTGGGGCAGTTCAGGTGGTGACGCTCAGCGCCGGGTCCTGGTGGGTGACCGCAGCCGCCGCTGCCGGAACGACCTGCTTCTGCGCCGCGGTGTTGGTGATCACCAGCACTGTGGTCGTGGAGTAGCCCGCGGCGACGATCGCGTCCAGGTCGACCTCGACCAGCACATCACCGGCCGCCACCCGGTCACCCTGTCCCACCTTGGGCGAGAACCCTTCGCCCTTCAGGTTGACCGTGTCGATGCCGACATGAACGAGCACCTCGACGCCCTCGTCGGTCCGGATGCCGTAGGCGTGCCCGGAGTCCATGGTGACGATGATGGTGCCACTGACCGGCGCGTACACCGTGCCCGAGGTGGGCTCGACGCCCACACCGGCACCCATCGCGCCGCTGGCGAAGACCGGGTCGGGAATGTCGGCGAGGGTCACCAGGTTGCCGTCCATCGGCGAGAGCACCAGTACCTCCGTCCCGGACGCCACGGGTGCCGGCGACGCGGAGGCCGGCGCGGCGTCCTGGTCGTCTCCTGCGACCTTGTCGTCCTTGACGCCCCAGAACAGGGTGAGGACGAAGGCAATGCCGACCGACAGCGCCAGCCCGATGAAGAACAGCGTCAGATTCGGGGTCTCCAGGTAGGCGGGGATGCCGAGCAGCGACGGGAACACGAACACCGTGGTGCCCGCCCCGGCGAGGCCGGCGAAGATGCCGCCGATCGCTCCACCGGCGATGCCGAAGTAGAAGGGCAGCTTGCGGGGCAGGTTGACGCCGTAGATGGCCGGTTCGGTGATGCCGGCGAGGAACCCCGAAAGGCTGGCCGGGCCGGCCAGCTTCTTGGTGTCGGCGTCCTTGGTGCGGATCAGCACGGCGAGGGTGGCGGCGGACTGGGCCAGCACGGCACCGGTCAACGGCCCCATCAGCACCGAGTAGCCGTCGGTCAACTGCTGGAAGATGATCGGGATCAGACCCCAGTGCAGCCCGAACAGGACGAACACCTGCCACAGGCCGCCCAGCACGATACCTGCCGCCCACGGCGCGACGGCGAACAGCCAGGTCACACTTCCGGCGATGAGGTTCGCGACGAAGGTGGTGGCCGGGCCGATGGTCAGCAGGATCAGCGGAACCATGATCAGCATCGACAGCAGCGGCACCGTGAAGTTCCGGATGGCTCCCGGCAGCACCCGTACCAGCACCCGTTCCAGGTGGCCCAGCACCCAGACGCCGACGATGATCGGCACCACCGAACTGGTGTAGCTCATGATCACCAACGGGATGCCGAACAGGTGCAGGTCGGTGGTGCTCTCGGTGAGCGCGACGATGCTCGGGTAGACCAGCGCACCGGCGATCGTCACCGCGGTGAACTGGTTCGCCTTGAACCGCTTCGCGGCCGCGATGGAGAGCAGGATCGGCAGGAAGTAGATCAGGGAGTCGCTGGCCGCGTTCAGCACCACATACTCGGTGCTCTCGTCGCTCAACCAGCCGAACGTGACGAACATCGCCACGATGGCCTTGAACAGACCGGCGCCGGCCAGCGGCCACAGGATCGGGTGGAAGATCGAGCTGACCAGCTCGATGAACCGGTCGAGCAGGTTCTTGTCGGAGTTGTCGGGAGCGTCCTCGGCACCACCGTCGCCCTCCATGCGTTCGACGATCCGGGCGTGCACGAAGGGGACATCGATGCCGATCACCACCTGGTACTGGCCACCGGCCTGCACGACGGTGAGTACGCCGTCCATGCCCTTGACCCGATCGGTCGCCGCCTTGTCCTCGTCGCGCAACTCCAGCCGCAGCCGTGTGGCGCAGTGCCGCGCGGACTTGATGTTCGACAGGCCGCCAACGGCGTCGATGATGTCGTCGCCCAGGCCCGTGAAGTTCACCGCCATGCCAATCCTCCTTGATCGATCCAGGGCAACAAAAAAAGCCTGAGGCGCGCTCATGCCTCAGGCCTTGCGTCCGGAGCGGACTGACAACCCTGTCGAAGACTCGGTCTTCGCAGCGAAGGTAACCCACCTCGGAGGCGGCGCGCGAATCGCACGTCCGTCGTCCGGTCTCCCCGGCCATCCCGCAGCGCTCGCCCAGGACGTCGGAAGATTACGTCCCCGTTGAGGTCTCTGGGCCGACGGTGAACCGGAGCCGGATCGATCCCGCCCGCGGCGCCAGCGCGTGCGTCGGCCAGACGTCTGGACCGCAGGCCCGTGACCCCAGGCCGTTCTGGGCAGCGTCCAGATACAACCGGGTCGCCCCCGAGGGCGGCAGCTCATGGGGGTGAGCCGCCCGATCCACCTCTTCGGCGGTGTGCCGGGCCAGGGTGAATCCGGGAAGCTTGCCGTCGGCGCCCGGGGCGGCGTCGAGGCGCAACCAGTCGCTGCCCGAGCGCCGCAGCGTCAAGGAGCGCACCTCGCTGCGATGCCCGCTCTCCTGCGGACGCGCGTAGGCCACGGTCAGTTCGTCCAGCGATGCACTGTGGCGACCGACCAGCGCCGCCCGGCGACTGTCCGGGTACGACTCATACGGCCCGGTGCCGAACCACGACGCGCCATCGACGCTGGTCGGCAGGTCGAAGCGGACACCGAGCCGCGGCCAGATCAGGTCCCAGCCGACAGTGGGCTCGAGGTCGACGGTCAGCCGCAGCGCACCGTCGTCATCGAGCCACCAGTGCTCCTCCGATACCACCGCGAGCCGCGAGTCGGCCGCGGCCCAGCGGGTGCTGATCCGCAACCAGCCCGACGAGCCGGACGCCGACACCCGTCGGGGCTCCATCCGGTCGAGCCCGGCGCTGCGCCATCGAGTCGCCCAGGGTGGCGCCGGCGTGCCTCGCCACGGCGCCAGCATGGGGTCGAGGTCATGATAGGCGCCGGTACTTGCGCCGAGGTCGTTGTCGGTGGGTGCGCGCCAGAGCGCCAGCCGGGGTCCGGCCGCGGGTTCGCCGGCCAGTTCCGTCAGGCGACCGGACTCGAACCGGGCCGGGCCGAGCCGCCGCGGCAGCGCCGCCGAGTGCGACGGGCGTTGCGTCCGAGGGACGGCCGGCACCTCCGAGGGACCTGCGACCAGACCCTGCGCAGCCGCGACCACGTGACCGGGCTCCGACCACGCGGTCGCCTCGGGCAGCCGCGCCTTCACGGTCAGCCACAGTTCCCGCGCGCCGTCGGGCAGCTCGGGCAGCGGCGGGCGCGGCACGGAGACTGTCGCACCGGGCGCCAGCACCGGCACGTCCAGCACCCCGGACGCCACTGGTTCGCCGTCCGCCTCGGCTACCCACGCGAACCTCACGTCTGCGGAGTCCGCACTGTGCCGGCGACTGCGGATCGTGATCGTGTCGGTCACGTCGATCGCGAACGGAGCGGCCACCGCGGCGAACTCGTACAGCGACGGAGTCGGCGTGCCGTCGGAGAGCACGACGCCGTCCATCACGAAGTTGCCGTCATGGACCACCTCGCCGAAGTCGCCGCCGTAGGCGAAGTACCCCACGCCGTCGGCTGTGTGCGCCAGCAGTCCGTGATCGCGCCACTCCCAGACGAAGCCGCCATGCAGCCGCGGGTAGCGCTCGACGATCTGCTCGTACTGGTCGAGGGCACCCGGGCCGTTGCCCATCGCGTGGGCATATTCGCAGTGCAGGAAGGGCTTGGCCCGTTGGCGCGCCGACTCCGACGCCGTGCAGCCGAGCAACAGTGCCGAATCGTCGCTGCCGATGGAGATGGTCTCGGGAACCGACGCGTACATCCGCGAGTACAGGTCGGCATACTGTCCGGTGTAGTCGCCCTCGTAGTGCACCGGACGGTCGGGATCGCGACGGTGCACCCAGGCGGCCATCGCCGCCAGATTCTGCCCGGAGCCGGACTCGTTGCCGAGCGACCAGATGATGACCGAAGCATGGTTCTTGTCCCGCTCGACGGTGCGTTCGATGCGGTCGAGCAGTGCCGGCCGCCAGGTCGGGTCGTCGCTGGGGTTGTCCACCCAATCGCCGGTCTGGAAGCCGTGGGTCTCCAGGTCGCATTCCAGGATCACCCAGAAGCCGAGTTCGTCGGCCAGGTCGAGCATGCGGGGATGCGGCGGATAGTGGCTGGTGCGGATCGCGTTCACGTTGAACCGCTTCATTCGCACCAGGTCGGCGCGGGCGTCGTCGAGGTCGAAGACCCGGCCGCGAACCGGATGCGACTCGTGCCGGTTCATCCCGTGGAAGACGAGCCGTCGGCCGTTGACCAGCAGCCGGTCGCCGTCGATCGTCACGCTCCGGAAGCCCAGCCGGAGCCGTACCGTCTCCCCGGTGGCGGTGACGGTCGCGTCGTACAGCCGTGGCTGCTCCGCCGACCACGGCTGCACCTCGCCGACATCGATCGAGGACACCTCGCCCGGCGTCCGCCAGGTCACCTCGACGTCGAGTTCGGGAATCCGCACGGTGACCGGGTAGGCGTCGTCCGCAGCCACGATCTCCGGCCGGATGCTGCCCCGGCCCTCAAGGTAGCCGGTCTGCAGCCAGACGTCGTCCAAGCCGCCGGCGGGCCGGGCGAGCAACGTGACGTCGCGGAAGATGCCGGGCAGCCACCACTGGTCCTGGTCTTCCAGGTAGCTGGAGGCCGACCACTGGTGCACTCGCACCGTCAGCACGTTCTCGTCTGGCCGGACGGCGTGCGTGACGTCGAACTCCTGGACCAGCCGACTTCCGGTGCCGACGCCGATCTCGATGCCGTTGAGCCATACCCGGTAGCGCGAGTCGACTCCGTCGAAGCGCAGCCGGACGGCGGCCGCGCCGATGAACTCGGCGGGCAACGAGAAGCGCCGGCGGTGGTCGCCGGTCGGGTTGGCGTCGGGCACGAACGGCGGATCGATCGGGAACGGGAACTGCACATTGGTGTAGATCGGGCGTCCGTAGCGCCCCTGCCCGTGCAGCATCCAGTGCGACGGCACCGGCAGGTCGTCCCATCCGGAGTCGTCGAAGTCGTCGGCGGCGACCGCCTCCGGCGACTCATCCTCGCCGAGCACCGGGACTGCGCCGCCGGGGGCGGCGGGCAGCCACCGGAACCGCCACATGCCGTTCAGGGACAGCTCGGGAGCATCACTTTCCAGCCGGGCACGAGCGGGGGCCCGGGTTCCAGACCCGGGCCCCTTGTCGATCAGATACTGCGGGGCTACTTGACCGATCCTTCCGTGAGACCACCGCGCCAGAAGCGCTGCAGGACGATCATAGCGATGACCAGGGGGATCACCGACAGCAGCACCCCGCCGGTGGTCAGCTCGTAGAACTCGGGCAACCGGTCGACCTGGCTGAGCCAGTTGTTCAGGCCGAGGGTGATCGGATACAGCTGCGAATCTGCCAGCATTACCAGGGGCAGGAAGTAGTTGTTCCAGATGCCGATGAGCTGGAACAGGAAGACCGTCACCAGGGCCGGGGTCAGGATGTTCAGCCCGACGGTGTGGAAGATGCGCAACTCGCCCGCGCCGTCCAGCCGGGCGGCTTCCAGCAGGGCGTCGTCCACCGTCGCGTCGGCGTAGATCCGGCACAGGAACAGACCGAACGGCGAGACCAGCGACGGAATCAGCACGCTCCAGTAGGTGTTCGCCATGCCCATCTGGCTGAACATCAGGAACAGTGGCAGCGCGGTCGCCGTGCCCGGCACCAGGACGCCGCCCAGGATGATGCCGAAGACCAGGTTGCTGCCCTTGAACTTGTACTTGGCCAGGGCATACCCGCCGGCAGCCGCCAGGTAGGTGGCCAGCAGCGCACCCACACCTGCGTACAGCACCGAGTTGAGGAACCAGCGGACGAAGATCCCGTTGTCGTAGCTGATCACCTGGGTGATGTTGTCCCACAGGGCGAAGTTCGGGGCGAACCAGAAGCCGAAGGTCGTGAACAGGTCCTCGCTGGTCTTCGACGCGGCCACCACCACCCAGTAGACGGGGACGATGAAGTACAGCGCGACGACCACCAGCAGCCCGGTGACCAGGATCGTCATCCCAGCCGACTGCCCGGCGGACCGGTTCGCGTGACCTGTGTCACCGGACTTGGCCGGCTTGGACGTAGTTGCGGTGGTCATGAGTCCTCCCGGTTGGTGAGGCGGAGGAAGATGAAGGAAAGGATGAACGCCACGGCCGCGATCAGCACGGCTTGGGCTGCGGCGACGTTGTAATCGTTGTAGGCGAAGGCTGTGGTGAACGCCGACAGGTTGGGTGTGAACTGACTGTCGATCGCGGGTGCGCTGGTGCTCAGCACCTGTGGCTCGGCGAACAACTGCAGGGTGCCGATGATCGAGAAGACGGTGGTCAGCACCAGCGCCGGAGCAATCAGCGGGATCTGGATCCGCCAGGCGATCTGGAACGGTCGCGCGCCGTCCACCCGGGCGGCCTCGTAGACCTCGTTCGGAATGGCTTTCAACTGGGCAACGATGATCAGCATGTTGTACCCGGCGTAGCTCCAGGTCACGATGTTCGCGATCGACCACAACACGCTGCTGGCGCCGAGGAAGTCGACCTCCATGCCCATCCAGCCGGCGATGTCGATGATCGGGCTGAGTCCGGGAACATAGAGGAACGACCACAGAATCGTCGCGATCACCCCGGGGACGCCGTACGGCATGAAATAGGCGGCCCGGAACAGTCCCGGCCACTTCGCCGAGGCCGACTCAAGCAGCAGCGCGAGGATCGTCGCCAGCACGATCATCACCGGCACCTGCACGATGCCGAAGAGCAGCACGCGTCCGATCGAGGAGATGAAGTTCCCGTCCCCGAGCGCTTGCGCATAGTTGTCGAAGCCCGCGAAACCGCTGGTCACACCTGCTTCGCCGAAGAGTCCGGCCCGGGTCACCTTGGTGAAGCTCGATCCGACCGCGGTCAGGATGGGCACCACGAAGGTCAGGATGAACACGGCTAGGAATGGTGCCAGCAGAATCCACGGCGCACGCTTGGTGGCAGCGTTGAGCTTGCGTGCCCGGGGCTGAGTGGCGCTCATGCTTGCCCCTTTCGAATGGCCAGGCCCTTATTGGAGAAGGCCGCGAGAATGGTCTTCTCGGCCGTGGCGACGGCGTCGACGAGCGTTCCGCCGGAGGCTTTGCGGCGGAACCCGTCGGCGAGGATGTTCAGCGATTGCTGAGTGATCGGCCACCAGTGCCAGTCGGCGTTCTGTTCCTTGGCGGCTGGTACGAAGACCTCCCGGTTGTAGTCCTGACCGCTGAAGAACTCCGAGGGCCGCTGCCTCGCGGCGCCGATGTAGGCCGGGTTCGCCGACCAGCCGATGCCACTGTCGATCAGCCCGTTGATGCCTTCGGGGGAGCTGTTCAGCCAGACGGCGAACTGCAGCGCCTCGTGCGGATGCCGGCTGCTGGACAGCACCGCGGTCGTGGAGCCGCCCCAGTAGCTGGAGGCGAAGCCGCTGTCCCAGCGCGGCATGGTGGAGACCCGCCAGCGACCCTTGCCGCCGGAGATGCCCTCGATCAGCGCGTCCGCCCAACTCGCTCCGGTGAGCGCGGCGATGCCGCCGCGGGCGCAGGCGGCGAACCAGGCCGGCGAGAACGGCGAGATCTGGGTGCTGACCAGGCCATCGTCAATCGCTTTGTCGAAGAAGCGGGCGACCTTCATCGTGGCGTCGTCGGTCATGTTGATCACCCAGCCGTCGGCGGTGGGCTTCAGCCACTCGGCACCGGCCTGGGTGGCGACCGCGGTGAAGTAGCCGGCGTCGGAGAGTGAGAAGCACTCCAGGTAGGAGTCCACCTTGCGCATCTCGACGGCGACGTCGTGCCACTCCTCCCAGGTGGTCGGCGGCTTGGCGTTCACCTTGTCGAGCAACTCGGTCTGGTAGAAGAAGCCCATCGGCCCGGAGTCCTGTGGGACGCCGTAGACGCCGCCACTGAAGCTCACCTGGCTCCACAGGGTCGGATCGAAGTCCTTGGCGTAGGACGCGGCGCCGTAGCGACCCAGGTCGACCAGGCCGTTGACCAGGATGAACTCGGGAATGGACCGCACTTCGATCTGACCAAGATCGGGTCCACCGCCGGCGGCCAGCGCGGCGTACATCTTCTGGTAGCCGCCGGCGTTGCCGCCCGGGATCCAGACGACCTCAACCTGGATGTCCGGGTGTTGCGCATTCCAGATATCGGCGACCTTCTGGAGGTCTTTCAGCCACGCCCAGTAGGTGAGGGTGACCTTCTCGCCGGGAGCCTTCGGGGGGATGATCGGCAGAGTGTTGACCGAGGCCGTGCCCGGTGTGGCGCATCCGCCTAGCATGCCCGCGGCGGCGGCGCCCAGGCCAAGGCCCAGGACTCGACGGCGGGTGAGGGTTCGCATAGGGCCTCCACGTCAGTGTGAAAGAGGCCGGGGGGGGCGCCCCGGCTGGGGAGGATGGTAACACAAAAACCGAGTAACTGCTCGAATTTTGGAGCCGCGATGTGAACAGGCCGCTAAAGTGAGAGCGATGGCTCTGGAACGTCGCAAGCGCGGACCCTACGCGAAGTCTGCCGCTCGGCGACAGCAGATCGTCGAGGCGGCGTTCGACGTGTTCGCTGCCCGTGGCTACCAGGGCGGGTCCCTGCAGGAGGTGGCTGATCGGGTGGGTCTGAGCCAGACCAGCATCCTGCACTACTTCCCGAGCAAGCGCGCCCTGCTGATTGCCGTCCTGGAGCAGCGGGACGCGGTGGCGAAACCCCGGCCGAGCATCGCCGGGCAAGGTTTGACCGACGTGGTGCTCGAGCAGGCGAGGCACAACGAGACCATCCCCGGGCTGGTCGAGCTCTACACGGTGCTGTGCGGCGAGGCGGTGACCGAGGGCTACCCGGCCCGCGAGTATTTCGTCGATCGGTTTGGCAGGCTGCGCGCCTCCTACGCCCGCAGGCTCCGTGAATTGCTGGCCCAAGGCCGGCTGCGGCCCGGCGTCGACGTCGATCGGGCGGCGGCGTCCCTGGTCGCACTCTGGGACGGTGCTCAGGCCCAGTGGCTGCTCGACCGCGACTCCATCGATGTCGTGGGCTGTCTGAAAGACTTCCTCGAAGGGATCATCCTGTCTCGTGGCGAGGAGGATGCGGCGCTGGGTTGAGCCCACTGCCTTCACGCCTCGCCCGGGCGGTTCACGATGAACAACCATCCCTCGTCGTCGCTTCACCCGGGCGCCGATCCTCGGTCAGGTCCCAGAGAATCTCAATGACCGCATCGACCTCGGCGCTGCTGCGGCGCCAGACGACCTCCAATGGCACGTAGAACGGGGGTAACAGGGTCAGCGACACCAACCCACCCCGGGCTTCTCGGTGGGCGAAGTCCTTCGGTGCGAGGGTGAATGCGCGGGCGTCCTCCAGCAGGAAGGACCAGGATCCGGAGATCCGCGAGGTGGCGGTGAGCAGCAAGGGATCCAAACCACGGTCTCGGCAAGCTTCCACCATGGCGTCGTAGTAGTCAGGGCTCCGGTCCCGCGCCCAGAGCAGCAACGGGACGCTGCCGAGCTGCCGCAGATCGACGGCACGCGAGTCGGCGGGTACCAGGGAAGAACTGATCACGGCGTGGAGTTCGTCGTCCCCGAGCCGCCGTTTGGTTGATCGGACCGGCTGTTGCAGGTGGTGTCCGACCCCGATGTCGGCAAGGCCGCTTTCGACAGCGGCCACCACATCGCCGGTCTCAACCTCCAGCGGTGTGAGCAGGGTGACCCCCAGGGAGCGGCTGTCCACCTGCCGAAGCGTCTCGGGAAGCAGGCGGTTCACGATGCTTGGTGAAGCAGCGATCGTCACTTCTTGACGGAACTGCCGGCGGACCTCGGCGGCCGTGACCTCGAACGACTGGACGCCGTCGACCGCCGCCCGAGCCTTCGCCTCCAGGAGCATTCCCTCCCGGGTCAGGGTGGTGCCGCCCGACGAGCGGTCGAGAAGCCGAAACCCGAGCGCCCGCTCCAGCGCACGGATCTCCTTGCTCACGGTGGGCTGCGAGCTCGACAGCCGTTGCGCGGCGCGGGTGAAGTGCAGCGTGTCGCACAGAGCCACAAAGACCTGCAGTTGCGGCAGCGTGACGGCCATAGCCGCAGGCTATCATTCAATGCCAATTCGGTGATGGACGAGCAGGTTGCGATCGGGAACGCTGAGAGGATTGGTCCGCTATTCTCTCTTGGACTGAACCTTCCCCCAAACGAAAGGAAGTCCTATGGGCAACGACGCCTTCCGGATTGCTGATGAGGTCAAGGATGCGCTCGCGAGCGGCGTGCCTGTCGTCGCGCTCGAGTCGACCATCTTCACCCACGGTCTCCCCCGTCCGCGCAACGTGGAAGTGGCGCTTCGCGGCGAGGCGATTGTCCGTGAGGGCGGCGGTGTGCCCGCCACCATCGGCGTCGTGCACGGCCGGCCGGTGGTCGGCCTGACCGAGGACGAGATCAACGAACTCGCCTACGACGACGATGTCACCAAGTCGTCGGTGCGGGATTTGGCGTTCGGGGCGGTCACCAAGAAGAACGCCGGCACCACGATCGCCTCCACGGGCCTGCTCGCCCGAGCGGCTGGCATCGACGTGTTCTCCACGGGCGGTCTTGGTGGCGTGCATCATGGCGCAGCGGCGAGCTTCGACGAGTCTGCCGACATCTATGCGCTGGCCGACACCCCGATCGTCCTGGTGAGTTCCGGTGCCAAGGCGATCCTCGACATCGCCGCAACTCTGGAACGCTTCGAGTCGCTGAGCATCCCCGTGGTCGGCTACCGCACGGACCGCTACCCGGGCTTCTACGTGGCGGACTCCGGCCATGACCTCACGGCCCGCGTTGACCAGGCCAGCGAGGTCGCCACCATGGTCGCGGCCCAGAAGGCGCTCGGAATCAACAGCGCCATCCTGGTGGCGAATCCGGTCCCGGTCGACGAGCAACTCGACCCCAAGGACCTCGAGTCGGTGCTCACCAAGGCCTGGGATGCGGCCGAACAGCAGGGGGTTCACGGCCAGGCCTCCACCCCATTCCTGCTCGACTACATCCGGCAGGCCACCGACGGCCGCAGTCTGGACGCGAACGTTGCCCTCTACTACAACAACATCCGGGTCGGCCTCGACATCGCAGCGGCCCTCGTGGGCAGGTGATCGGCGATGTTGGGAGTCATTGGTGACGTCGTCCAGGACGTGGTCGTGTGGCAACTGGAGCAGGTTCGCTATGCCACCGACACCCGATCCGAGATCCGGATGCAGCGAGGAGGGTCCGCGGCCAACGTGGCCGCGTTCGCCGCACCTCGTTACCCCACCCGCTTCATCGGCTGCGTGGGCGACGACTTGGGCGGCATCGTCCTGACCTCCGAGCTCGAGCAACGCGGGGTGGATGTCCGGCTGCAGGTACGGGACACCACCGGCATGATCGTGGTCCTCATCGACCAGGATGGTGAGCGGTTCATGTTTCCCAGTCGCGGGGCGTGCGCCTGCCTGGAGACGGTCGATCCCGCATGGCTCGATGACATTGAGCTGCTGCACATCACGGCGTACTCCTTCGAGGGCGGCTCGACCACCGACAGCGTCCTGGGCGCCGTGGCCGAGATCAAGCGCCGTGGCGCCAAGGTGTCCTTGGACGTCTCGTCCACGGGGATGATCGACCACTTCGGAATCCCTGATTTCCTGGATCTCATGGCCGAGTGCCAGCCCGACTTCATCTCCGCGAACCGGGACGAGAGCCTGTACCTGGGTCTCGCCGACGGTGCCGCACCGGGTCCGAACCTCCCGCGGTACGGCGATGTGGTTCTGCTTGCCCGGCAAGGCAAGCATTCGACGAATGTGTTCACCGCCGGACAGCTCCACGCCACCGTCCCGGTCACGCCGGTCGACAACGTCCGGGACATGACGGGGGCCGGGGACGCGTTCAATGCGGGCTTCCTGACGTCCTATCTGTCTTCCGGTGGCGACCTCGTCTCCAGTTGCCTGGCCGGGCACGCGTTGTCCGCGCGAGTCCTGGCCTGCCCCGGGGCAAGCGAGCCGCCGCTCGATCAGCCGCCCCCCGGTGGGGACGGGAAGGGAGCATCGGCATGACCGCCCCCGATGTCGACAAGGACCGGCTGCCGACCTCGGCCGTGCTGCCCATCGTGCTGACCCTCCTGGTCGCGATCTTCGCGTTCCAGCTCAACGCCTCGATGCTGTCGCCAGCCCTGGCGACCATGGAGAGGGACCTGTCGGCGACGACGGCGGAGATCGGCCTGACCCAGACCGCGTTCTTCACCGCAGCCGCGCTGTTCTCCCTGTTCCTGCCCCGCTGGGGCGATCTCATCGGGCGGCGCAAGGTGATGATCGGCATGCTCGCGATCACCGCGATCGGATGCGCGATCTCGGCGATGGCCCCGTCGGTCACGCTGCTCTTCGTCGGCCGGATCATCCAGGGCGTCGCCGGCCCCATCGTGCCGATGAGCCTGATCATGCTCCGGGTCGAGATCCCCAACGGGAAGCAGTACGCCCTGCTGATGGCGATCCTCACCTCGATCAACGGCGGGATCGCCGGTGTCGACGCGCTCGCCGGGGGCTGGCTCGCCGCCAACCATGGCTTCCGGTCCATCTTCTGGGTGATGTCGGCGATCTGCGCGCTCGCCGTGCTGGCAGTCGCCTTCTTCATCAAGGAGTCCAAGGCCAGTGAGACCCCCGCAATGGACTGGAAGGGCGTCCTTCCGATCGTCGTCGCGCTCGGCTCCACGCTGATCGCCCTCAACGAGGCCGGCAAACTAGCCGAGGCCAACTGGCTGCTGGTCGCCATCCTGCTGCTGGTCGGGGCTGTCGGATTCGTCATCTTCTGGAACGTCGAGAAGCGGGTGCCGCACCCACTGGTGTCCACCACCTACATGAAACAGCGACGCACCTGGGCTCTGCTGCTGACGACCACCCTGACCATGACAGGGGTATTCGCTGTGATGAACGGTCTGGTCCCCAATCTGGCCCAAGACACAGAGGTGGGCGCTGCGCTGTCGGCGGACACCGTGTCGTGGGTGAGCCTCACCCCCTACGCGTTCGCCGGCCTGCTCATGGGCCCCGTTTCGGGCAAACTGGCCGGGCGGCTCGGGTACAACCGGGTGCTTCAGATCGGTCTGGTCGGGACCGCGATCGGTCTCGGCATCACCATGCTGGCAGCCAACACCCCGAACATCTGGCTGTTTCTGTTCATCTCGATCTTCGTGGGCATCACCTACGCCGGCATGTGCAACATCATGCTGAACGGCCTGGGCATCGTCCTCAGCCCGGACGACAACCCCGGCTACCTGCCGGGCATGAACTCGGGGGCGTTCAACCTGGGCGCTGGCCTGAGCTTCGCGGTGCTGTTCGCGGCGTCCACCCTGATCGGCCAGTCGGGCGGCACGCAGGCCGGCTACCTGGGAGGCATCGCGACCGGCGCCGTGATTCTCGTCCTGGCCTTCCTGGCCTCGCTACTGATACCGAAACCCGAGGACGTCCACGCCAAGAAGGAGGCCGTACTGTGACCCGAAAGATCATCCTCGACTGCGACCCCGGCCACGACGATGCGGTGGCCATCATTCTCGCCGGCGGCGACCCAGGCATCGAACTGCTGGGGATCACCACCGTCGGAGGCAACCAGACGCTGGCGAAGGTGACCCGCAACGCGCTCAGCGTGGTGCGGGTGGCTCGGTTGACCCACATTCCCGTCCACGCGGGGTGCGACCGGCCCCTGGTCCGCGAGATCGAGGTCGCTCCCGACATCCACGGCGACAGCGGTCTGGACGGGGTCGAACTCCCCGAACCCGTGACCAAGGTCGGCGCGGCGCACGCCGTCGACTTCATCATCGAGACGGTCATGGCGAACGAGCCCGGCACGGTCACTCTGGTCCCGACCGGGCCGCTCACCAACATCGCGCTCGCGGTCCGCAAGGAACCCCGGATCGCGAAGCGGGTGCAGGAGGTCGTCCTGATGGGGGGCGGCTATCACGTCGGGAATTGGAGCGCCGTCGCCGAGTTCAACATCAAGGTTGACCCGGAGGCAGCGCACATCGTGTTCAACGAGGCGTGGCCGCTCACCATGGTGGGCCTGGATCTCACCCATCAGGCGCTGGCCACCGCCGCCGTCGAGGAGCAGATCCGTGCGATCGGATCGGAATGCAGCGAGTTCGTGCTGGGTTTGTTCGCGTTCTTCCGCAAGGCCTACAAGGAAGCGCAGGGCTTCGACGACCCACCGGTCCACGACCCGTGCGCCGTGGCCTACCTGATCGACCCCGCAACAGTCAGCACACAGAAGGTACCGCTGGACATCGAACTGCGCGGGGATCTGACGGTGGGCATGACGGTGGCCGACTTCCGAGCTCCGGCACCGCCGGATTGCCACACCCAGGTAGCGGTCAATCTCGACCACGGTGCCTTCTGGGACATGGTCGTCAGAGCCATCCGGGCCGTGGAGTCCCGCTAGGGAACCGCTGAGCCTGTGAGGTCTTGGCGGTCAGTTCAGCGCGTACGCGAGCGGTTCGCCCGCTAGCCAGCGGGCGATGTCGGCCGCACCGAGTTCGGCCGCGAGCTGGGCCGATTCCCGGCTGGCGCCGGCCAGGTGCGGCGTGACGATCAGTCGCGGCGTCCGCAGCAGCCGGTGATCCTTCGGCAGCGGCTCGGACGGCAGGACGTCCACGGCCGCGGCCGCCAGGTGGCCCGAATCGAGGGCATCGGCGAGCGCGTCGTAGTCGAGGATCGGCGGACGCGCACAGTTGACCACGATCGCACCGTCGGGCAGCAGCGCCAGTTGCTCAGCGCCGATCATGCCCCGGGTCTCGTCGTTCAGCCTCGGGTGCAGGGTGAGGATGCCCGAGCGGCGCAGTAACTCGTCGAGGTCGTCGAGCCGCTCGGCGTGCGGCATGTCCGTGGCGGCGACGTAGGGGTCGTAGGCCAGCACGTGGGCACCCATCGCGTCGAGGATGCGGGCGACCCGCGACCCCACCGCGCCGTACCCGATCAGGCCGATGGTCGAGCCGCGCACCTCGGGGGCCGCGTTCTCGTAGGCGTAGTAGTCCCAGCGCCACTGGCCGGCCACCAGCTCGTTGTGCCGGTCCACCAGCTGGCGCACCGCGGCCAGGATCATCGCCACGCTGTGTTCGGCAGTGGACGTTGCATTGCGGCCCGGCGCGTTGGACACCCGGACGCCGTGCGCGGTCGCCGCTGCGACGTTGATGTTCACCGGGCCGCCGCGTCCGACGGTGATCAGTTTCAGGGTCGGGGCGACCGCCTCGATCACCTTCTCGGTGAACGGGGAAGCATGGACGAAGGCGACCTCGCAGCCGTCCAGCGCTCGGATCAGGGCGTCCTCGTCGCCCTCGGCCTCGGACACCTCGCCGATCCGGGCGAACGGGGACAGCGGCCAATCGCCCTTGATGACGGTCGTTTCGGCGTCCGGGACATGCCGGGCCAGCGCCTCCAGCAAGATCTCCGGAAGGATGAACCGGTCCCCTGCCGCCAGTACCTTCACCACGTCCGCCTCCTCGCGTCTGGTTCGTGCGGCCAGCGGCCTCGTTGCCGCCGCACCTCGTGGTCCCAGTCTGTCCTGTCAACCCGCTCCGCGGAACGGGTTTCCCACGCCACGGTCCGGATGCCACCTGAGCCTTCGCTCGCAGGTTCCGAGATCCCAGCCGCGCTGACCTGGGCGGGCCGTTGTGCCTTCGGCTGCGCGTCCACCACTTCGTCCGACCACTCCCCCAGTAGCGCCCCGCATGACAGGCTGGCTTCAAGCGTCGTCGCCAGGTTCCGCGGGGCGCCCGTCAACGAAGACAGGAAGGTCCCCCATGAACTCATTGGTCATCGCCGTCGACTCGTCCACCACCGCGACCAAGGCACTGGTCGTCGACACCGACGGGGCCGTGC
>JBDHZN010000040.1:0-19154 GCA_039811845.1 Micropruina sp. | reverse complement strand
TTCCCGATCTGGCTCTGGACCGAAGGTCCGACGACGATGTCCACCTCGGCCTCCGCGAGTGGATTCACCTTCCAGATGACTGCCCGATGGAAGTCGACGACCTTCCACATGGGTGACGGCAACACGGTGACGTGCACCTCGATGGAGAAGTACTCAGCTTCGGTGAAGCCGGGGACGCCGTCCCCGAATTGTGGCTACGCCTATTCGAAGCCGTCTTTGCCGAAGGGCAAGTATCAGGTTCGTGCCGTCGCCGATTGGGATGTGACCTGGTCGGTCGCAGGATTCTCCGGTGTCCTGCCGGCCTACAACGAGGCGTCTGCCAGCATCCCGATCGGTGAACTGGTTGCGTTGAACCGATAGGGAAGTGCTGATCGTTCCATCATCCCGGGCTCTCCGACGGGAAAGATCCCGGATCAAGTCCGGGATGACGATGGAGGGGCTTTGATCAGCGCATCCTGGGGAGGCGAGAGGCACTCACAACTGGTGAGCCTGTCGAAATCCGTACCGGCTCCGCTGGAGTCCAGGGTCTCGACAAGCTCGACCAGCGGTAGATGACACGGGCGAGGCTCGACCAGGAAGGGTCGGCCGCTAGGCTGACGCGGTGCGTGTCGTCTTCGCCGGTACCCCGGAGGTTGCCCTGCCCGCTCTGGAGGCGGTCGCCGCCTCGAGGCACGATTTGGTGGCCGTCGTCACCCGCCCGGACGCCCGCCAGGGGCGCAGCAAGCGGCTCGTGCCCAGCCCGGTGGCCACGTGGGCCGAGACGCACGGCATTGAAACGCTGAAGCCCGCCAGCCCCCGCGAACCAGAGTTCGCTGCGCGTCTGCGTGAGCTGGCTCCCGACTGCTGTCCCGTTGTGGCTTACGGTGCGCTGATTCCCGAGGACGTGCTGGCTGTCCCAATCCACGGGTGGGTGAACGTGCACTTCTCGCTGCTTCCTGCCTGGCGTGGCGCTGCCCCGGTCCAGCGCGGCATTCTCGCTGGTGACGCCGAGACCGGGATAACCATCTTCGACCTGGTGCCGGCGCTCGACGCGGGCGACATCTACCTGCAGGAACCGTCTCCGCTGGGCGACACCGAGACCTCGGGGGATGTGCTCTCGCGGCTGGCCGATCGTGGCGCACAACTCTTGGTCGATGTCCTCGACAAGATCGAGACCGGCACCGTCATCCCGACGCCTCAGGCCAATGCGGACATCACCGTGGCCCCCAAACTGACCGTTGCCGATGCCCGGATCGACTGGACCCGTCCCGCGATCGAGATCGATCGGCTGATCCGGGCCTGCAACCCCAACCCTGTCGCCTGGACGACCCACCGCGGCGAACGATTCAAGGTGCACCTCGGTCGCGCGCAGGCCGGCACCATCCTGGCCCCCGGCGTGATCGACGCCGGACGCCGCACGGTCAATGTCGGCACCGGTCGTGGCGTCCTGGAACTCATCCAGGTGCAGCCTGCGGGAAAACGACCGATGGCTGCCGCCGATTGGGGCCGTGGCTTGGGCGTTGACCCGGGATCCTTCGAGTGAGCGGCAACAAGCATCGGGATCGGGCACGGACTGAGGTGCCCAATCCCGATCGTTCTCGCCAGTCTTCCCCGCGATCGGGCGGCAAGGGCCGCAAAGCCACCTCCGACGCGGCCCGGATCGCTGCCTACCGCACGCTGCGCGCCATCACCGCCGACGACGCCTACGCCAACCTGGCTCTGGCTGAGCACACCGCCGGCCTTTCCAGCCGCGACGCCGCTTTCGCCACCGAACTGGTCGCCGGCACCTGCCGCGCGCTCGGTCTCTACGACGCGATCATCGCCTCGGCCGCCGGACGTCCGTTGCGCAGCCTGCAACCGGCCGTGGTCGACCTGCTCCGTCTCGGCACCCACCAGCTTCTGGAGCTGCGGGTGCCCAGCCACGCCGCAGTCGCCGCCACCGTCGAACTGGCCCGCGAGGTCGTCTCCCAACGGGTGACGGGTGTCGTCAACGCGATCCTGCGCAAGGTAGCGGCCCTGGACGCCGACGGCTGGGCAGCCCGTCTGCGAACCGAGAACGCCGACGCCGAGGCACTGCTGGCCCGCCATCCGCAGTGGATCATCGACGCCTACGCCGAGCTCCTCCCGGCCGACGAACTCCCGGCCGCACTGGCCGCCAACAACGAGCCGCCGGTGCCGCACCTGGTGATCCGGCCCGGCCTGGCCGAAATCGCCGAACTCGGCGGACGACCACTGCGCTGGTCACCGTTCGGAGTCGAGGCATCCGGCAACCCGGCCGATCTGCCACCGGTGGCTGAGGGCCGAGCGGGCGTCCAGGACGAGGGTTCGCAGTTGATCGCCTGGGCACTCGCCCGCATCGAAGCGCCCCGCGGACCCTGGCTCGACCTGTGCGCAGGCCCCGGTGGCAAGGCAGCGCTGCTCGCCGGATTGGCTCGCGACAACGGCGAACGCCTGCTCGCCAGCGAACTGCAGCCGCATCGGGCAGGACTGGTCGCTCGTGCCCTGGCCATCTATCCAGAACCCAAGCCCCTCGTCATAGCCGCCGACGGAACCCATCCGGCCTGGCCTGAGAACAACTTCGCCCGGGTCCTGCTGGACGCCCCGTGCACCGGCCTCGGGGCCTTGCGTCGGCGTCCGGAGGCACGCTGGCGCCGCAAGCCCGCCGACCTGGACACCTTGGTGCCGCTGCAGCACGAACTCCTTGCTTCTGCGATCAACTCAACCGCGCCGGGCGGTGTGATCGCCTACGCCACCTGCTCGCCGCACCGCCGCGAAACCAGTGAGATCGTCGAGGCAGCCTCCGGCGTCGAGGTGCTGGACGCGTCCGCCGCCCTGCCCGAGATCCCGGACGCCGCACGCGGGCCCTATCTGCAGCTGTGGCCGCACCGCCATGGCACCGATGCCATGTTCCTCGCGCTGCTACGCAAGGCCGTGTAAACCCAATGAGCCTCGATCTGCCGAGGGGCGGTGTAGCCAGTGCGCCCAACTGAGGTCGCGCAGTAGCCGCAGCTCGGTGGATCGAGGATAAGGTGCCAGGCATGACGATGCGGATCACACCGAGCATTCTGAACGCCAACCTCGCCAACCTGGCCGGTGAGATCGCCCGGATTCCCAGTGCCGACGGCGTGCACGTCGACGTGATGGACAACCACTTCGTGCCCAACATGACGTTCGGGTTGCCGGTGGTGGAATGCATCCGGGCCAACACCACCGCCTTCCTCGACATTCACCTGATGATCGCCGAGGTCGACCGCTGGGCGCCGGCCTTCGCCGACGCCGGCTGCGAGTCGGTGACGTTCCACGCCGAGTCGTCCAACGCCCCGATCAAGCTGGCCCGCGAACTGCGCTCGCTGGGCGCGCGGGCGTCGATGGCGCTGCGCCCGGCCACGCCGATCGAGCCGTACGCCGACATGCTGGGCGAACTCGACATGGTGTTGCTGATGACCGTCGAGCCGGGCTTCGGCGGACAGAAGTTCCTCGACCTGGTGCTGCCGAAGATCCGTCGCACCCGGGAGTTGATCGAGGCCCGCGGCGGCGAGATCTGGCTGCAGGTCGACGGCGGCGTGTCGGTGGACACCATCGAACGCTGCGCAGAGGCGGGCGCGGACACCTTCGTCGCCGGCTCCGCCGTGTACAGCGCTGACGATCCCGACGCCATGGTCATCGCGCTGCGCGAGCAGGCGATCGCCGCCTGCGCACATTGATCAGGCAGCTGGTCGCGGTCCTCGGCCGCGGCGTGGTGCCGTCGGCCGACCCGATCGCGACCGCCGACGACGTCGGCTTGGTCAGGGGCGACGGCTGTTTCGACGCGATGCGGGTGCTCGGTGGCGGTCCGGACGCCGTGGTCGAGAACCTGGACGACCACCTGATCCGCTTCGCCGCGTCGGCAGCCACCCTCGACCTGCCGTTCGGTCCGGACGCCTGGCGCGCCCTGATCGCCGACGCCGTCGCTGCCTGGAAGCCCGCGCCTGAGGCGGTGCTCAAACTAGTGCTGACCAGGGGTTCCGAGTCGACGCCAGGCGTGCCGACCGGCTTCCTGACCATCACCGAACTCGACCTCCCGGCGATGCAGCGGGCACGGACGGTCGGCCTGGCCGTCCGCACGATGAACCGCGGCTACGCCAGCGACACCTTCACCGACGCTCCGTGGCTGCTGGGCGGGGCGAAGCTGCTGTCTTATGCGGTGAACGCCGCCGCCAAGCGGGAAGCCGGACGGCACGGCGACGACGATGCGCTCTTCGTCAGCGCGGACGGCTACGCCCTCGAGGCGCCCACCGCCGCAGTGATCGTGCTGCGCGACGGTGCCCTGATCACCACCCCGCCCGGGGCGACCGGCATTCTCGATTCGATCACCGTCCGGCAGCTGTTCGCGGGGGCGTCCGCCGGGGGCGTCGAGACCCGCTACGAACTCATTCCAACCGACGACCTGTTCACCGCCGACGGCGTCTGGCTGGCGTCCTCGATCCGTGGCGTGGCCGCGGTGAAGCGGCTCGACGGACGTGACCTCGCCGTGGACGTCGACTGGCACCGCCGCGTCACCGATTGGAGCGGCTTCGGCGGAATCGCGGTCGCTCACGACGAACTGCTCTACGCAGCCTCTTTGCTCGCCGACTCCCCGGACGCCGCACGCACGGTCCGCGCCCTGGTGGCCGCCCGCTGCCGGGCGCACCTTGCCGCAGGTGGAACGGTGGATGAGCTCGCGGTCGACTTGAGAGTCGGGCTCGAAACCGCCCGGCAGCTGGCGAACGACGAATGGCCGAACCTCCGCCAACAGTGACCACCAGCCCCCGGCAGGATCCCGTCCGCACGTTGCACCGTTTTGGCGTGACTGCATCGGTTCAAACAGGTGCAATCACGCCAAAAGGGTGCAACGTCAGGGATGGCCGACGCTCAACGTGCACCCCGGCGTAGCGACGGGCCGTCGATCTCGGCAATCCGCGCCGCGACGATCGCGCGAATGGTGTCGTCCGACAGCGGGCTGTCGGGCTGGAAGCGGATCGTTCCCTTGTCGTAGTCGAGGTTCTTGACCGACTCGGCGACGATCGCCGGGACGCGCCCGCTGTACGGGTAGACGCCGAAGTGTTTCTTGGTTCGCATCACCGAGATCAACGCCTTACCTCGATACAGCAGCGCCGGCATCCCGTAACTCTTGCCCTGCTCAAGATCGGGGACGGTCTCCCGGACCACGTCGTAGACGTGCTCGACAACCGCGCGGTCGGCCGGGTCGAGCTGCTCCAGGTAGTCGTCGATGGTGCCCATGGCTGCGCTGCATCTTCCCGCTACCGCAACGACCGGCGGAAGGGCTCGCGCAGCGTTTCGACGAGCCAATCGCCGGCGCGGTCGAACGCGGACCACGACGCGAGCACCGTCGACCCGTCGCCCTGCACCTCGACCCAGTCGCCGGCGACAGCCAGTCCGGCGATGCGGACGTCCATGATTGAGCGTCGTCCGAACTCTCGTTCGAGTTGTCGCACTGCGGCCTGGATGGGGAGTCCCTGAGCGTCCCAGCCGAAGGTTTCGTCATCCACCTGCGACGACACCCAGCGCAGCGGCTCGTCGCCCAGGGGTTCGAGCGCAGCGACGAGGACAGGCGAGGCGAACGGCCAGCCGGACTCGCCCGATAGCCAGGTGGGGGCACCCGCGGCGACGAGGGTCCGCCACCAGGCCAGCCACTGGCCGGAGTCGATCGTGATCTCGGTCGGCGGGGGAGTGACCAGCAGCGGCGGGACGCCTCCGGCGTTAACCGGAATGCCACAGGCCTCGCGCACGTACAGGGCCGCATGTGGCAACAGCGGATCACCGTCGATACGAACCTGCCAACTGCGCCTCCCCGCGAACTGCACGAGACGGGCCGTCCTCAGCGCCGACCCGGTGCCGGGGGGTTGCGCCGCCGCCGCAGATACCGCTGGATCTCGGCAGCGATCGCCTCGCCCTGCGGCTCCGGCTGATTCTCGTCACGCCGCTCCTCAAGAGCGGTGATGTAGGCCGAGATGTCGCTGTCCTCGGAGGCCAACTCGTTGACCTGGCTCTCCCACAGGGCGGCCTGCTCGGGCAGTTCACCGGTGTCGAGCGGGGTGTCCAGCAGGTCCTCGAGCCGGTCGAGAAGGGCCAGCGTCGCCTTCGGGTTCGGCGGCTCTGCCACGTAGTGCGGCACGGAGGCCCACAGCGAGGCGGACGGGATGCCGAGCACCGTGCAGTCGGCGGAGATCACGCCGAAGATGCCGGTCGGGCCCTCGTAGGTGGACATCTCCAACCCCAACTCGGCCGCCACTTCCTCGGTGGCCGCCGAGGCGTTCACCGGAACCGGACGCGAATGCGGGGCGTCGGTGAGCATCGCACCGAGGAACACCACGATCTCGGGTGCCACGGTGCGAATCGCCGACACCAGCGCGGACGAGAATTCCCGCCAGTGGAAGTTGGGTTCGGGGCCGCCGATCAGCACCAGATCGCGTTCCGGCAGCGGCGCCACCAGCACCTCGGTCGTCGGCCATTGCAGCGTCCGCTCACCGCCGGACGTGGTGGCGACCGTCGGCCGATTGACCTGGAAGTCGTAGTAGTCGTCGGGGTCCATCGCGAACGACAGCTTCGCCGAGGTGATCTCTGCGAGGTGATCGATCACCCCGCTCGCGGCGTCGCCGGCGTCGCTCCACCCCCCGAAGGCGGCCACCACGGCCGGCCGTCGGAGGTTCTTCAGCGACTTCACCTGAGCCATAGCGGCCATGCTACTCATCCCGTTACGGGGCCAACCGAAGACTCAACGGCGAGGTCAGGCATGGTTTCGCCGGCAGCGGACTGACCCCGTCCGCAAGGCATCTGAGGGAATGGCTGATGCCGCACAGAGGTTGTCCGGGCATGACCACGACAGTGCTGGCCGCCGGCTATGGCGGCTCCGAGGTATTGACGACCATGACGGAGCGGCAGCCCGAACCAGGCCCCGGGGAGGTCCGGGTGAAGGTGCGCGCGATCGGGGTCAACCCGATCGATCACAAGACCTACAGCGGCGCGATGAATGCCGATCCGGCGCGGTTGCCGATCCGGCTGGGTTCGGAGGCGTCCGGCGTGGTGGACGCGGTGGGCGACGGCGTCACCACAGTGACGGTGGGTGACGAAGTGATCGCGTACCGGGCGTCCGGGGCGTACACCACCGATCTACTGGTGCCCGAGTCGGCACTCACCCGGAAGCCGGCCACGCTCGGCTGGCCGGAGGCCGCCGGACTGATGCTCACCGGTGCGACCGCCTGGCACGCGCTGGTGGCGTCCGGTGCACAGCAGGGCGACACGGTGCTGGTCCATGGTGGCGCCGGCGGTGTCGGACAGATGGTGTTGCAGTTGGCGCGATTGTGGGGGATCAGCGTGGTGGCGACGGCCGGTCCGGCCAACCAGGATCTGCTCCGCGAGTTGGGGGCGACGCCGATCACCTACGGCGAGGGTCTGCTGGACCGTGCCCGATCGGCCGCACCCGGGGGCTACGCGGCGGCACTCGACCTGATCGGCACCGACGAGGCCATCGACACCTCGCTGGCACTGGTGGCTGCCGACCGGGTGGTCAGCATCGCAGCGTTCGGACGCGGCAGAGACGGGATCACCCTGATCGGTGGCGGTCCCGGTGCCGACCCCGGCACCGAACTGCGCAACACAGCCAGGGCCGAGCTGGCGGCGCTTGCCGGAGCCGGGAAGCTCACCGTCACCGTCGACCGCAGCTATCCGTTGGCCCAGGTTGGCGCGGCACACGACTATCTCCGCTCCGGCCATGCCCGCGGCAAGGTGATCCTGCTGCCCTGAGATCGGATCGTCGGTGGAAGGGTATAACCATTGTCACTAGACGGATAACCGGATGGGCGGCATCAGTCGCCGGAGGCGAGCGAGACCAGTTCTCCGTCCTCTAAATAATTGTAGAGCTCTGGAAGTCCCTGCTGTGGGTCGATCTCGCCGAACATCATGATGGTGTTTCTGGTGTTCCACGGTAATCCCCGGCAAACGCCTCGTTCGAGTTTCGCACGGATGCCATCCCACTCTCGCTGCACTGCGCGCATGATCCTATCTGCTCCGGTCTCATTCTTCCAGAAACAAGTGATCACACTTCCGCCATTAGAACTCTCAATCCCAACGAATTCAAGTGCGCCCGATTTGGCTGATGAGGAGTATCTAGAATGCGTGAAATCGTTGTCCACTAAATCCATCAGATCCCACACGTAGTCACGAATCTGAGGAACTGTTCCCTCGCTGCTGTACCAGTGGTAGCTGCCCGATTTGTGCAGCATTGAAATGTATGTGCCGTAGCTGAAGCTGACGGCATCTTCGTCTGGTAGCTGGTTGACCATCGACGCTCCCTACTGGTTGTGGTCGCAGTGAGGGCACCGGTACGGACCGCCGTCATGCTTCACATAAAATGTGCCGCAGCATTTCGAGTTGCTGCAGACACGGCGTACCGTTGCATTGCCTTGCGGGCTCGGACTGGCCTTCGTGGTGAACATCCTGGATCCCTCTGAATATGGACGTGTTATCCGGACGATACAGCGATGCTGCGGAGTTGAAGTGCTTGTCGTGCGGACGAGTCTGGATGTCATGCGAGCTCATACGCCCGGACCACCTATTGGTGGTGCTGCCGCCGATCTCGGCATTTGATGGGCAGGTTGAGACGGGCACTGGGCCATGGGTGGCGAAGTTCACAGCGTTCTGCTGTGCCAGATGCCTGCGTGACTCCACGGCCGTGCTAGCGAAATCTCTGGCCTGTATGAACCTGTACGAGCCACCCATGACGGTCAACGATCCTTCCAGCGCGCGCCAAGATGCCTCTTGGTAAGACTACGACCCGTCGTGTGCTTAGGGGCTCATCAAGGGGTCACCACTCCCCTCCATCGCCGAAAGAATCAAGGAATAATGGAAGTCACTGTCTGTTTTGGGATCCTTGGGCTGGTGTTCCTTGGACTCATACTCGTCATCGTCCTGGCTGGGCGCCGCCTGATGGAACAGAGGGCGAACTCAAGCCGGGCAGCAACTCGCAACATTGAGTTCATGACAAATGCAACGCCCGAAGTCCTCGCGACTGCCATCAGAGCAGAAGTCGATGGGCGCGATGGGGGCTTCGGCGGATTCATCACGCGCGTGGCATCCGCCAGCGCGCTTGGGGTGGTGATTCAGAATGAGACAAACTCGGCGGGGATCTTGGGCACAATGCACGCCTGGGAGATCCGAGTGGACTTTCAGCAGCACGCGCCCCTCGTTGGGCGAATCTACTTATACACAGCAGGTGGGAACGAGGATGTCGTCAATAAGGCCGAACAGGCCAATGCCGTGATGGACCGCGTCGTAGGAGTAATTCGGCGCGTGGATCCGGCTGCTCAGATTCATGGACGATAGGCGGTTGTCGCCGTCCGTATGGTGGTGCTTGGCTCCCGTCGGACTCGCGTTGGCCACGGCGTCCTGGCTCTGGCCGCTGCCTCGATCTTCGATCTTCCCCGAATGCATCGTGCACCAACTGTCCGGCCTCTATTGCCCAGGCTGTGGTGCGCTGCGGGCGTTGTGGGACCTGGTTCATGGCAACCCGCTGTCCGCTGCGCGCAATAACATTCTGATCCTGCTGATGGGCCCAGCGTGGACCGCAATCTGGGTGCAGAACGTGGTTCGGTGCGGCCGACCATGGCGTCATGCGACCAACGGTGCGCTGAGAACCACCGTTGTGGTGGCGTCCATTACCATCGTCGCGATTGTTACCTTTGCGATCGGTCGCAACACTCCGTGGGGAGAGTTCCTGCGACCGACCTGAGGTCTCGTGTGGCCGGTTCGGTGCTCACGCTGATGCCTCTATTCGACGCGCACGAGTCCAGGCGTCTGACCGGACGACGGGCACTGGGTCCCACCGCCGGCGCATAGCCGAGAGCGTGCTGGCGGCGGTTGGCGGTGGCGCTCCGACTGACGCCCACCATATTGTGCATGAACTCGTATGAAGATTGGTGTCCGACGAGGTGCTGTGCCGGAGTGCTGCGCTTGACTTCCTGCAGACAGGGGAGAGCGGGTGGCGGAAAGCTCGTACAGGGGCCGACGCTGTCCTGGCGGAGGTCGTTGAGCGCGAGAAGTCCAGTACCTGACGTCGAACCTCCCAACCCGGTAGCGAGACACACGAACCTGGAGGCGGGTGTCGGTTCGGCCGCGCGCTCGCTTCATGATCAAGGAATGAGAGGTGCGCATGGCCACATCCGCGTCACGTCGTGAGTTTGCAGCATTGTTGGACGATGCGCGGCGAGAACGTCACCTCTCCATTCGGGCAGCCGCGCGGGTAGCTGACGTTCCAGCAGCAACTGTGCAGGGCTGGCTGAATGGGAGACACTTTCCCGTAGCGGCGCTCCGACCGAACTATCTCCGGCTTGTAGACGCACTCGGGCTGTCTGGCCAAGTTCCCGCGGACTTATGGTCGGAGGTGCAGCCCCAACTGCGCATCGGCCCGGCGCCGTATCTCGGACTACGACCCTTCGCGGCCGCCGATCGGGATTACTTCTTCGGTCGTGGGCGCGAATCGAGGAGGCTCGCTGAGGCCATCCAGCAGCAGCGCAATGATCACGGGTCCGGAATTATCGTGGTTTTGGGCGCGTCAGGTACTGGCAAGAGTTCACTCCTGGCCGCCGGTCTTATTGGTACCGAATCGGTCGACGGAACGCTGGCGGGATGGTCAGTGGAAGGCCTTTCGGCGACCGAGTTGTCCACGGCCGACGATCGCCACGCAGACCTCGTGGTGATCGATCAGTTCGAAGAGGTTTTCACTCTTGAGCCGGAGCGCCGAACTGCTGCCATCGCGGTGCTCAGCGAGCGTGCCCAGCACGGTGTGGTCGTGATTGCTATGCGGGCGGACGCGTTCGGTCATGCCAGTTTGGAGCCGACACTGCTCCCCGCACTCGAGCAGCCTTTCCTGGTCTCCCCGATGACGCGAGAAGAAGCGCGGCAAGTCATTGTCGGTCCGGCCGGATTGGCCGACGTCGTGATCGACGAGGCCCTTGTCCCAGTGCTCTTGGACGATCTTGCGCCAGGCCCAAGTGAGGGATTGATCTCACCCGACATCCTCCCGCTGCTGTCGAACTCGCTGTTGGTGACTTGGGCGGCAGGGCGAGGGAGTCGGGTATCCCTACAGGACTATCTCGGCTCGGGGGGCGTCGCAAGGGCGCTGCAGACTTTAGCCGAAGAGGTTTTCACCTCCCTGGAGCCAGCACAACAGCAGGCCGCACAGTCGCTCTTCCTACGTCTAGTGCGGTTTTCCGGTGATGCGGTTTCTCGCGAGTCAGTACCACTGAGCGACATTGACTCGACGGGTCAGACTGCCATGGACGCGTTCGTCGCGGCGCGGATGCTCACCGTCGGCGATGGTGTCGTCAGAATGAGCCACGAGGCGCTGATGCATCACTGGCCGCGGCTCGGGGAGTGGATCAATGAAGCCAAAGCCGACCTCGCCGTCGTCGATCAGCTCCGCGCGGCGACGCGGGTGTGGAACGAGAGTGGACGCACCACCGACGCACTGATCCCAGTCGAACGGATCGAGGTGTTCAGCCAGTGGGTGAGCCAGTGGGTGAGCAATCCGCGGTCAGCACGCATGCTTGGCGTCATCGAGAACGAGTTCATCGAGGCGAGTCAGAGTCACTTCGCTTCGCAACTGGCTCGAGAGCAGGCAATCAGCGCTCGGCTGCGGCGTGGCCGCAGTACGGCCATCATGCTGACAGCGCTCATCAGCCTGCTCGGCTTGGTCGTGGCTAGTCTCTACGTCCAGGGTCGCGGCCTACAGGCCCAGACAGACGCTGCCCGGCTGGAGTCCCAGTCGAGGCAGTTCGCACTCGATGCCCAGTATGTGCGGGCGGATGATCCGAACCAAATGGCTCAAATGGCACTCGCGGCGGCCGATATCGCGCAGACCAGGCAATCGTTGTCAACCTTGATCCACGCTACCTCGGTCAATGTGCCGATCCGTTGGCAGGGGTCCGGCGGGGCTGTGCTGGCACAAAGCCCGGATTCCTCGCTGGTGGCCCGCGCTAACGGAAAGGGCGACGTCACATTGTGGCGGGCGGATGATCTGGTCAAGATGCCTGGATCGACGTTCCAGGCGGACCCGAGTAGGTCCGCGCTGTTCGCGGTAGCGCTGACTCAAGTCGGCGGTCGCACCCTGATGGCGGTCGGCGGAGCGGCTGTCGCTCAATTGTGGGATGTGACGGCGGAGCCTCGCCTCGTTCATGACCTCTGGGACGCGACCGGCGCTGTGAAGGGAATGTCCTTCGATGCTGCCGGGCGCACGCTCGCGGTCGGCACCACTAGTGGCGTCATCGCACTCTGGGAGCTCCCCGTGGGTGATGACGTACCAAGGAGAGTGCACACGCTGACGCTCAACAAGCCTGCGGACCCGGAGAAGGCCCAAGTCTGGGCGGTGGCACTCTCGCCTTCCGGCACGTCGCTATTCGTCGGCGGCAGGCTGAACGCGATCGCACGTTGGTCGCTGGCTGGCAGCCCGAGACGCTTGCCCGACCTCAGGTATGAGTACAACAACAATGCCGTCCGAGTTCAGGCACTTGCGGTGAGCCCCGAAGGAGACCAGTTGGCCGCTGGGCTCCAAGGACGGCGAGTCTTGCGGTGGCAACTCTCGGGCGAACATGCCATCGCTCAGCCGCAGATCGGGGTGGAGGGGTGGACCAACGCGATTTCCTACAGTGCCGACGGTGGAATGCTGCTCGTGGCCAACTCCAGCCAGAACGTCTATCTGTTTGACCCCGTTACGGGCAGCAGGAAGGGCCGGCTCTTCGACGCACACAATGTCACCGGCGCGCAGTGGGTCCGCAACCGCGTGGTGAGTGTCGAGGACGACGGAGGGCTACGGGTGTGGCAGGAGCGGACGATCGCTGTGCCGACCGGCAGCATCGTCTACGGACTGGCTGCCGACGACCACGATCAATTCCTTGCAGCAACCACGCTCAGCGATGACGTGCACCTGTGGCGTCGTCATGACCAGACCCTAGAGCCATTGGCAAAGCCAGATGTCGCAGGACGCAAGGTGTCCTCGGCACTTGCCTTCGCGCCCAACGGACGATTCCTGATTGGTGGGACCACCGCGGCCAACAACGGGCAACTCATCAGTTGGCCCATGTCCACCGAGGGTGCCGGCGTGCCCCGGTTTCTGCAGGCGTTCGGCAAGGAACGAGAGGTTGGCATGGCGGCGGTCTCATTCGACTCCACCCTCGTGGCAGCCACCGAGTACGTGGGCCAGCATGTCGCACTCTTTCGCGCCTCTCCGACCGGGGAACTGACGAAGCTTGCCACCATGGACGCGCCACTTCCCCAGGCCATCGCGTTCAGCGCAGACGCCAGGATTCTGGCCGTGCCTTTGGCCGAGGAGAAGACGCAGTTGTGGGACATCGCAGATCCGCAGCGACCGGTTCTGACTGGGACGGTACCGAACCCCGGCGCGCCCGCGTCCGCCGTAGCCTTCTCGCCGAAGGGACATATGCTCGCCGTCGGTAGCGGTTCGGGTGAGGTGAGTATCTGGGACGTCGAGAATCCCGCTGCTCCAGCCAAGCTGCGCAGTTACCGCGATGCGGTGGCATGGATCAACATGATTCGCTTCTCGCCCGATGGTTTGATGCTGGCCGCGAGCGGCGGTGACAAGTACGTCTGGGTGTGGCAGGTCGATGATCAAGCCGAGACTGCCCAGCTCGCCCTCGCCACTGGCTCGCCACGTAGCTGGGATCTCCGGTTCCTCAATGGCGGAAGCGAACTGATCGTCGGCGGGGACAGTGCCGAGGTGAGATCGTGGCTGGTGCGTCCTGACGAGGCGAAGGCAATGCTCTGCGCACATCGCGGGGACCCGTTGTCTGCCGACGAGTGGGCCCGGTATCTGTCCGGCGTTCCGATGAAGGACCCGTGTTGACGAACAACAATAGAGCCGGGCGCACATCCGGCAAAGGCGGTGTACAAAAGGCGGCTGGGCAGGTAACAACAGGAGGCTACCTGCCCAGCGACTCACCTTCCGTTAGGAGTTCGGACGCAGATAGCCGAGCAGTCCGGTTTTCGAGTAGCTCGGAACCTTGGCGGCCTTTGAGTTTCTCCCACCGTCGTAGGGTGCTTGATGGTTCTGCGAGAAGATGGGCAGCGTCTTCGAGTTCGCAGCCGTGTCCTTGTACACAATCGCGATGTGTCCGTACCGACCATTCCCCCACACGGCGACATCGCCCTTCTTAGCGGCAGAACCGGCCGACACCCGGGTGTATCCCGCCGTCTTCCGGTACCTGGTCTTGGCGTCCCCGCCCTCCGGCTTGGCGCCGACGACTTCGAGGCCGTAGTAGGTAAACAAGTCTACGCACTGTGCGCCGAAGGCCTTATCGTAGTCAGCTCGTTTGCCGTCCCACTTCTTGATGAAGGCATCGACTCGCTGCGACAATGGCGCCTTCTTGGGAGCCGGGCAGGCGGCGGTGATTGGGTTGTTGCTGCCCGTGTACAGATCAACGTCGGCCGCGTAGTAGCCGTCGGAGATCTTGTACCAGAGGTTGCTCTTGCCTCCCCATCCGATGACCACCTGACCACGGATGTAGCACGTCAGGGTGAGCTTCTTGCCCTTCGCATAGGTGCCGACTTGCTGGTAGTTCGTGAGGTGCGGCCCCTTCATCCGCTGGGTGGTCACCATCACCGTGCCGTACTTGGTCGCCGCCTCCGAAGTGGTCGCTGTGGTGATCAGCGTCGCCGATGCGATGAAGATCGCGGTCAGGAGTGCTGCCGCACGCCTCGCCCAGGACTGTGGCTCGCCGCGGTCGGTTCTGACCGCTAGCTCTGTTCTCATGCTTCCCCCGTTCTGGAAGTACCGTCTGGCTACCGCAGACAGGTAGAGCGGCATCGGGCTGATGCCGCTCGAACGAGACCTTAAGCGCCTCGGTCGTGTGCATGGGCGTGCCGACCCGGGTCCGTACGACCTCATGCGGTGCGTGACGTCGGGGCCGGCCGGCGAAGTCTGTGTTGATCGGCCGGAGGCTCACCTCGCCGCCCGCGGCGATGCAAGTTCCTCTGCTGGACCGACCGCGTGCGGGCGAGGGCTCGCGTCTTGGGCTGTACGGGGGCGTATGGACCCGCCTGGCGGGCTGGCCGACCAAGCGGTATCTGAGCCCTAATGGGAAGTCGGCTCACGCATGTTTTCGAGTGCGTCCATCGTGAGAGCCGAACGGACGGAGTCTTGTCCGTACTTCCTGCGTCGGAGCAGCATGGGTTCTCCGACTGCGGCTAGTTTCCCGACAGATCATGTCAGCTTGTAGTAGGAGGTCCAAAAGTGTCTTCAGTGCAAGGCTCGAACGCCAGTGGCTCTGAACGGCCGGCTTCGCGGACCGGACGGGAACAGCGGATGACGGCCAAAGTTTCTTCTCTCCTATTGATTCCGATGCTGTGGCTCGGAATGTCTAGTTGTGCGTCGCCAGATGCGACTCCGTCTGTTGAGTCTGCCTCAGCCGCTGGGGCCCCTTCAGCGTCACCCGAACCGAGCGACACAGCAGTGTCGTCGCCGTCAGCTATGAGTATCCAGCTTGAAGGCGATTCATGGACACCCGTCGGCCCACTGCTCTTCAAGGGCAACCTGCAGGCACACAGAGGCGCCACCTCTTGGGGGCCAATCACCGTTGCCTGGCCCGGACGGAGAGTCTTGGAGATCGATGGTAGAACGCTGATGGAGGACAGTGAGGTCGTCCAACAGGCATGGACAGCAACAGGCGATCGAGATGACGCCTCTCTCGTCGGCCTCTTAACGATTCGCAAGCCGTCTCGTGGCCTTGATCCAGAGGAGTATGTAATCCGAGCCGTCAAGCTGGATCCCGATGGTCTTGTTCTGGCGACCAGCGACGAGTTGGCGCGTACCGAGGAGGAACCTTACCACGCGAATATCACCGGATCTGCCGGCGGCGCGGTCGCATTTGATATCGAGATCGATAAGGGGGCGAAACCTACCGAGTATATCGCTGGGCGCCTAACAGGCGATCTATCGGACGTCTCTCAGAAGATCAAGGAGCCGGTGCTGGCCGCGATTTTCGGCACGGTGGCTACGCACACCTTTGTCCCCGATGGGAAAGATTCGCACGGCTATGCGAAATACTGTGAGCAGGTCGCGATAATTGACGTTTCTACGGGTGCTGTAACGACCCGCGTCAACGCCGCAACCTACCGTCGAGCTGGCGTCTGCCCAGGTCTAGGCGTTGATCAGACGCACGACCTGGCAGTTCTGAGTCCGGGAATCCAAGCGGTTGGCATGGCGAATATCGAACTGGGGAAGAAGAATTTGCAGTTCGATACCGCAAGCGGCGCCCGACTCCATTGTCCGGCCCTCGTGGAGATCTACGATCCGATCAGCGGATTTGGTGTGACCGCCGACACGTCAGGACGCGGGCCGGCGCCCATTCGTGTTCGCAACTGCCGAACGGGCGAAATGGTATTTGAACTATCAGCAAAGAAGCGGATGGGTCTGAGTGCTGACGTGGAAGCAATGGTTGACGGCGTTCTCTACATCCGAACAACTGACGCCATTGTTAGTATAGACCTGAGCACGAAGGAGCAAGGCTCGGTTGAGGTCTATCCACGCGCGCGATTGGGTGACTACTTGTGGATGAATTACGATTCCCTCATTCCTGGCTGACTGGCTGCTCTGGCGTCAGTGGTCTTGTCCAAGCCCGTCTTGATGGGTGGTTTCCCTCACTCCTCGGGGTCGTACCCGAGGTTCGCCGACAGCCAGCGTTCTGTCTTGGCGAGGCTCCAGCCCTTGCGCTCGGCGTAGCTTTCGATCTGGTCGCGGGCGAGGCGTCCGACCACGAAGTAGCGGCTGTCCGGGTGGGAGAAGTACCAGCCGGAGACCGCGGCACCGGGCCACATGGCCATCGATTCGGTGAGCTGGATGCCGGTGCGGTGCTCGACGTCCAGCAGGTTCCACAGCGTCTGCTTCTCGGTGTGGTCGGGGCAGGCCGGGTAGCCGGGGGCGGGACGGATGCCGCGGTACCGTTCGGCGATCAACGCGTCATTGTCCAAGGCCTCGTCAGGCACATAGCCCCAGAACTCGCGCCGTACCCGTTCGTGCAGGCGTTCCGCGAAGGCTTCGGCCAGCCGGTCGGCGATCGACTCCAGCAGGATTCCGCTGTAGTCGTCCAGGGCCTCGCGGAACGCCTTGACCCGTTCCGGCGCGCCGAGGCCGCCGGTGACTGCGAACGCGCCCACCCAGTCGGCCAAACCGGTCGACTTCGGTGCCACGTAGTCAGCCAGCGACCGGTTCGGGACGCCTTCGCGGTGATGGCCCTGCTGCCGCAGATGATGCAGCCGTAACCGCACGTCACTACGGGATTCGTCGGTGTACAGCTCCAGATCGTCATCCACCGCGGACGCCGGGAAGAAGCCGATCACCCCGTTCGCCTGCAGCCAGCCCTCGGCGATCACCTGGTCGAACATGGTCTGGGCGTCGGCCCACAGCTTGCGTGCCGCCTCACCCGAGGCCGGGTTGTTCAGGATGTCGGGGTAGCGGCCCTTCAACTCCCAGGCGTTGAAGAACGGCTGCCAGTCGATGTAGTTGCGCAGCTCGGCCAGCGGGTAGTCGATGAACTCCCGCACCGGCCCTTCGTCGAGCATCGCCGGACGCGGCGGTGCGTACCCGTCCCACGAGATCGGCGTCCGCTCGTTGAGGGCTTCGGCATACGGAATCAGCGGCCGGTCGTTGCGCTTGGCGGCATGCCGTTCCCGGATCGACTCGTAGTCGCGAAACACCTCGGCCATGAAGTCGGGACGCTTCTCGTCCGACAGCAGCGCGGCGGCGGTCGGCACCGAACGGGAGGCGTCCTTGACCCACACCACCGGACCCTCGTAGCGCGGCGCGATCTTCACCGCGGTGTGGGCCCGCGAGGTGGTCGCCCCACCGATCAGCAACGGCAGCTTCAACCCGAGCCGCTGCAGTTCGGCGGCGAAGTTCGACATCTCGTCCAGCGACGGGGTGATCAGCCCGGACAGCCCGATCATGTCGGCGCCGACCTCTTCGGCGGTGGTCAGGATCTTCTGCGCCGGCACCATCACGCCAAGGTCGACCACCTCGTAGTTGTTGCACTGCAACACCACACCGACGATGTTCTTGCCGATGTCGTGCACATCGCCCTTCACCGTCGCCATCACGATCCGGCCCTTGGTGTAGGCGGCGTCACCCGGCTTCTTCTCGGCCTCGATGAACGGAATCAGGTGCGCGACGGCCTTCTTCATCACCCGGGCCGACTTCACCACCTGCGGCAGGAACATCCGGCCGGCGCCGAACAGGTCACCGACCACTCCCATGCCGTCCATCAACGGACCCTCGATGACGTCCAACGGACGCCCGCCCGAGGACGCCAGCTCGACCCGCAGCTCCTCGGTGTCGGCCACGATGTGCTCGTCGATGCCCTTCACCAGGGCGTGCGTGATCCGCTCCCGGGCTGGCAGCGACCGCCACTCCTGAACGGTTTCTTCGACCTGGCCGCTGGCCACGTTGAACTCGGCGGCGATCTCGAGCAGTCGCTCGGTGGCGTCCGGCCGCCGGTTCAGCACCACGTCCTCGATCCGCTCCCGCAGCCGCGGATCGATCTGGTCGTAGACCACCAACGCGCCCGCGTTGACGATGCCCATGTCCATGCCGGCCGCGATCGCGTAGTAGAGGAACACGGCGTGGATCGCCTCGCGCACCGGGTTGTTGCCGCGGAAGGAGAACGACACGTTCGACACACCGCCCGAGATCAGCGCGCCGGGCAGGTTCTGCTTGATCCACCGGGTCGCCTCGATGAAGTCGACGCCGTAATTGGCGTGCTCCTCGATGCCGGTGCCGATCGCGAACACGTTCGGGTCGAAGATGATGTCGTGCGCCGGAAAGCCGACCTCGTCGACGAGAATCCGGTACGCCTCGGCGCAGACCTCCTTACGGCGCTCCAGCGTGTCGGCCTGGCCGTCGCTGTCGAAGGCCATCACCACGATCGCGGCACCGTACTTGCGGCACAGCTTGGCGTGCGCGATGAACGGCTCGACACCTTCTTTCATCGAGATCGAGTTGACGATCGGCTTGCCCTGCAGGCAACGCAGCCCGGCCTCGATCACCTCCCACTTCGACGAGTCGACCATCACCGGAACCCGGCAGATGTCCGGCTCGGAGCTGATCAGCTTGCAGAACCGATCCATGGCGGCGA
>JBDHZN010000039.1:0-19274 GCA_039811845.1 Micropruina sp. | reverse complement strand
CGGTCTGTTCTCTGTGGCACTTTCCCGCGGGTCACCCCGGGTGGGCGTTACCCACCACCCTGCCCTGTGGAGTCCGGACTTTCCTCAGCTTTCGCCGCGATCACCCGGCCGACTCGTCCGCGCTCATGGTAGTACCGCGGGCCGATCCGGGAATACCGCGAGCCGGCGGGCAACCGCCGACAGGCCGCCGGGGGGCGGCGGACAGCCGCCAGTACGGCCGACCGCGGCCCGGCTGGCGACGAACGACACCTCGCGGGCTGGATGAGGCGATCCTCATAAAGGCGTCACTCGGATCTCATCAGCGGTTGGTGGAGTACTGACCAGCAGGCGGGCACCAGGCCCGTCCCCCCGATCAGAGGAGACGTCATGTCCGACTCCACCTTCATTCAGCGCATCGCCCGCTGGGCCGTCCTGCCCGCCGCGATCGGCCTGGGCTTCGGTCTCAGCGCCTTCAGTGCACCCGCTGCCGAGGCCGCGACCCACTACTGCAACGGCTACAAGGCGACCATCGTCGGCACCAACGGTGCCGATGACATCGAAGGCACCAGCGGCCGCGATGTCATCGTCGGCCTGGGTGGCAACGACGAGATCGACGGCAATGGCGGCAACGACATCATCTGCGCCGGCTCGGGTCACGACGAGGTCGACGGCGGCTCGGGCAACGACTACATCCACGGCGGATCGGGCCATGACTCGATCGAGGGCGGCAGCGGCAACGACCGGATCTACGGCGCCAGCGGCAACGATCACGTCGAGGGCGAGAGCGGCAAGGACAAGGTCTACGGCAACTCCGGCCACGACCTGGTCGAGGGCGGCTCGGGTAAGGACAAGGTCAGCGGCGGCTCCGGCAACGACACCGTCAAGCAGCGCTACGCCAGCGACCGCGAAGAGGACCGCTGGGAGCACCGGTACGGCTACGACGACTGACACTCCGTCAAATCCACATCACATCCCGGTCGCCTCATGGCGACCGGGATGTCGTGTGTGAGGACCAAGCGCCTACTCGGCTCCGCCCGGAACTCGGCGGACGACCCGAGCCGGCGAACCGACCACCACCGTCCCGGCGGGGACGTCGCGGGTGACGACCGAGGCCGCCGCCACCACCGCACCGTCGCCGATCGTGACGCCGGGCAGGATCGTGGCGTTCGAACCGATCCAGGCGTCCTTGCCGATGATCACCGGCTTGGGCACGACGTCCGCGCGCTGGGCCGGGTCGAGGTCGTGATTGAGGGTGGCGATGACGACGTTGTGCCCGATCAGGGCACCGTCGCCGATTGTCAGGCCGCCCTGATCCTGGAATTTGCAGCCCATGTTGATGAAGACATTGCGACCGATCCTCGTATTGCGGCCGAAATCGGTGTGGAACGGCGGAAAGACCGTCACCGTCTCGTCGACCGGCTCGCCCGTCAGCCGAGCGAGCAGTGCCCGCACCTCGGCCTCATCGTGGTAGCTGCCGTTGAGCTCGGCGGTGATCCGCAGCGCCCGCTGCGCCGCGCGGTGCATGACGCCGAACAGCGGCGAGCCGCTGGGAATGGTGCGCCCGGCCCGCAGTTCGGTGAGCAGGTCGTCGATCGTCAAGGAAGTGCTGATCATCGTTGGTCAAGCTTATCGAGACCTCTCTGGCAACGGGTTTCGACAAGCTCAACCAGCAAAACGCCGCAGTGATCAGCGCTCCTCAACTCGACTGGCGCGCGAGGCACCCTATCGCCGACATCGGGACGCATCGGTCCGGCCTCGAGCGCAACGGGTTGGGCCGGCTCAGCGGTCCCGTGGAAATGTTGCCCGCGGAATCCGGCCGCTCCGCAGCGTCCAGTGCTCGCCCTGCTCGATTCGGGACGCCACCGCTCGCTCGAGACTGGTCGTCCGGGGTAGTCGGCGCAGGTCGTAGGGCACCCGCTGAGCGAAGGTGAAATAGACGGCGTCGTCGTCACCGTGTTCGACCTGGTCGTCGAGTTCCCAGCGCTGCTGGAACGCCGCGATGTTCGATCCGGGCAGCGCCGCGGCGAGTTCGGGCGCCAGCAGCCAACTGTGACACCAGAAGTGTGTCACCGGCAGATCGGGGAAGTGCGTCGCGTAGAAACGGGTAGCCCGCGTGAGCGAGTCGTCCACGGCGTCCGGGCTGAGCGCGCCGGACCGCGGCGTGTCGTCCGAGCCGCGACGCGGAATATGCGTCGACAGCACCCATTCGCCATCGGGAAGCGGCTGCACATTGAACTGCAGCCGCCCCAGCCAGGCGAACCCGCCGGCCCAGACGGTCCGAAGCCAGCCCTGGTTGTGCAACCCGAACCGTCCGTAGGTCAGCCGGTGCACCCAGACCTGCCGGCCGAGGTCCGAAAGATTGTGCCACGCCTGTGCCTCGGGGACGCCGCGGCCGAGTTGATAGGCGACGACATCGGGAGCGGTGACGAGTAGCGCCAGCATCGGGATCACTCCGGCATCGGGCTCGTCCGGAAGCCCCACCCATGGATCCGACCCGTCCACCGCGAACCGGCCGATTCCGGCCCGCAGCAGTTCGGCACGGCCGGCCAGCTCGGCCGACAGATCGGGGGTGGTCAGGACGTTCGCCGCCATCCGCTCGACGCCGGGCAGATCCTGTTCACTGAAGCCCAAGCGACTCGCGTCCGTCACCATGCGCCGGAAATCAATGTCCACTCGACCAGCCTAGGGAAGCTTCTGGGCGAGCAACGCAGCCCGCCTGCCCCCAAAGCCGACGAGCGCTTGTAGACGCCTTCCGCCCCTTCCCAAGGGCGCCGGCCTGAAGGACGGACGCCGGGGATAGTCGGCAGGAGTCTGATATCGACCCCAGAGTGACCGCGGCACCGACCCAGAACGGTGCACCGTCCGCCGAGAGTGCGACGTTACCTCCACCACTCTGGGGTCGATATCAGACTGCGCCGTCAATACGGCCAGACCTTGGTCGGCTTCCCAAGCAAGGCTCAGCCCACTGATCACTGGGCGTCGGGCTGGTGAAGCAGTTGGCTGACCGAGAAGGTGGCACCTCTCGGGTCGGCCAGCGTGGCCGACCGGAACGGCAGTCCGGGGACGTCCGAGGGCGCGGCAAGCACCGATCCCCCTGCGGCCGCAGCCTCGGCGGCAGCGGCTTCGGCGTCCGCGATCCAGAAGTCGACGTCCCAGCGCGCCGCACCCAGCGCCTCCACCCCGACCGCGACCACGTCGCGCGGCACCGGCTGGCTGGGTTCGCCGCCGACGTATCCGGGCAGCCGCCACAGGCTGCTGCCGCCGAACTGCTCCCGACGCCAGCCGAACACCTCCCCGTAGAAGTCGTCGACGGTGGCCAAGTCGGGCGCGGTCAACGAACTCATCGACCAGGCGCTGGGCTCGTTGACGAGCTCGGCACCCTGCCGCCCCACCGGCTGACTGGCGCACAGGACGGCGCCGGCCGGATCGGCCAGCACCACCAGCACCGACGCCGGCGAGAGATCCATCGGACCGGCCAGCACCCGCCCGCCGGTGCGTTCGGCCCGGCGCGCAGCCTCGGCCACGTCGTCCACCCGCACCTCGGTGATCCAGGCCGGGGCGACGTCGCTGCCGGCCTGCGCGGCGGGACCGATGCCGGCCACCTCGCGTCCGCGCAGCCGGGCCAAGGCGTAGCCGCCGCCGTCTTCGAAGGTCCAGCCGAAAACTCGGCCGTAGAAGGCCGCCGCCTCATCGACATCGCTGGCCAGACAGGTCACCCAGTTGGGCACCCCGTGGGGGTAACTCGATCGTTCGCTCATGGCTTGAGGCTAGACCCTATTACTAGGTTTTTCCAAGTATCTACTTGGATTGTACGATCTGATCATGTCGAAACGGTCCTATGACGACTCCTGCGGCATCGCCCGAGCGCTCGATCTGGTGGGCGACCGGTGGACGCTGCTGGTGGTGCGTGAGTTGCTGTTGGGACCGAAGCGCTACACCGACCTGCAGGCGGCACTGCGCCGGATCGCGCCGGACGTGCTGGCCCAGCGGCTGCGAGACCTCGAAGCGGGTGGACTGGCCGAGCGCACCGAACTCACCGGACCCGGCCGGCCGCGGGTCTACCGATTGACCGATCATGGCCGCGACCTGCAGCCCGTACTGCTCGCGCTGGGCCGGTTCGGCAGCCGGCTGCCGCTCCCCGATCACCCGGAGGAGCTCAGCCCAGACGCCTTCGCCGTCGCCCTACTCACCGTTTTCCAGCCCGCGCGGGCCGCCGGTGTCACGGTGCGGGTCGGGCTGAGCCTGGGCGTCGAGCGATTCCTCGTGGCACTCAACGACGGACAGCTGGCGGTGAGTCGCGAAGCCGACGGCGAGCCGGAGGCGTCCCTGGAGACGACGCCGGGCGTCCTGACCCAGCTGCTGTGGCACGGGCTCTCGCTCGCCGACGCCGAGGCGTCCGGGGAGCTGCGGATCAGCGGCGACCGCACCGCGATCGAGACGTTTGTAAGCGTCTTCGAGGCACGACTCGCCCCATCCCCCGCTGGTTGAACTTGCCCGAAACTCGGCTGACCTCGAGCTTGTGAAACTGACAACACCGGGTCGTTTCTGACAACACCGTGACAGCATATTTAGTGGGGCAGATATTTGGTGGGGCGGCTTTCGTACCGTTCCTCGGCTTCGCCGGCGAGGTCTGCTTGCGGAAGTCAGCACAGCAGAAGGGGTCTCGACAAGCTCGACCAACGGGGTTGTCAGGCCAGCAGCTGATCAGAGCGTTCGGGGATCCGGTGTATCGATGTCGAGATCGCTACCTGGTTTCGGGAAAGTCGTCCGGCTTTCGGGTTATAACACGAAACCGGGACGCGTTTCCCGCCAGCAGTCACCGATGTCGAGATCGCTGCTACGACCCGTCCGTCTGCCACGCCGTCCGACTGGCACGCCGTCCGACTGGCACCCCGTCCGTCTGCCACGCCGCCGCCCGTTTGTCGTGCCACCCGTCCGTGATCCGGCGTTCGCCGGGGATCACGAACGGCCCGCAGGTGGCCGGCGGACGATGCCGACGGGGAAGGGTGTCGATCAACTCGACCACCGTGGTACGAAAGAACCGTCCCCCGGTTCGACTCGACCAACGCCGAGTTCGACCAACGACCAACGCCGAACTCGACCAACCAGGCACAGTTCATTCGACGAAGGCGCGGAACTCGACCCGGCCGTTGACCAGGTCGGCGGCCACCAGAGTGGCGGTGATCTCGGTGCCCAGCCGCAGCCGGCGTCCGCCCTTGACCCGGGCCGCCACAGCCGGGTCGCGCAGCTGTAGCCGTCCGGCTGTCCGCTCCGGGTCGACGTCGATCAGCAGACCGGTGAACTCGTGTCCGATGCCGGGGGCCAGCACCATCGCCTCGACCAGGTCGATGATGCCCCGCTCGTAGCGGCCGGCGCGGCGCGAGGACGCCTCCATCTCGGACGGCAGCTCTTCCAACGCCGCCAGCACCCAGTCGGGAATCGGCTGACCGGCACACACTGCCACGCACACCTCGCCGGCATAGCGGTCGACGAGGCGCCGCAGCGGCGCCGTCACATGCGCGTAGGGGGCGGCGATCGCGGCGTGTTCCACTCCGTGCAGGGGTGCCCCGTCGGTGAACGCGTCATACCCCGCCCCACGGAACAGCGTCGTGCAGGCATTCAGCATCGCCGCCTCGCGGGGGACGGCCGCGTCCAGGCTGCGGACGAACTCCGGGTAGCTCACCCGCTGTTTCCAGGAGATGCCGAGGCCCTGCGCGGTGCGGCGCAGCCGGTCGATGGCGTGGTCCTCGGCGGGTGGCAGGGTGCGCAGAATGCCGACGCCGGCGTCCAGCATCATCCGCGCGGCGACCATACCGGTGAGCAGCGAGATCTGTGCATTCCAGCCTTCACAGGGCAGGTTCGTCCGGTACTCCAACGTCCAGGTGCCGTCCTCGGCAACATGCACCTCCTGCTCGGGCACGCTCAGGCTGACCCCGCCGCGGGCTGCCTCGGCCGCTTCGCGCAGTCGGCCGACCTCGGCGAGCAACACCAAGACCTCCTCGGCCGTTCCGCCGTCCAGCAGGCGTTGCACCTCGTCATAGGAGTACCTGCGGCGGCTTCGCACCCGGGCCCGACCAACCGTGGACGCCGTCGGCTCACCCGCCGCGTCGAGCCGGATCTCCCAGACCAGCGCGGGGCGCACCACGTCGGGCAGCAGGCTGGCCGCTCCCTCGCTGAGCACCGGAGGGTGCAGCGGCGTCCGCCGAGTGGGCGCGTAGAGGGTCTCCACCCGTTGATGGCATTCGACGTCGATCGGACCGCCCGGCGTGACGAAGGCGGCCACGTCGGCGATCGCGTACCGAACCAGGTAGCCGTCGCCGTCCCGGCCGAGGTGGAGCGCTTGGTCGAGGTCCATCGACCCTTCCGGATCGATGGTCACGAACGGCACATCGGTCAGGTCATGCTCGGGCAGCTGGACGGCGGCGGCGGCCCGCTCGGCCTCGGCCAGCACCTGCTCGTCGAACTCGTCGGGGACGCCGAGCGACTCCCGCAGTTGGGCCAGACCCTCCCGCAAGGGGGCGGGCACCTGGTCGAGGAAAGCGATCTCGCGGCCGGGCATCAGTGACCTCCGTTCGTCGTGGTCACCCTAACCGCGCGACGAAAACTCTGCGGTCACCCCGGCCCTCGTCACCGGCGGCGGTCATCCCAGCCCCGTCACTCCGGGGGTCATCCTCGCCCTCGTCATCCCGGCGAACGCCGGGATCTCCCCCACGCTGAAGTAGGAGATCCCGGGGCAAGCCCGGGATGACGAAGGGCACCGGGACGACGGAGACCACCGGGACGACGGAGACCACCGGGACGACGGAGACCACCGGGACGACGGAGACCACCGGGACGACACCGGACGACCCGGGCCGCAGAAGACGGAACTCAGGAGGCCGAGTTGCCCGAGCCGGCGAGTGTTCCGGGGACCTTCAGCACGCTGACCGAGTTCCGGATCGCGTCCGTGATCGCGGTGATCGGGGCACCCGGGCGGTCCAGCACGGCCGCCCAGACCGGCACCAGCTCGTCCTCGTAGATGTGGCCGTGGCCGGCCGGCGTATCGAGGCTGGTCAGCATGTCGGTGGAGATCTGGAACCAGGTCACCAGTGGCCACCAGCGCAACGACGGGTTGACGTCGCTGCCGGCCCGCTCGCGCATCCAGTCCGGCTCCCGCCAGGCCAGTCCGCCGGTGAACCGGCACATCGGGTCGGACGCGTGCTGCAGGTACACCACCCGCGGCGTCTCCCACTTCCCCAGCACCCGGCCGTAGGCGTCCGCGACCAGTTCGGTGGGCTGGGTGACGAACCGGATGTTGCGGCCGTTGTCGATCACCGGCGTGATCTCGGGTGATCCGCGCATCCGCGACTGGGTGAGTTCGCGGGCGATCTCAGTGAATCCCGGGGTGCCGATCCAGACCGCGCCGTCCACCTTGCGCAGCATGTCGTCGGCCGACACGAACGCCCCATGGCCGCCGAAGGAGCCCAGTGATTCGCCACTGGCGTACACCTTCGGACGCTGGTCGGCGGGCAGATCGTGAATCGCCTCTTCGAGCGCCGCGAACAGTGCCCGTGCGCAGGCCTGCGGGGTTTCCGCGTCGGCCAGGTAGACGAAGGCGCTGGCCAGCTTCGAGTACTGCACCGACACGGTCGCGCAGTCGCCGCCGGTCAGGTATTCGACGGCCTGGACGGAGAACTCGTCGACCCAACCTCGTCCGGCCGGGGTGTCGATCACCAGCGTCCCCCGGTTCAGGGCACCGGTGCGCCGCACCTCGGCCATCGCCACCTCGACCGCCGCCTCGACACCGCCGTCGCCCAGCGATGCGTAGACCCGGATCGGCTCCATCGCCGGTTCCCCCACCACGGCCGCGATGCCCTGCGCGCTCGGCCCGCAGGAGGTGAAGATCTGGCCGCGTCGGCCCAGCTCGTCCCAGGACTGCGCGGAACCCTCAGAGCCGCTACGGGTCGGCAGCTGCGGCGCGTGCAGGTTGCGCGGACGCCGCCGATCCAGCTTGTCGGCCTGCCGCGAGATCCGCTCCAGCGCCTGGTGGAAGACCATCCGGTTGACCATTCGCAACACCACGATGGCGATCAGCACGGCGCCGACGATGGACAGCACCGAGGGCAGGAACAGGTCGAGGCCGCGGGTGATCCAGCTGGTGAACAGCACGATCAGCCGGATCAGCGATGCCAGCAAGAGCATCGTGGCGAGAGCCACCAGCGTGGCGGCGATGTCGGTCCAGGCGGCCTGCTCGGACATGCCGACCAGCCGGGCGGTTTCTCGGTGTTCACGAACCGACCACCACCAGCCGGTGATCACCGCCACAATGCCGAGCGCGAGCAGGATCCAGAACCCGCCGGCCAGATGCCAGCTGACCTGCACCTCGAGGTCGAGCAGCCGCATCACGGCGTCCGCGGTCATCTCGAGCAGGAAGCCCACCAGGTAGCCGATGGCGGCGCTGACGCCGCCGACGAGTCCCTGCCACAGCCAACGCCGCGGCAACAGCGAGGGTGCGAAGCTGACCAGGAACATGGCCAGGCCCAGAACGAGCCCGACCCCTGACCAGGCGCCCATCGGGACTCCTCTCGCCGATTCCGGATCACCCTAACGCCTCGGTCCGGTGGGCCTCCGATGGCGATCCGGACGGCGGACGGCGGGGTCAGTGCCGGATGATCCGCCGCTCGATCGCGGCGGCCACCGCGCCCGCCCGGGTGTCCACGCCGAGCTTGGCGTAGATGTGCGACAGGTGGGACTTCACCGTGGCCTCTGACACGAACAACTCCCGGGCAAGCTCCTTATTCCCCAGCCCGCGGGCCAGTAGTTCGAGCACCTCGACCTCGCGTTCGGTGATGGTGATCGCTCCCGGTGTGGCCCGGCGCACCACGGTGGCCGCCACGGACGGCGCCAGCACCGTCTCGCCGCGCGCCGTGGCGCGGATGCCGGCGAAGAGCTCCTCGGGCGGCGCGTCCTTGAGCAGGTAGCCGCGGGCACCCGCCTCCAGAGCGCGCAGAATGTCCGACTCGGTGTCGTAGGTGGTCAGCACCAGCACCTCGGGTGGTTCCGGCAAGGCTCGTAGTGCCGCGGTCGCCTCGGCGCCGCCGGGTCCGGTGGTGCCGAGGCTCAGGTCCATCAACACCACCTCGGGACGTTCCGCCGCGACCACGCTCAGCGCCTGGCTCAACCCGTCGGCCTCGCCGACCACGCTCAGGTCCGGCTGGCCCGCAAGCAGGGCACGCAGCCCGGCCCGCACCACCGGATGGTCATCGACCAGCACGATCCGGATCATCGGGCACTCCTTCCGGGCACCGAGGCGGGGAAGCAGACCGACACCGTGGTGCCGTCGCCGGGCGCGCTCTCCACGGCGGCCCAGCCGCCCAGATCCTCGGCGCGGGTCCGGATGCCGGCCAGGCCGCGCCCCCGAGTCCCGGAGGGCCGGACGGCGTCGGGAACGAAACCCCGTCCGTCGTCGCGGACGTCGAGCAGCACGGCGTCCGGCTGATAGGTGAGGGTGACCACGGCCCGGCTCGCAGCGGCGTGCTCGACCACATTGGCCAACGCGCCACGAGCCGTCCGGACCAGCGCGGCAGCGATCTCGGACCGCACCGGCACCGGTTCGCCGTGCACCCGCACGTCGACGTCCAGACCGGCCCTGGTCGCGGCCAACCGGCGCAAGGCGGTCGGCAGCGCCGCACCGCTGGCGTCGTCGGCAAGTTCGGCCGGCGCCAGGTCACGGACGACGCGACGCACCTCGTCCAGGCCGTCACGGGCGGTCGCCGACGCCGTCCGGACGTGGTCGCGGGCGGCGGCCGGTTGAACCTCCCAGGCCTGCTCGGCGGCCTGCAGCAGCAGATTGATGCTGGACAGCCCCTGCCCCACCGAGTCGTGGATCTCGCGCGACAACCGGGTCCGTTCGGCGAGCGCGCCGCTGCGGTGCTGCTCTTGGGCCAGGTCGTCCTGCGCTTCGACGAGCTGCTCCAGCACCTGCTGGCGGGCCCGCGATTCGCGGTCGAGCGCGCGGTAGGCGAGGACCGTGAGCAGGGCCACCCCGATCGGGCCGACGATCTGCACCGGGTCGACTCCGTCGGTGATCCGCGCCCACGACACGGTCAGCACGACGGTCATCGCCAGCACGACCGTGACCGCCCAACCGAACGGCAGCACCTGCAGCACGGCGAACGCCACCGGCACCGCGCACCAGGCGAAGGACGGCGCCGCCACCGTGAGCCCCGCCCACAGCGCCGCCATCGCCACCGCCCAGGCCGTGGGCCACCAGTGGCTGCCCCGCAACAGACCGCGGGTGGCGTAGGCGACGCCGAGCATCAGGGCGGCGGCGAGCACGCCGCCGCTGGGCGCACCGAGACCGTGCCGATCCAGGTAGCGCGCGGCGCAGGTGACCAACAGCACCACCAGGACGACCAGCAGCCACCGATCGAGCCGTCCTGCCGGTGCGAGAATGCCGTGCTCGCCCGGCCTGGGCGCGAGGGAGCTGCGGTCGGACATGGCCGTCCAGCCTAGGCGAGCAGGCGGTGTGAGGCATCAGCCGATCGGCTATCCGGCGGCACCCGATTGCCCGACGTCTCGTCGCCGTCCGCGCCGCACAGTGGAAGGGTCAGATCCCCGGATTCAGGAGAGCCCATGAACCGCACCACGATCGTCGCATCCCTGACCGCCGTCGCGCTCGGCGCGACGCTCGCCGCCGGCGCTGCGCCGGCGTCCGCGCATTCCGGTCGCGACCACGGCCACCAGCATGGCCACGGCCGGCCCGCGAGCTACCTGCTGCAGGGCGACCCGGTCAGCACCGACAACCCGGCCGGCTCCAAATTCGAGGGCATCGGGGCCGATCAGCGGCGTGGCCGGTTCTACGTCAGCGAGGTGACCGGCGGCGAGATCCATCGCGGTTGGGCCGGACGGGCACAGACCGAGCAGTGGCTGGCCGGCGACGGCACCGACGGGCGCTACACCGCGCGCGGCATCACCGTCGACGCCCAGGGCCGGGTCTACATCGCCGGCGGACCGAACGGGATCGGCACCGGCCGGCCGGACCTGTGGGTGTACGACGCACGCGGCAATCTGCTGGCCGCGCTCCGCGCGCCAGGCGAGGACGTCTTCCTCAACGACGTCGCGATCGGCCCGGACGGCGCCGCCTACTTCACCAACTCCAACGATCCGCAGATCTTCCGGGTGGCGCCGGGCCCCGGCGGCTGGCGGGCCACCCTGTGGGCGGACGCCTCGGACCGGATCGAGCGACTACCCGGCTTCAACCTCGGCGGCATCGTGCTGAGCGCCGATCGCAGCGCCTTCGTGGTCGCTCAGGGCAACACCGGGAAGCTCTGGCGGTTCGCGACCCGCGGCGGCGCCGCGAGCGCCGTCCGGACTCACGGCGCAGACTTGGTCGACGCCGACGGCCTGGTCCGGCAGGGCAGCCGACTGACGGTGGTGCGCAACTTTTCCCGGATGATCGCCACCCTGCGGGTGAGCCGGGACGGCCGCGCAGCGGTGCTGCTCGGGCAGCGGGCCAGTTCCCCCGACCGGGTGCTCACCGCGGCCAAGGTGCTGGACGGCAGAATCCTCTACGTGGACAGCAAGTTCGACGAGCCGGTGGCGTCCGGCCCGTACCAGGTGATCACGGACCCGACCCGATGAGGTTCCGCCCCGGCTTGGCGGTGCTTCCGCTCGCGCTCTTCCTCGGCGCCTGCGCAGGCGGGACGGCGCCGGGCTCGGGCAGCCCGGCGTTCCCGTCCGAGCCCGGTGCGGTGGCGACGCCTCATCCGAGCAGTGACGCCCGGTCACCCGCCGATCCGGACGCCGCGCTGCTGAGGGCAGCCGCGGACGGCGACGCCGAGGCGGTCGCGGTCGCGCTGCGGGCCGGTGCCGACATCGAGGCCCGGGATCCGCACCGCCGCACCGCGCTGCTGCTGGCCAGCGCCAACGACGCGGTCGAGGTGGCGCGGGTTCTGGTCGCGCACGGCGCCGACCCGGACGCCCTCGACGACCGGCACGACACACCCTGGCTGGTCACCGGGGTGACCGGCAGCGTGGCGATGCTCGAGGTGCTGCTGCCGGCGAAACCTGACCTGACCATCCGCAACCGGTTCGGCGGGCTCTCCCCGATCCCGGCCAGCGAACGCGGCCACGTCGAATACCTGCGCCGGGTGGTGCGGACCGACGTCGATCTCGACCACGTCAACGATCTGGGCTGGACGGCGCTGCTCGAGGCGGTGATCCTCGGCGACGGCGGGCCCCGGCACCAGGAGGTGGCGCGGATCCTGCTCGCCGCCGGTGTGGACCGGACGATCCCGGACGCCTCCGGGGTGACGGCGCTGCAACACGCCGAGCGCCTCGGCTACGCCAAGATCGCCGCGCTGCTACGAGCCTGACCCGACGCCCGGTCAAGCTTGTCGAGACCCCCTTACCGCTGGTCGAGCTTGTCGAGACCCCCACTACCGCTGGTCGAGCTTGTCGAGACCCCACCACCGCTGGTCGAGCTTGTCGAGACCCCGGCCTAGGCTGGCGCCATGAAGCCCGCCAAAGATGTGAACACCGCCGCCGTCACCGCAGTAGGGCTGATCGGCGGCTGGCTGACGGCCCGCGAGTCCGGAATTCGCCCGTTGGGCGGCGTGCTGCTGGGCGTGGCCGGCGCTTGGGCGGCCCGCACCTGGTACGCCCGGCACGGCTGGGCCGCCGCAGCCGGACTGTCGGCGCTGTACGTGGGCGCGTTCGGGCTGTCGCACCCGTTGGCGAAGCGGATCGGCGGCTGGCCGTCCGTTCTCGCCGTCACCGCGGTTGCCTCCGGCACCGCGTACCTGGTCTCGGACGCCGACAAGGAGTAAGCCCCCCGCGGAGATCCCGGCGTCCGCCGGGATGACGGTGAGTCTCGTCATCCCGCTGGGCCTCGTCGTCGCGGTGAGTTCGCCGTCCAGGTGAGTTCCTCGTCCCGCTGAGGTCGCCGTCTCGCTGAGTTCGTCGTCGCGGTGAGTTCGTCGTCGCGGTGAGTTCGTCGTCGCGGTGAGTTCCTCGCCCCGCTGAGGTCGTCATCCCGGGCTTGCCCCGGGATCTCCTCCCCGGCCACAGGCAAACCTGCTCAGCCGGGCTGCGCGCCCGCCATCTCGGCCAGCTTCGCCACCCGCTTGGCGCGTAGCGTTCCGGGCGCGTACTTGAGCGTCCAGCTGTCGTTCTCGACCAGGTCGACGGCCTGCGGGTCGGCGGCCGGGGCGCCCGGACGGCCGGAGATGCGCTGCACCACCGAGCGGAAGTAGTAGTGGAAGAACAGCCGGTTGAACTCGGTGAAGTAGATGTCAGCGACCCGGCGGTCGCCGCGGATGATCACCATGTTCTCGTCGTTCTCCAGGGTGGACGCGCGAGAGAAGTTGGCCGAGCCGGTCACCACGATCGGATCGGCGCCGAGCGGGTCGCAAAGGGCGAATTTGTCGTGGATGAACGCCACGTGCACGTTCAGTCCGAGTTCGCGGGTGGTGGTTTCGGCCACCCAGCGGCCCAGCGGATGGTCCAGTTCCGCGCCCCAGGCCTGGTAGACGTTGCGGCTGGCGTCCAGTTGGACGGTGGCCTTGCCGCGGGTCTCCAGCAGGAAGAACCGCAGCGGACCGTCCGGGGTGCCGGCGGCGGCCGCGTCCGCGATCTCCTGGGCGATACCGAAGGCGAAGGTGGCGCAGACCAGTGAGGTGGCGTCGCCGCCGATCAGCCGGGCGTACAGCTGCAGCGCGTCGAGATCGGGGCGCGGGCTGAACACCGGCGTGATCCCGGACGGCACCCCGGCCCGGTCCGTGGGTGCGGGACTGAGCGTCGCCACCTCGGCCTTGAAGGCCGCGTTACGACTGCGCTTCTCGGACGCCGAGTCGTCACGGCGTCCGCCCGGATCGCCGGCCAGCAGCTCCCAGTAGGCGGTGTATGCCCTTGCCGTGGCGGCATCGGTGATCAGCTGGCCGACGTTCGACTGGCCGTGCACGCCACCCATGGTCAGGTTGGTGGAACCGGTCCAGACCTGCTCCGGCGCACCGGCACGAGCCAGCACCAGGAATTTGTTGTGCGCGATCGCGGAGACCCGCGCCTCACGCGGCACGATCGTCCCCTCCGGGAAGCCGGCGGCGGCGATCGCGGCGATATTGGCCGTCCGCGGGCCACCGTCGACATCCTTGAAGTCCACGACCAGCCGGACGTCGACACCTCGCCCGGCGGCGGCCACCAACTCCTCCAGCACCGGGCGGTAGCTGAACTCGTAGAAGGCGCCGTGCAGCGCATCGCCCGCTCGGGCGGAACGGATGAAGCCGAGCAGCGCGTCGTCCAGGTCGCGGCTGAGCCAGCCCAACGCGGCCTGGCGGCGTTCGGGCGTGGGTTGCTGGTCGGGCGACTTGCCACCGAACTGGCGCTGATAGGCCTGGCTGGACGCCACCCCGCGGTTGAACACCACCTCATGGATCGCCCCGTGCAGCGGCTCGGTGCGAATGGTGAGGGTGATCGGCTGGTTACGGCGCGGCTTGACCGGCGTGCCACGCATCGGGTGGAAGCGGTAGGTGTAACTGGTGTCCGGACGCAGCGTGAAGTCGTCCCAGACCAGCGCCTGGATCGGGTGGGTGTAGGTGGACACCTCGTCGTCCGGCTGCGGGTCCGGGACCAGCGACCGAAACACCTTGAAGCCACGCAGCCACAGGAACGGCCCACCCTCGGCGGCCCGCTCGACACAGAACCCGAGCAGCCCCTTGCGGGCGAACTCGGTGGCCGTGAGCGCGAACGAGGTGCTGTTCACGCCACACACGGCATAGGCCCGGATACCCCGGACCGAACGGGACCGGTATCGCATATCTCAAAGTAGTCCCGCGCGACCCCGGTGATACCCGGCCGGCAACCGTCATCCCGGGCTCGACCCGGGATCCCCACGCAGTCGGCGGTTGATCGTCAGGAGATCCCGGCGTCCGCCGGGATGACGTGGGTCCGGCCGGACGTAGGTCCGGCGGGGTGACGTAGATCCCGGATGACGGAAAGCCGGGACGACGTGGGTCCGGCCGATGGCGGCGTCTGGCCGACGAGGTCGTCAGATTACGTCCGATCTGAGGGGGACTCCGCCTCAGCAGCCTCGGACTCGTCCGGATCGGACGTAATCTCGCGGATGCGGTCGGCGTCCTCGGTGCTCGGACGAGGCTGATTCTCCGGCTCACCGCCCTCGGGCGGCTGCTGCGGCAGCCGGGGCGCCCGCGCCATCACAGCCCAGATTCGGCGGTGCGGACCAGGATCCGGTTGCATTCCTCGCAGCGCAGCACCTCATCGGGCGCGGCGGCCCGGTACCGGTTAAGGTCGGCGGCGGTCGCCTCCAACTGGCAGCCGGTGCAGCGGCGGCGGATCAGGGCGGCGGCCCCGGAGCCGCTCTTGGCCCGGATCCGGTCGTACAGGTCGACCAGGTCGGCGGGAAGCTCCGCGGCGAGCGCGGCCCGTTCGGTGTTCCGGTCGGCCAGTTCGCCGTCGATCACGCCGAGTTGTTCGTCCCGGGACGCCAGCAGCGCCCGCAGTTCCGTCTCGCCTTCGGCACGGGCGGCGAGCACCTCGTCGCGGGTGGCGGTGGCCTGGTCGAGGCTTTCCATCAGTTCCAGTTCGACGTCCTCGAGGTCGCTGATCCGCCGCTTGAGGTGTGCGATCTCGTCCAGCAAGGCGTTCAGCTGCTTCGGGTCGGTGACCGCGCCGGAGTTGACCCGCTGCTGGTCGCGTTCGAGACGCTCGCGCACCGGCACCAGATCGGCCTCGGCCTTGGCGACGTCCAACTCGAGATCGCTGACCGCGGTGTTCGCGGCGATCAGCTGTTCGCCCTGGCGGCGCCGGGCCTGCTGCTTCTCGGCGATCTGGGCGAGTTCGGGCAGCGAGCGCCGGCGATGCTCCAGCTGGGCGATGGCGGTATCGATGGACTGCAACGCCAGCAGCCTCGATTGAGCGGTGGCAGCAGCCTGCATGGAATACCTCCTGGAGTTGTGGGCTCGACTCTAGTGGCTTCGCCGGGCTTGAGCGGGCCAGCCGTGGACGTCCGGTCTCCCCAACTCGTCGCGGACACGGTTAGATGGCCGCATGACTCTCCTCTATCTCGTTCGCCATGGCCAGACTCCGTGGACCGTGTCCGGCCAGCACACGTCCTACACCGACCTCGACCTGACCGAACAGGGCGAGCAGCAGGCCCACGCCCTGCGCGAGAAGCTCGACCCGAGCGAGTTCGGCCTGGTCCTGACCAGCCCCCGGACGCGTGCCCGGCGCACCGCCGAGCTGGCCGGCTTCACCGACTACGAGGTGACCGACGACCTGCAGGAGTGGAACTACGGCGATTACGAGGGCAAGACCTCGCTCGAGATCCGCGAGCAGTACCACCCGGGCTGGCGGCTGTGGTTCAACGGCGTCCCCAACGGGGAGACCGCCGACCAGGTCCGCGAGCGGCTCAGCCGGGTCGTCCGCCGGGTCCGCGAATCGGGCGTCGACAAGGCGATCTGCTTCGGCCACGGGCATGCCTCCCGGGTGCTGGCACTGTGCTGGCTCGACTTCCCGCTGATCTTCGGCCAGGCCTTCCCGGTCGAGGTGGCCAGCCTGTCCATCCTGGGCCGCGAGAAGGAGTCCTGGGCGGTCCTACGCTGGAACAGCTGAGTCATGACGGACGCCGCCACCCCGGCCGGCGAGGCCGCCGGCAAGCCGCTGCCGAACCGGCAAACCCCGTTCTCAGAGCCGTTCAAGGCGTTCATTCCGCAGGGCTGGGCGCCCTACTCAGACGCGCTTCCGGACGCCCTCCCGGCGACCGCGTTCACCGCGGCTCGCCGGGAGGCGATCAGCGCACTGTTCCCGGGTGACCGGCTGGTCATTCCGGCCGGTGAGTTGAAGGTGCGGTCCAACGACACCGATTACCGGTTCCGGCCGCATTCGGCGTTCGCGCACCTGACCGGACTGGGCACCGACCGCGAGCCGGGCGCGGTGCTGGTGCTCGAGCCGACCGACGACGGCCACGACGCCACGCTCTACTTCAAGCCGCGCGCGCCGCGCACCGATCCGGAGTTCTACGCCGACTCCCGCTACGGCGAGATGTGGGTCGGGCAGCGCGAGTCGCTGGCCGAGATGGAGGCGATCAGCGGGCTGTCCTGCGCGCCGATCAGCCAGCTCGGCGACGCGCTGGCCAAGAACGCCGGCGCCACCCGGGTGCTGGTGGTGGCGGACGCCGACGCCGACGTCACCGCGTCCATCGAGGTGCGGCGAACCGAACTCGGCACCGAGGCGGACGCGCTGGCCGACAGCCGGCTGGCCACCGCGCTGAGCGAACTCCGGCTGATCAAGGACGACTACGAGGCCGACGAGCTGCGGGCCGCCTGCGACGCCACCGCGGACGGCTTCGAAGCCGTCGTCGCCTCGCTGCCGGAGGCGGTGCGCCGGGGCCGGGGCGAACGCTGGGTGGAAGGCGTGTTCGGGCTGTACGCCCGGCACGCCGGCAATACGGTCGGCTACGACACGATCGCGGCGTCCGGCGATCACGCGAACACCCTGCACTGGATCGACAACGACGGTGATCTGCGGCCCGGCGACCTGCTGCTGCTGGACGCCGGGGTGGAGCGGGACAGCCTGTACACCGCCGACATCACCCGCACCCTGCCGGTCTCCGGACGGTTCTCGCCGGCGCAACGGAAGGTGTACGACGTCGTCCTGGAAGCCCAGCGGGCAGGGATCGCGGCGGCTCGTCCGGGCGCGAAATTCGGCGACGTCCATGCGGCGGCGATCCGGGTGATCGCCGAGCACCTGCACGACTGGGGGTTGCTGCCGGTGTCGGTCGAAGAGTCACTCGACCTCGAAACCGGCGGCCATCACCGGCGGTGGATGGTGCACGGCACGTCCCACCATCTCGGCATCGACGTCCATGACTGCGCCCAGGCCCGCAACGAGAACTATCGCGAGGGCACCCTGCGACCGGGCATGGTGATCACCGTCGAACCCGGGCTGTACTTCAAGTCGACGGATCTGCTGGTGCCCGAGGAGTTGCGCGGCATCGGCGTCCGGATCGAGGACGACGTGCTGATCACCGCCGACGGTTGCGAAATTCTGTCGTCGCGGCTGCCCCGCGAACCGGACGCCGTCGAAAGCTGGATGGCGCAGTTGCTTCCGTCGGGCTGACCGCCGACGTAGCATTGCGGCGGCTCGGGCAAGGGAGACCGCCATGACGACAGCTCAGAGCAACTGGGACGCCCCGGTCGCCGACACCGATAGCGCCCTCTCGGAACCGGGCTACGTTCCGCCGGAATGGACGTGGGCGCGCTACCACGCCGGCCACCGATTGCCCTCCCCCGACCTGGAATCCGCGGTGACCTCGGCCCGCGCCGGCGACGGGTACCTGTGGCTCGGTCTGCACAATCCGTCACAGCAGACGATGTCGACCTTCGGCGAGCACCTGGGCCTGCACGAGCTGGCCATCGAGGACGCCGTCCACGGCCATCGCCGGTCGAAGCTCGAACGCTTCGACGAGCACCTGTTCTTCGTGGTGTCGACCGTCGCCTACCAGGAGCGGGACGCCGACGCGCCACCCGAGATCGTCACCACCGGGGAGTTGATGGTCTTCCTCGGCGACTGGTACGTGATGACCTCCCGGCACAGCGGACCCTCTCGGATGCCAGAAGTGCGTGCCCTGGTCGAACAGGAGTCCGACGATATGCCGCGCGGGCCGTCCCGGGTGCTGTACGCCTGCCTATCGGTGGCGATCGACGACTTCGAGCGGGTCGCCGAGCAGATGGAGGACGATGTCGAGGACTGCGAACAGCTCGTGTTCGGCGATCGCCGCGAACCCGACCTGGAGCGGACCTACCAGATCAAACGTGAGCTGATCGAGTTCCGCCGCCGGGTCGTGCCGCTCTGTGCTCCGCTGACCGCGCTCTACACCCGGGACTTCGGGCGGATCCATGCCAACGCCAAACCGTACTTCCGCGAACTCGCCGAGCGCGTTCAGGCCGTCCGGGAGACCGTGGTCGCACTGGAGGACCAGCTCAGCAACATCCTGCAGACGGCACTGGCCCGGGCCAGTTTCGACGACAACCGGGACATGCGGAAGATCTCCTCGGCGGTGGCGATCGTGGCAGTACCCACCACCCTGGGCGCGATCTACGGGATGAACTTCGACAACATCCCCGAGCTGCACTGGGGCCAGGGCTACTACGTGGTGATGGCGATGAATGTGATCGGGATGACGGTGCTGTACTTCCTGTTCCGCAAGTTCAAGTGGCTGTAGCTATCCACTAATGTCGCACGGGTGAACGCACCTACGAAGACGAAGGTGGTCCTCGACGAGTCGAGCATTCCCACCC
>JBDHZN010000038.1:0-19364 GCA_039811845.1 Micropruina sp. | reverse complement strand
CGACATGGTGACGTTGTCGAGCACCAGCTTCTCGCCCAGCTTCTTGCGGACGTTGTGCATGGTGAACACGAACTCGGGCATACGGAACCTCGTCAAGGAAAGGGAAAGTCGAACAGAGCGCACACGAGTATATCGAGCCTCGCGGCAGCAGCTTCCCAGACGTCAGCCGTTCAGCAGTTCGGCCAGCGTCACGGCCCGCCGTCCGGTCAGGTCGGCGAGCTGGGTGCGGCACGAGAAGCCGTCCGCCAGCACGATCGCGTCGGCTGGTGCAGCCTCGACGGCGGGCAGCAGATGCAGGCCCGCGACAGCCACCGAGACGTCGTAGTGGCCGCGCTCGACGCCGAAATTGCCGGCCAGGCCACAGCAGCCGGTCACCGTCACGATCTCGGCACCCGTAGCGCGCAGCAGTGCGGCATCGGCCGCCCAGCCGAGCACGGCGGCGTGATGACAGTGGGGCTGCGCGACGACGGTGCGACCGGCCAGGTTGGGCGGCTGCCAGCCCGGCGTGCGACCGAGCAGTTCGGCCAAGGTGTGGAGGCCGTTCGCCACCCGCGCCACGCGGGGATCGTCGACGAGTTCGGCGGCCTCATCGCGCCACACCGACAGGCAGGACGGCTCGAGACCGACGACCGGGACGCCGGCATCGCTCAGCGGGCTCAGCACGTCCAGGGCCTGCCGGATCCGGTGGGCGGCGGCGTCCAACTGGCCGGTGGTGATCCAGGTCAGCCCGCAACATGCGTGCTCACCGACCAGTTCGGGCCGGTAGCCGGCGCAGGCCAGCACCCGGAACGTTGCCGCCAGCTGGCCACCGCCGAAGCCGCGGGTGAACGAGTCGGCCCATACCGCCACCCGACCCAGGTCGTTGCCCGCGGTCGCCGGCTCGCTCGCGGACGGCACGGTCGCAACCTGGGAGAGGGCCCCGCGCCGCAACGGCGGGACTCGACGCCGGGCGTCCACGCCGGCCAGGCCGAGCAGCGCCCGCCGCAGGCCGGGTGTGCGCAGTGCGGCGTTCGCCAGCGCGGCGAAGCCGGGCGCCGCGGTGATCATCCGGGTCCAGCGTGGCAGCCAGCCCAGGGTGTAGTGGGTCAGCGGGCGGAGCCGTCCGGAGTACGCCCGATCGAGCACCCGGGCCTTGTCGCGGGCCAGATCCACACCGGTGGGGCATTCGGTGGCGCAGGCCTTGCAGGCCAGGCACAGATCGAGCGCCGCGGCCACCTCGGGGGAGCGGGGCGAGGCGATCAGCGAGCCGTTCGCCAGCTCCTGCAGCACCCGCGCCCGGCCCCGGGTCGAATCCTGCTCGCGCCGGGTCACCTGGTACGAGGGGCACATCGCGTCGGCCGCGCCGGACGCCACACACCGGCCGACCCCGCTGCACCGGTGCACGTCGGTCGCCGCCCGCGACATCGGGTGCGGAACGGACGCCAACCGCAGCGAAGCATCCAGCGGTGCGGGATCGACCAACACTCCCGGGTTGAGCAGGTTGTCCGGGTCGAACAGCTGCTTGACCGCGGCGAACAGCGCCAGGGCCGGCGGCGAGTACATCCGCGGCAGCAGTTCGGAGCGGGCGCGGCCGTCGCCGTGCTCACCCGACATCGAGCCGCCGAACGCCGCGACCAGGTCGGCCGCCTCCTCGACGAACCGGCGATAGGCGGCGGTGCCGCCCTGGCGACCGATCGGAAAGTCGATCCGGCAGTGCACGCAGCCTTCGCCGAAGTGCCCGTAGGGGAGTCCGTGCAGACCGTGCCGGGTCAGCAGCTGCTCGAACTCGCGCAGGTAGACGCCGAGCCGTGCCGGAGGAACGGCGGCGTCTTCCCAGCCCGGATGGGCCGGCTCGGCCAGCGCGACGCCGGCGTATCCAGCAGCGTCGGCGCGCAGTCGCCACCATCGAGTCGCCTCCCAGGCATCCCGCGCCACCACGGCACCGAGCGCGGAGTCCAGGCCCGCCAATTCCCGGGCGGCCGCTGTGACGGCGTCCGGCTCGTCCCCGGCCAGTTCGACGAACAGCCAGCCGCGTCCGGGCGGGAGTTCGAGTGCAGGCCCGGTCCCGGCGTGCAACGCGGGTTCGACGATCCGGGCGTCCAAGCCCTCGCAGGCCCGGGGTCGATACCGCAGCACTCCGGGCATCGCGTCGGCGGCCTCTGCCAGCGAGGCGAAGCCGAGCACCACCAGCGCGGTGTGGGCGGGTTCCCGGGCGAGCCGGACGGTGGCCCGGCGCACCACGGCCAGGGTGCCCTCCGAGCCGACCAGGAAGCGGGCCACGTCGAAGCCGTGCTCGGGCAGCAGGTGTTCCAGCGAGTAGCCGGAGACCTGCCGGCCGAAACGACCGAACTCGGTGCGGATCAGGCCCAGATTGGCCAGCACCAACTCATGCAGGGACCGCAGCGTCGGCGAGGGGTGGGTGCGCAGGTTGGCGCCGGGCTCAAGCAGCAGCCGCTCGCCGCTGCCGGTGATCACCTCCAGCCCTGCCACCACGTCGCTGGTGCGTCCGTAGCCCAGAGCGCGAGGGCCGCACGCGTTGTTGCCGATCATGCCGCCCACCGTGCATCGGGACGCCGTCGACGGGTCGGGCCCGAACCGCAGTCCGTGCCGCCGTCCGGCAGCGGTCAGATCGGCTTGGACGACGCCCGGCTGTACCACGGCCAAACCGGAGACCGGATCGAGCGACTCGATCCGATTCAAGCGGCGGGTGTCGATCACCAGGCCCGGCCCGACCGCGTTGCCGGCGCACGACGTCCCGGCGCCACGCATGGTGACCGGCAGGTGTCGTTGCCGGGAATCGTCGACAGCCGCGTCCAACTCAGTGAGGTCCCTGGGCACAAAGACCGCTTCGGGTACCACCCGGTAGAGAGAGGCGTCGGAGGTATAGAGGGCGCGGCTCAGCGTGGAACGGTCAAAGGCGGGGCGACCCACCCGGTCAGTCTGCCACCTCGAGCACGGCGTTCATGGCGCGGCCGAGCGCCTCGTAGTCGGCGGGTTCGACCGCGTCGACCAGGGCGGCGCGCACCGATGCGACATGGTTCGGAGCCGCGGACTTCAGCAGGTTCAAACCGGTGGCGGTGAGCACCGCGATCACCCCGCGGCGATCGTGGGGACAGCTCTTGCGCAAGATCAGCCCTTTGGCCTCCATTCGCGCCACCGTGTGGGTGAGCCGCGAACGCGACTGCCGAACCCGATCGGCCAGCTCGGACATCCGCATCTCCAGCTGGTCGGCTTCGGAAAGATTGACCAGGATCTCGTATTCGCCCAGATCGAGCCCGAACGGGCGCAATTCCGCATCGAGCCGCTCGTTGATCCGACTCGCCCCGGCCAGGTACGCGCGCCAGATCGCCTGTTGTTCGGCGGTCAGCCACAAGACGGGGTCGGATGCAACAGTCACAGGGTAAGTTTAACATCACTTGTTGAAGCGTAAACCGAACCCCTCACGGAGTGGGTGGCAGGGGGCGGTGGCTAGGGAAAGCAGGTTCTTGCCAGGGGCCGTGATCCCGCCCGTGGCCCTCGGTTGCCCGACGAGCCTTGTCCGCGCTTCCGGTATCGAGAACCCGGATCGTCCTCCGCTGCGCCGCCTCGGTCCTGATCGCTGTCTCGCGCCCTAGAATGGCCGAAATTCGGCACCGACGCCGTGGCCAGACAGGAGTGACATGAACACCCATGCCGACGCCATCCTGCACGACAAGCCGACCTCGGTCGGCGCCCTGCTGAACTGGCGGGCCGAGAAATCCCCGAACGCCGAGGCGTTCCGCTACCCCGACGGCAACGACGTGTGGCAGTCGTTGACCTGGGCCCAGGCCCGGCAGCGCATCCACGAGGTCGCCGCCGGACTGCTCACCCTGGGCGTGGGTCAGGAGGAGCGGGTCGCGATCGCAGCCCCGACCCGGATCGAGTGGATTCTGGTCGACCTGGCGATCAGTGCCATCGGTGCAGCGACCACCACCATCTATCCCAACACCGCGCCCGACGACTTCCAGTACATCGTGGCGCATTCGGCTTCCCAGGTGCTGGTGGCCGAGGACGCCGCACAGGCAGCCAAACTCGACGGCGGCGAGGCGCAGGTGCGGGCGGTGATCCTGTTGGAGGGGGAAGGGGACGGCGAACACACCCTGTCCTGGCGCCAGCTGATCGGCCGCGGGAAGAAGCTGCTCGCCGAGCAGCCGGACTGTGTCGACGCGGCCCGCGAGGGCATCGGCCTGGACAGCTTGGCCACCCTGATCTACACCTCCGGCACCACCGGTCGTCCGAAGGGCGTCGAACTCACCCAGCGCAACTGGATCTACGAGGGATTCGCGGTCGAGCAGCTGGATCTGATCGACTTCAATGACCTGCAGTACCTGTGGCTCCCGCTCTCCCACGTCTTCGGCAAATGCCTGCTCGCGATCCAGCTGGCCATCGGGTTCGCCTCGGCGGTCGACGGCAGGGTCGACCGGATCGTGGCGAACCTCGGTGTGACCAAACCGACCTTCATGTGCGGAGCTCCGCGGATCTTCGAGAAGGTGCGTGCCACCGTCCTGTCCACGAACTCGACCGGCCTCAAGGGCAACATCGCGCGCTGGGCGTTCGCGGTCGGGAAGCAGAGCCACCCCTATCGGCTGCAGGGACGTCCGCTGCCGTTGCCGCTTCGGCTGCAGTACAAGGTGGCCGACAAACTGGTCTTCCACAAGCTGCGCGAGCGACTGGGCGGACGGATGCGGTTCATGGTCTCGGGCTCGGCGAAGCTGAACCAGAAGGTGCAGGGCTGGTTCTATTCGGCGGGGCTGCTGGTCGTCGAGGGCTATGGGCTGACCGAGACGACGGCGTTCTCGTTCGTGAACCTGCCCGTCGAGCCTCGGTTCGGCACCGTCGGCAAGGTCGCTCCCGGGTCGGAGGTCCGCATCGCCGACGACGGCGAGGTGCTGATCAAGGGCCCGGGCGTGATGCGCGGCTACCACGCTGCCGACGACATGACGGCCGAGGCGATCGTGGACGGCTGGTTCCACACCGGTGACCTGGGCGAGCTGGACGCCGAGGGCAACCTGACCCTGACCGACCGCAAGAAGGACCTGATGAAGACCTCCGGCGGCAAGTATGTGGCGCCGCAGAAGGTGGAGGGTGCACTGGTCGCCGCGATCCCGTTCATCAGTCAGGCGGCCGTGGTCGGCGACGGGCGCAAGTACATCTCTGCGCTGTTGACGCTGGACGCCGACAACGTCAAACGCTGGGCAGCGGTGAACGGAATGGCCGACGCCGACTATGCTCAGATCGTCGCCAGCGACAACGTGCACCAGGCGGTCCAGGAGTTCGTCGATCGGGCCAATCAGAGCCTGGAGCGCTGGGAGACGGTGAAGAAGTTCGTCATCCTGCCGCAGGAGTTCAGTGTCGACGAGGGCGAGGTAACGCCGAGCATGAAGGTCCGCCGTTCGGCGATCGCGAAACGCTTCGCCGACGAGATCGACTCGATGTACGAGCGCGAGTCGGACGACGAGTGAACCCGGCCGCGGTCGTCCGGGTGCCGCTGCGCTGGGTCGATCTCGACGCGCAGGGTCACGTCAACAACGCGCTGATCGCCGACTACCTGCAGGAGGCGCGCGTCCGGTTCCTGTTGGAGGGCGAGAATGCCGCCCTGCTCGGCCACGGCACGTTGGTGGTCGGCCATCAGGTGGAGTACCTGGCGCCGGTCGAGTTCCGCACCGAGCCGGTGGAGGTGCGGCTCTGGGTCGGCAACGTCGGTGCGTCGCGGTTCACCATCGGCTACGAGGTCGTCCAGGACGGTGTGGTCGCCGCCCGGGCTCGGACGGTGCTGTGCATCTTCGATTTCGACGCCGGCCGTCCACGCCGGATGACACCCACCGAACGGGCCTGGTTCGTCGACCGCAGCAGCCCGCTGGAGCCGCTGCGCCCGCTGGGCAAGTGGCGAGCGGGTGAGCGGGCGTACGCCACCCCGCTGACCGTCCGGTGGACCGATCTGGACGCCTACGGCCACGTCAACAACGTGCGCTTCTTCGACTTCGTCGCCGAGGCGCGGGTACAGATGTCGAGCGAGGCCGACCAGGCCGGCAACCGGATGTCGGCGGCGGCCCAAGCCGGCTACCTGTGGATGGTCGCCCGTCAGGACGTCGACTATCTGGCCCAGCTCGACCATCGGCTGGAGCCGTACCAGAGCCGGGTCGCGGTGGCCGAGATCGGCCGCACCTCGATGACCCTGGTCGCCGAGGTCACCGACCCGCTGGCGGGTACCACGCACGCCCGCGCCCGGACCGTGCTGGTCTGCGGCGACCGGACGGGCCGTCCGATCCCGGTGCCCGACGAGTTACGGCGCGGGTTGGAACTCTGGCCCGCCGAGCACTTCTGACCGGACACCGGTCGAGCTTGATGCTCGTGATCGGGACCTCGACAAGCTCGATCAGCGGTGGTCCGACGAGCTCGTTCAGCGATGGCTCAGCCGGCGAGTGAGGCCTTGTCGTCGGCCTTGCCGGCGAAGCGTTCCAGCAGGTTCGACAGGTCGACCCCGGTGGTGTTCTTCAGCATCTCCATGGTCTGCACCACGTTGTCGTTGACCTGCTTGGGCAGGGCACCGGCACCATCGGTGGACACCACAGTCAGCTTGTCGATGTTGCTCATCGGAGCGGCCACCTCGCGGGCCACCTGCGGCAGCACCTTCACCAGCATTTCCAGCACAGCCGCCTCGTTGTACCGGGCGTAGGCGTCGGCGCGCTTGTTCATCGCCTCGGCTTCTGCCTCACCGGTGGCCAGAATCGCCGCCGCCTGGGCGTCGCCCTCGGCGCGCAGCGCCTCGGCCTCGGCGATCCGGCGAGCCTTCTCGGCCTCGCCCCGCTTGGCGCCCTCGATGGCCTCAGCCTCGGCGAGCGCCGCCCGGCGGGACTTGTCACCCTCACCGGTCAGTCGCGCCTTCTCGGCCTCGGCCTCAGCGGCGGCGATCGCCGCCGCCTTGTTCGCCTCGGCGGTCAGGATCGCCGACTGCCGCTTCGCGGCGGCCTCGGTCTCGACCCGGTAGCGCTCGGCGTCCGCCGGCTTGCGCACCTCGGTGTCGAGCTGACGCTCCTTGAGCGCGGCCTGCCGGACGGCGACCTTCTCCTGCTCGGTCAGGATCGCCTGATCGCGGTCGGCCTGGGCGAGCGGCCCGGAGGAGGCAGCCTGGGCCGCGGCGGCATCGGTCTCAGCCTTGATCTCGGCCTGCTTGAGCATCAGCTCGCGCTCCGAGATGGCGATCTGCTGTTCGGCCGCCAGCCGGGACTGCTCGGCTGCCTGCCGGGACTGTGCCTCGGCGACCGCGGCCAGCTGCTGGACGCGGGCCGCTTCGGGGCGTCCGAGATCGGACAGGTAGGTGCCGTCGTCGGTGATGTCCTGGATCTGGAAGGTGTCCAGCACCAGGCCCTGACCGGTCAGCGACGACTCGGCCTCGTCCGCCACCCGCTGGGCGAACGCTGCCCGGTCGCGGATGATCTGCTCCACGCTCAGCCCACCGATGATGGCGCGCAGCGAGCCGGCCAGGGTCTCCTGGGTGAACGTCTCCACCTCGTCCTGCTGCTGCAGGAAGCGCTGCGCGGCGGCGCGGACCGAGTCCTGGTTGCCGCCCACCTTGACGATCGCGACGCCGTCCAGGTTCAGCTTGACGCCCTGCCCGGACACCGCGCCGCGGATCTGCACCGGAATGCGGCGGCTCTGCAGGTCGAGCACGTGCAGTCGTTGCACGAAGGGCACCACGAACACGCCGCCGCCCATCACCACCTTCTGGCCGGACAGATCGGTGGAGACTCGTCCGGTCTCGGCGTTGCGGATCTCCTTGCCGCGGCGTCCGGTGACGATGTAGGCCTCGTTGGGGCCGGCCACCTTGTAGCGGCTGGCGATCAACAGGCCGAGCAGCACCACAACGGCGACAAGGCCGACGATCGGGAGGATCAGGGGATTCATCTAACTCCTTCGGAGAGAGCGGTCGGGACTTCGGAGAACTGTGGGTTTCTTCAGCGGTAGGTCGGGACGACTTTGACCGAGGTGGGGGAGAGCACGTCGGTGACCGTGACCGGCGTGCCGGCGGCGAGCGGCTCGATGCAGCGGGCGTTCAGCCGGGTCAGGTGTCCGCCGTTGACCACCTGGACGAGGCCGTAGCCGTCGCCGGGGATCTCGCTGACCACAGTGCCCTGCAGCCCGACCAGGGCCTCGCTGGACGGCGTGCCGCCCTCACCGGAGGAACGCAGCCGCAGCGTGATCCAGCCCACGGCGACGCCGAGCAGCAGGCCGGCGACCATGCCACCCGCGGCGGCCAGCCAGGTGTTGTCGATCAGCGCGAGGATGGCGGCACCGACGAAGCCGACGCCACCGAGAAAACCGGCCATCGCCGCTCCGGTGAACCATTCGCCGCCACCCAGGGCATCGAAGGCACCGTCCAGCAGATCGCCGGCCACCAGAGCCACCAGTAACAGCACGATCCCCACCACGCCGATCGCGAGAAAAACTGTCACCGGGCTCCCTTCGTGAGAACCCAGGATACCGGGTTGGGGTATCACTTCCCCGGGCAGGCCGGGTGCGCGGGGAGATCCCGGCGTTCGCCGGGACGACGAGTCACGTCATCCCGGGCTTGCCCGGGATCTCCATTCATCCGCGTGCAAACGGCGATCGAGCTTGTCGAAATCCGGTGAGGGATCTCGACAAGCTCGATCAACGGTGGGCCGCTCGAACAACGGTGGGCCGCTCGATCAGCGGCGGGATGCCGTACTCAGTGGGTGTCCTCGGCCTCGACCTCGGAGCGGTCACCGGACCACAGGGTGTGGAAGGTGCCTTCCTTGTCGATCCGCCGGTAGGTGTGCGAGCCGAAGAAATCGCGCAGGCCCTGGGTCAGGGCGGCGTTGGTGCGGTCGGCCCGGACCAGGTCGTAGTACGACAGTGCCGAGCTGAAGCCCGGGATCGGCACGCCGGCCTCGGCGGCACGGGCCACCACCCGGCGCCAGGCGCCGTTGCTGGCCGCCAGTTCGGCACTGATCGACGGCGCCTCGAGCAGGGTCTCCAGGTTGCCGGCCGCGTACTCGTTGGAGATGCGGTCGAGCAGCTTCGCCCTGATGATGCAGCCGGCGCGCCAGATCCGGGCACAGGCGGCCACGTCGATGTCCCAGCCGTACTCCTCGGCGCCGACCTTGATCAGGTGCAGGCCCTGGGCGTAGGCGATCACCTTCGCGCACCACAGCGCCTGCCGGACATCAGCGATGAACGCCTCGCGATCGTCGACGGAGATGACGCCGTCGGGGCCCTGCAGCGCGGCACGGGCGGCGGCCCGCAGCGACGTGCTACCGGAGGCCGCGCGGGCGAACACGGCCTCGGCGATCGCGGCGGCCGGGACGCCGAGGTCGAGCGACGACTGCACCGTCCAGGTGCCGGTGCCCTTCATGCCGGCGGCGTCGACCACGACGTCGACCAGCGGCTTTCCGGTCGCGGCGTCCACCTGGCGTAGCACCTCGGCGGTGATCTCGATCAGGTACGAGTCCAGGTCGCCGGTGTTCCACTGGGCGAAGACGTCGGCCGCCTCGGTGGCCGACAGGCCGGCGCCCTTGAGCAGGTCGTAGGCCTCACCGATGAACTGCATGTCGGCGTACTCGATGCCGTTGTGGATCATCTTCACGAAGTGGCCGGCGCCGTCCTGGCCGATCCAGGTGCAGCACGGCTCGCCGTCGTACTGGGCCGAGATCTTCTCCAGGATCGGGCCGATGTGGGCGTAGGAGTCCTTCGGGCCGCCCGGCATCATCGCCGGGCCGAGCAGGGCACCGGTCTCGCCGCCGGAGATGCCGCATCCGATGAAGTTGAAGCCCAGCTCGGCGATCCGCTTCTCGCGGCGCCGGGTATCGGGGAAGTGGGTGTTGCCGCCGTCGACGATGATGTCGCCCTGGTCGAGGTGCGGCAGCAGCGAGTCGATGGTGGCGTCGGTGGCCGGGCCGGCCTTGACCATGATCAGGATCCGGCGCGGCTTCTCCAGCGAGTCGACGAACTCCTCGACCGTCTCGGACGCGATGAAGCCCGCCTCCGGGTGGGCGGCCACCACGGCCTCGGTCTTGGCGTAGGTGCGGTTGAAGACGGCGGTCTTGAAGCCCTTGCTGGCGAAGTTGCGCGCCAGGTTCGAACCCATCACCGCCATGCCCACCACGCCGATCTGCGCGGTGCCGGTCTTGTCGCTCATCTGCTTCCTCACTGTTCGGGGAGTTCTCAGCGATCATTCCACCAGATCGCCCGCCCGGCGAGGTGGCGTTCGCGATTGTGTCTCGCGGACGCCGACCGGGCGATCCGTGCGCTGCGACCGAAGAAGAGTGCCTGATCAAGTGTCGATACTTGACCACAGCGGTGTTGCTACGATCACGAGCGACGGCGCCCTCCCGGGAGGGGTTCGGTGGCAACCGGCCCCACAACGGCGGATGCCGTCGCTCGTGATCGTTGTCGGGGCTCCCCTCCGGGCCCGTCGATCGACTCGGAAAGGCAGGCACTGTGGCCCGTCGACTCACTCGCGCCGGCGACGGCCGTCCCACCTCACCGGTGCGGATGGTTCATCTCGGGTTGGGCAACTTCTTCCGGGCACACCAGGCCTGGTACACCGACCGGGCCTCGGACGCCGACCGCTGGGGCATCGCGGCGTTCTCCGGCCGCTCGGTCGGCACCGCCTCGGAGTTGGAGCGCCAGGAGAACCTGTACACCCTGGTGGCCGTCGGTGCCGAGCACAACGACTACGAAGTGATCAGTTCGATCGCGACCACGCACAGCGGCACCGACGTCGACGCCCTGCTGAGCTACCTGGCCGACCCGCAGGTGACCGTGGTCACTGTCACGATCACCGAAGCCGGGTACCACCGCGACGAACAGGGCCGGCTCGACCTGGAGAACCCCGACGTGGCGTCCGATGCCGCGGCGATCGCGGCCGGCAACCTGCATGTCGTCCGCACCGGCCCCGGCAAGCTGGTCGCCGGGCTGATCGAACGCCGCCGCGCCGGCGCCGGACCGATCACCCTGATCAGCTGCGACAACCTGCCCGACAACGGCACCGTGCTGTCGGTCGTGCTCGACGACCTGGCCGCCGATGCGGCACCCGACCTGCTCAGCTACCTGGACACCGAGGTCGGCTTCATCACCACCATGGTCGACCGGATCACCCCACGGGCCTCGGACGCCGTCCGGCAGGCCGTGCTGGACGAGCGGGGCGTCGACGATCTCGCCGCGGTCGCCACCGAACCGTTCAGCGAATGGGTGATGGCCGGCGAGTTCCGTGGTCCGCATCCCGACTGGGAGAGCGCCGGCGCGGTGATCACCGACGACGTCGTCCCGCATGAACTGCGGAAGCTGTGGCTGCTCAACGGGGCGCATTCGCTGATGGCCTACGCGGCCACGATCAAGGGTCACCAGACGGTGGCGGACGCCATCGGCGACCCGATCGTGCGGGGCTGGGTGGATGAATGGTGGGATGTCGCGCAACGGCAACTCGCGCTGGAGGACGACGTCGTCAGCGACTACCGGGCGGCACTGCTGGAGCGGTTCGGCAATCCGCGGATGCGGGACCAGCTGAGCCGGATCGCGGCCGACGGCTCGCAGAAGATCGCCGTCCGGATCGTGCCGGCGCTGGTCGCCGACCGCAAGGCGGGCAACAGTCCGATCGGCGCCGAGCGCGCCGTCGCAGCCTGGATACTGCATCTGCGCGGCCTCGGTGCGCCGTTCAACGATGCCCGGGCTGACACCGTCCACCCGCTCGGCGAGGGCAGCCTGGAGGACGCGGTGCGCAAGGTGTGCGAGTTCCTGGAGATCACCGATCGCGATTCCCGGGCCAGCATTCTGGCCCTCGCCACGAGAATGGAGGACTGAGATGACGCAGGCACCCCACGACGCTCGGGTGGTGATCGGCCTCGACGTCGGCACCACCGCGGCGAAGGTTTCGGCGTTCGCGCTCGGCGGCGGCTGGCGGGCCAGCGCCGACAACGAGTACCCGCTGCAGCAGCCCCGTCCGGGCTGGGAGGAACAGGAACCCGAGGTGATGTGGCGGGCCCTGCACGAGGGCTTGGTCGAGATCGCCGAGGCGTGCGGCGCGGCGCCGGTGATCGGCATCGGCGTGTCGACGGCGCTGCACGGCCTGATCGGGCTGGACGCCGAGCGCCGTCCGATCACACCGCTGCTGACCTGGGCCGACTCGCGTGCAGCGGAGCAGGCGATGCGGCTGCGGGGCACCGAACTCGGACGCCGGCTGCACCGACGTTCCGGCACGCCGATCCATTCGATGTCGCACCTGACCAAGTTGATGTGGTTCACCGAGGAGGACCCGGCGACCGCGGCGTCCGTGCACTGGTGGGTGGGGCTGAAGGACTACATCCTGCTGCAGCTGACCGGGGAGCTGGTCACCGAGGTGTCGCATGCGTCCGGCACCGGCCTGCTCGACGTGAACACCAAGGACTGGAATCCCGAGGCGCTGGAGGTCGCCGGCGTCCGGCGCGAGCAGCTGCCGCCGGTGCGGCCCACCACCGAGGCGTTGCCGGTGCGGGCCGACCTGCTGGCCGAACTCGGGCTGCCGGACGGCGTCCGGGTGGTGCTCGGTGCCGGCGACGGACCGCTGGGCAACCTGGGGGTGGGTGCCCTGGAACCGGGTGTGGTCGGGCTGTCGCTGGGTACCTCCGGCGCGGTCCGGATGGTCACCAACAGGCCCTACGTCGACGATGCCGGCAAACTGTTCTGCTACAACCTGGCCGACGACGCCTGGGTGATCGGGGGTGCGATCAGCAACGGCGGCATCGTGGTCCGCTGGGGCGGTGATGTGTTCGGCGTCGACTTCGCCGCCGAGCCCGGCGGCAACCCGGACGGCATGCTGCTCGACCTGGCCCGCAACATTCCGATCGGGGCTGAGGGCCTGGTCGCGCTGCCGTTCCTGATGGCCGAGCGGGCACCGCTGTGGAACCCGACCATTCCAGGGGCTTTCCTCGGTGTTCGGCGTAGCCACGGGCGGGAACACTTCGTCCGCGCGGCCGTCGAAGGGGTCGCGCTGATGCTCTCGACGGTGGTCGACGAACTCGACCGGGTGAGCCCGATCCGGCAGATCCGGGCCACCGGAGGCGTGTTCCGCTCACCGGTCTGGCGCGAGATCCTGGCCGCCGCGCTGGGTCGTCCGCTGGTGGTCACCGACGGCGCGGACGGCACCGCGCTGGGCGCGGCGGCACTGGCGCTGTACGGGCTGGGTGAGGCGACGACCCTGCGCGAAGCGCTCATCATGCTGGGCGCCGACCCCGATGCGGGTTCGGACGAACTGATTCCCGACCCCGACGATGTCGCCGCCTACCGTGCGATCCGCGCCCAGATCCCAGCGCTGCTGGCGCGCTACGACGAGGTTCGCACCCTGTTCTCCTGAGCGGCCTCGTCATCCCGGGCTTTGACCCGGGATCTCGGTGGGCGGCCAGCCGAAACGTGCGGAGATCCCGGCGTTCGCCGGGATGACGTGAAGCCGGGGGTCGAGCCGGTACGTCAGCGGCGGTAGGTGAGGCGTCCGGCCCAGACGGTGGCGACCACCGGGTCGGGGAGATCGCGGCCGTGGTACGGGTTGTTGCGCGATTTGGACGCTGACTCGTCCCGGTCGACGACCGCGCGTGCGGACGGGTCGACCAGCACCAGGTTGGCGGGCTCGCCGACGGCGATCGGACGGCCCTGGGTCGCCGTCCGGGACAGCCGGGCCGGCGCGTAGGACATCCGTTCCACCAGGGTCGGCCAGTCGAGGCGTCCGGTGTTGATCATCACCTCGAGCACCACCGCCAGCGACTGCTCCAGGCCGAGCATGCCGGGCAGCGCGATGTCGAACGGGTGGTCCTTGTCCTGCCGGGCGTGCGGGGCATGATCGGTGCCGACCATGTCGATGGTGCCGTCGGCCAGTGCCTCGCGGACCGCCTCGATGTGCTCGTCGGTGCGCAACGGCGGGTTCACCTTGAAGGTGGTGTCGTAGCTCTCCACCTCACGGGTGGCCAGGTACAGATGGTGCGGGGTCACCTCGGCGGTGACGTTCACGCCGCGCGACTTGGCCCAGCGGATCACCTCGACGCCCTCGGCGGTGGAGACGTGGCAGACGTGCAGCCGGCCGCCGGCGAGCTGGGCCAACTCGACGTCGCGGGCGATGATCGCCGACTCGGCCTGCGCGGGCCAGCCGGGTAGCCCCAGTCGTCCGGAGATCTCGGACTCGTGGCAGCAGGCCCCGGTCCCGGCCAGCCGGGTGTCCTGGGCGTGCTGGGCGATCACTCCGTCGAAGGTTTTCGCGTAGGTGAGCGCCCGGCGCATCACCAGCGAGTCCATCACGCATTTGCCGTCGTCGGAGAACATTCGGACGCCGGCCGCCGAGCGGTTCATCAGCCCCATCTCGGACAGCTCTTCACCGGCCAGCCCCTTGGTCACCGAGCCGACCACGATCACCTCGGCGCTCGCGGTGCGCCCGGCCAGTGCCTTCAGGTACTCGGCGGCCTCGGCCGAATCGGTCACCGGATCCAGGTTCGCCATGGCATGGACGGCGGTGTAGCCACCGCGAGCAGCGGCCAAGGTGCCGGTGGCGATCGTCTCGGCGTCTTCGCGTCCGGGTTCGCGCAGATGGGTGTGCGAATCGACCAGGCCGGGCAGGGTGAGCAGCCCGTCGGCGTCGATCCGCTCGGCGTCGTGGACGTCGCCGGCCGGCACGAACACCCCATCCCGGACGCCCAGGTCACCACGGGTGCCGTCGGCCAGGGCGGCGCCGGTGATCAGCAGGTCTCTCATTCGGGGCTTCCTCCCAGCAGGTGGTACAGCACGCTCATCCTCACCGACACGCCCGCGGTGACTTGGTCAAGGATCAGCGAGTTGGCGGCGTCGGCCGCCTCGGACGAGATCTCCAGCCCGCGGTTCATCGGGCCCGGGTGACAGATCGCCGCACCCGGTCGGAGCCGGGCCAGCCGCTCCGGCGTGAGCCCGTACAGCTCGGTGTATTCCCTTGCCGTGGGGAAGAAGCCGCCGTGCATGCGTTCCCGCTGCACCCGCAGCATCATCACCACATCGGACGCCTCGAGCGCCGCATCGAAATCGTCGGTCACCTGGCAACCCCACTGGTCGACCCCGGTCGGCAGCAATGTCGGGGGAGCGACAAGGATCACCTTCGAGCCCAGGGTGCGTTGCAGCAGCACGTTGGAACGGACCACCCGGCTGTGCAGCAGGTCGCCGACGATGGCGATCGTCTTGCCCTCGAACGAGTCGTCGCCGTCGAGTGAGCGACTCTGCCCATTGTCCGCGGAGCGGAAGTGCCTCCGCATGGTGAACGCGTCCAACAGCGCCTGGGTCGGGTGCTCGTGGGTGCCGTCGCCGGCATTGATCACGTGCGCCTTCACCCAGCCGGCCGCCTGGGCGACCGCGCCGGAGGAGCCGTGCCGGATCACGAAGCAGTCGGTGCCCATCGCGTCCAGGGTGAGCATGGTGTCCCGCAGCGACTCACCCTTCGAGGTGGACGAGCCCTTGCCGGTGACGTTGATGGTGTCGGCCGACATCCACTTGCCGGCCATCTCGAAGCTGGTCCGGGTGCGGGTGGAGTCCTCGAAGAACATGTTGATCACGGTGCGGCCGCGCAGCGTCGGCAGCTTCTTGATCGGCCGGGACTGGATGGTGTGCATCTCTTCGGCGGTGTTCAGGATCGAAGTGATCTCGGCCAGGCTCAGATCGCCGGCGCTCAGCAGATGTCGCATCAGACCTCCGTCAGGCTGATCGTGACGGCGTCGGCCTCGTCGATCTCGGCGAACCGCACGTTGACCCGGGCATCCGGTGGCACCTGGACCTGTTTGCCGACGTGGTCGGCCTGGATCGGCAACTGCCGGTAGCCGCGGTCGATCAACACCGCCAGTTGGACGATGCGGGGCCGACCGACTTCTTTCAGGGCGTCCAGCGAGGCGGCGATGGTGCGTCCGGTGAACAGCACGTCGTCGACCAGCACCACCGTCAGATCGTCGATCGAACGCGGAATCGTGGTGCGGCCGACCGCGCGGGTCGGCTGGCGGCGCAGGTCGTCGCGGTACATGGTGACGTCGAGTTCACCGACGCCCACCTCGACACCCTCGATGCTGCGGATCGCGTCGGCCAGCCGGCGGGCCAGCAGCACGCCGCGGGTCGGAATGCCCAGCAACACAAGGTCCTCGCTGCCGGCATTGGCCTCGACGATCTGGTGGGCCATCCGGGCCACGGCGCGCGCGATGTGATGGCCGTCCCACGTGAAGTGGGCGGGTTTCTTGGTCACGCGGATGCTCCTGTAGAGGTTGGTTGCGGGCCGGTCCGGACGCCGAAACGACCCGGCGACACTCTATCGAGAGTGGTCGCGCTGGTGCCCGCCGTGGTCCCTCTTCCGATGCGCACACGCCACCTGAAGGGGTGATTTGTGGCCGAGAGTGAGCGGCGTGTTCATGAGAAGGGGGTTGCCCGACGGCTGCCGGCGATGGCTGGATGAACGGGTCGGTCTCGGCCGGCGGCGCCGCTCAGCACCCCGCGCGCGGTGTCCGTTCTTCCACTGAGGAGGCCTCATGCCTTTCCTTCGCACCACCCTGGCGGCGCTCGCTGCCGGGCTCACCATCACCGGACCGCTGGCAACTCCGGCGTCGGCCACGGGGGCCGGCGACCGTGGCAGACACCACTCCGACGCTGTGGTGATCGCCCATCGCGGGGCGTCCGGGTATCGCCCCGAGCACACCCTCGCCGCCTACAAGCTGGCGGTGAAACAGTGCGCCGACTACATCGAGCCCGATGTGGTGACCACCTCCGACGGCGTTCTGGTCGATCGGCACGAACCGGAGATCGGCGGCACCACCGATGTTGCCGACCATCCCGAGTTCGCCAGCCGCAAGACCACCAAACTGCTCGACGGCAACCCGGTGACCGGATGGTTCACCGAGGACTTCACGCTCGCCGAACTGCGCAGCCTGCGCGCGGTCGAGCGGCTGCCCGACCTGCGTCCGCAGAACACCAAGTACGACGGCCTGTACCAGGTGCCGACCCTGAAGGAGGTGCTCGCGTACGCGGCGAAGACGCGAACCTGCTCGGGCAAGCGGGTCGGCGTCATTCCCGAGATCAAGCACTCGACATTCTTCCGGCAGCAGGGTTTCGACCTGGAGCCGAAGGTGGTGCGGCTGCTGCATCGCTACGGTTTCGACAGCCCACGCGACCCCGTCGTCATCCAGAGCTTCGAGATCAGCAACCTGCAACGGCTGAACCGGATGACCCGGGTGCGGCTGGTGCAGCTGATCGACTGCGCGGGCGGTCCGTACGACCAGATCGCCGCCGGACGGCAGGTGACCTACGCCGACATGGTGACGCGGCGCGGACTGCGGGCGATCAGCCGGTACGCCGACCAGGTGGGTCTGTGCAAGGACGTGATGATTCCGCGCAAGGCCGACGGCACCCTGGACGCACCGACCCCGGTGATCCGGGACGCCCATCGCGCCGGTCTGACCGTGGTCGGCTGGACCTTCCGCCGGGAGAACAACTTCCTGCCCGCGGAGTTCCGCAGCAGCAGCGACCCGGCTGCCGTCGGCGACCTGGTGGGCGAGATCCGGACCTTCCTGCGGGCCGGAATGGATCAGTTCTTCACCGACAATCCCGATCTGGGTGTCGCGGCCGTCCGTGGCCGACGCTGATCCGGCTGACGAACGGTTGAGGTGCGCCCGTCGTCCGAGCCGTGTGTTCGGACGACGGGCGCCTCGACTCGACCAGATCGGGTCGTGACGTGGCTGGCTTCGTGCAATACCCTGTGTCCATGTTCGGACTGATCCCGCTCAAGACCCTGCCGGGCTGGCCCGAGGCCGCCGATCCCACCGCGATCCAGTCGCTGACCGTGCTGCTGGGCGTGCCCGCCGCGATCGCGCTCGTTCTGCTGCTGCTGGTCATGGCGCCGAGCTGGTTCCGGCCCGACCGCAAAGACTCCTGAGCCTCGGTCCGTCAGTCGGCGGCCTCCTGGCAGCGCAGGGCGCGCTCGACGTCGTCGCGCCGTTCGCTGACCATCCGGCGGACCGAGTCGGTCAGTTCGGTCGTGGCCATCCACTCGTCGATCCGGGCCAGCAACGCCCGGTCACCCAACGGACGCGGGAAAAGCAACTCGCCGACATTCTTGCGGATCGCCAGCGACCGTTGTCCCCAGCCGTTGCGCTGGGCCGCGATGTCGGCCATCACCTCGAACCAGGCATCCACATAGGGCCGCAGCACCTCGTCCTGATCGAGTGCCCAGAAGTGCGCGCAGATCTGGGTGTGGGTGGCGTTCGGCACCGAGGCGTCCTCGATCGCCAACCGCCAGGCTTCGGCTTTCGCCGCTGCGTCCGGACGCGCGGCGCGAGCGCCGGCGGCCTTCTCGGCTCCGGTCGCGGTGTTGTCCCGGGCCAGTTCGGCATCGATGCCGGCCTCGTCCACGCCGCCGAGCTGGGCGAGCTGGGTGACGAACCGCCAGCGCAGGTCGGTGTCGACGACCAGGCCGTCCGGCACCTCCTCGCCGGCCAGCCAGGCACGTAGCAGGTCGGCACCGGCCGAGGTGGTGAGCGAACCGGCGAGCGCCCGCACGATCGCCAACTGATGATCGGAGCCAGGTTCGGCATCCTTCACCAGCCGCACCAGACCGGCCGTCCAGCGGGTCGCCAGCGCGGCCCGAGCGGCCGGCGGCGTGTAGTACCGGACGGCCGCCTCGGCCTGAGCCAGCACGGCGGTTACCGCGGTCAGGTCCGTTTCGACCGCGACCCCGCGGGTCACCAGGTCGACATAGTCGGACGCCGGCAACTGGGCGTCGCGGCACATGTCCCAGGTCGCGCCCCACAGCAGCGCCCGGGCCACCGGATCACGGAATTCGTGGATCCGCTCAACCACCACGTCCAGCCCGCGATCGACCCGGATCTTTGCGTATGACAGGTCGCCGTCGTTGAGCAGCACCACCGCCGGTGCTGGGACGCCGACCAGCGCCGGCACGTCGGTGCGTTCGCCGTCGATGTCGAGTTCGACCCGGTGCACGCGCTCGATGCCGTCGTCGGTCGGGTCGTAGCAGCCGATCCCGATCCGGTGCCGGCGCAGGGTCGGCCACTGCTCGGTGGCGTGCTGGACAACGGTGAACCGGGAGAACCGTCCCCGTTCGTCGATCTCGTACTCGCAGGTCAGGGTGTTCACGCCGGCGGTCTGCAGCCACTGGCCGGTGAAGAACGACAGGTCGCGCCCGGACGCCTCCTCCAGCGCCCGCAGCAGGTCGGTCAGCTGGGTGTTGCCCCAGGCGTGCCGTCCGAAATAGGTCCGGACGCCGGCCAGGAACGGTTCCAGCCCGACGAAGGCGACCAGCTGGCGCAGCGCCGAGGCGCCCTTGGCGTAGGTGATGCCGTCGAAGTTGAGTTCGACCGCTTCCAGGTCGACCATGT
>JBDHZN010000037.1:0-20155 GCA_039811845.1 Micropruina sp. | reverse complement strand
CGCCGATGGTACTGCAGGGGGGACCCTGTGGGAGACTAGGACATCGCCGGACATTCAAAACACCCCCGTGGCAGTCAACATGTTTGACTCCCACGGGGGTGTTTTGCATACCCCACAACACCCAAGGCAAACTTGGGTGGGTGACCAAACAGGAGCATTCGGCCGGCGGCCAGGGACGGCGGGAGCCGGATCGGCGCGGCGACCGCGCGGGTAAGAGCGGCGGCTATCGCGGCAATCAGGGCGCGGGCCGAAGCGACCGCGCCGGCGGGGCCCGGGGAGGTTCCCGCAGTGGCGGCGGACCCCGAGGTGGCGACAGCGCCCCTCGCGGAGACCGCAACTGGAAGTCGGATCGTGGCGGCGAAGGCAGGAACTCGGCTGGCAACTCCGGGGGCGGGCGCGGCCGGAGCGACGGGCGAGACGCCGCGAAGGGCGGCTCGAGCTCGCGCGGCCGCTACCAGGACCGGGACAAGGCATACCGCGGCAGGGGCGAGGGCGCCGATCGTGGACCGGAGCGCGACCGTCAAGGCGGTTCGAGGCCCTCTGAGTGGAGCGGCGAGCGGCCACGCTCGAGCGAGGGACGACGGCCGCCGACGAGCGACGGAGGACGAGGGCGACCGCGTAACGGGGAACGGAGTCCTGCGGGCGGCTACGCACGCGGGCGAGGCGCCGGAGGCGGCGGAGGCGCGAACGCGGATCGGCGTCGCCGAGACGGCGACCGGCGAGAAGATTGGCGACCCGCGGGCGATCGGCGCGGGGCCGGCGACGGAAGAAGCACGGATAGCGGACGAAGCCGGTACGAGGGCGGCACCGATCGTCGTGGGTCGGCGGCACGGCCCTATCAGCGAACCGACGACCGAGACCGCGCGGGGCGTCCGGAGCGGCGGTACTCCGGAAATGATCGGTCGGGGTCAGGACGCTTTCAGCGAACCGACGACCGCGGAGCTGGTTCGAGTCGCTACGGCAATGAGCGCCGCGACGACCGAGACCGTGCAGGGCGTCCGGAACGGCGATACTCCGGGGACGACCAGTCGGGGTCTCGGCCCTATCAGCGAACCGACGACCGAGACCGCGCGGGGCGTCCGGAGCGGCGGTACTCCGGAAACGATCGGTCGGGGTCAGGACGCTTTCAGCGAACCGACGACCGCGGAGCTGGTTCGAGTCGCTACGGCAATGAGCGCCGCGACGACCGAGACCGTGCAGGGCGTCCGGAACGGCGATACTCCGGGGACGACCGCCCAGCTCGATCGAGCGAGGGGCGGGGCGCACGCGGCCAGGACGGGCCACCCCGTCGCGGCGCGGGCGCCGGTGCCCCACACGGTGAGCGGGGCAGAGACGTCCGGCCGCGACGCGATGCCGAAGAGCAGGAAAGAGAACCATTGCATCCGGGGCTGGAGCCCCGGCCCGACGAACCGGAGACACCCACCGAGGTGAACCTGGAGTTGTTGTCGCGCGGTGTGAAGGCCGAGCTGCGGGGGTTGAGCCCGGAGCGTGCCGAGACGGTGGCCGCGCATCTCGCGGCGGCCGCCGAGTTGATCGACGTCGACCCGGCCCTGGCCTATGCGCACGCCGAGGCCGCCAGGCGTCGGGCTGCCAGGCTGCCCGTGGTGCGGGAGGCCGCAGCCACCACCGCCTACGCCGCGGGTGAGTACGCGGCAGCACTGAACGAGTTCCGGGCGCTACGGCGGATGACCGGCAGCGCCGAGTTCCTGGCGGTGATGGCCGACTGCGAGCGCGGACTCGGTCGGCACCAGGCGGCGTTGCGGCTCGTCCGAGAAGGCTTGGAGAGTGCCAACTCGGTGGCCGGCCGGGTCGAGCTCAAACTCGTCGAGGCAGGCGCCCGAAGCGCGCTCGGCCAGCAGGATGAGGCGGTCCGACTGCTGCGTCAGGAGATCGAACTGATCGGTGCGCGGGGACCCAAGAACGCCCGGGCGCGGCTGCGCTACTACTACGCCGAGCTGCTCGGGGCGTCCGGTGACACTGCCGGCGCCGAGCAGTGGTTCGCGGCGGCCGTCCGGCTCGACCCTGAGAACGAGACCGGCGCTGCCGACGCATTGGCCGAACTGCACGGCGTCACCATCGAATTCGATGACTCCGAAGATGATGACACCACGGACACCGAAGATGAGGAGACCCGATGACCGCCCCCATCATCGACGCCCACGATGTCGCCTTCTTCGACCTCGACGGCGTGATCTACCTCGGACCGATCGCGGTGCCCGGTGCGGTGGAGGGCATCCGGGATGTCACGGCGTCCGGTGCCCGGGTGATGTTCGTCACCAACAACGCCGCCCGCAGCGCGGCCGTGGTGGCTGAGCATCTGAACAGCCTCGGTTTCGTCGCCGGCCCGGACGACCTGATCACCAGCGCCCAGGTTGCGGCCGGGGTGCTCGCTGAAACCCTGACCGCGGGCAGCCTGATCCTGGTGGCTGGCACCCAGAACCTGGTCGACCTGCTTGTCGAGGTCGGCTTCCGGACCACCGACAGTGCCGACGACGACCCGGACGCCGTGGTGCAGGGCTACAGCCCGAACATTCCCTGGGCGCTGCTGGACGAGGCCGGGATCGCGGTGCAGCGCGGTGCCACCTGGTACGCCACCAACGACGACGCCACCCGTCCGACCGATCGCGGTCTGGTCGCCGGCCTCGGTGCGCAGTTGGCGGTGGTCGGCATGACGGTGCGGCCGCGCAGGCCGATCGTGTTCGGCAAGCCGCATGCACCGATGCTCGACTTCGCGGTCAACCACACCGGTGCCGAGCGGCCGATCTTCGTCGGCGACCGGATCGACACCGACATCATGGGCGCCAACCGAGCCGGAATGAAGTCGCTGCTGGTGTTCACCGGTGCGCACGGCAAACACGACCTGCTGGCCGCCGGTCCTGGTGACCGTCCCAACTACATCGGTGCCGACCTGCGGGCCCTGCTGGAGCCGGCCCGCGTCGCCACCCAGGAGGGGCACTCCTGGCGTTGCGGCGCGGCACGGGCTCAACTCCATGACGGCCGGATCCAGCTCGACGGTGATCTCGCGACGCAGGCAGGTCAGCTGGACGCGCTCTGGGCGCTGGCCAACCTGTCCTGGGCCACCGACGCCGACCCCGCCGACTCGCTCGCGAAGCTCGACCAACTGCACTGACGAATCCGCTGGTCGTGGAACGGACGCGTCCGGGGCGTGGGTATTCGACGTGCCGCGAGAATGCCTGCGTGGTCGGCGCTATCCTGCGAGGGGCCGCGGTAACGGCGGTCCCGACGACCGAGGAGCTACCGTGCCAGCCGGCAAGCAACCCACCACCGATCTCGCCCTGATCGCCGTCTTCGCCGCGCTCGTCGCGGTGTTCTCGGTGGTGCCCGGGGTTCCGGTCGGACCGGTGCCGATCACCCTGCAGACGCTCGCCGTCATCCTGTCCGGGCTGGTGCTGGGCCCCTGGCGCGGCTTCGCCGCCACCACCCTCTACCTGCTGGTGGGCTTCGCCGGACTGCCTGTGTTCGCCGGCGGCGCCGGCGGTCTGGGCGTCCTGGCCAAGCCGAGCATCGGCTACCTCCTGAGCTTCCCGATCGCCGCCCTGCTCGCCGGTGCGTTCGCGCGTTGGCTGGCCGGTCCCGAGCGGCGGGCACGCTTCCTGTGGTTGTTCCTTTCGGGCTTCGGCGCGTCGGTGCTGATCGTCCACCCCGCCGGGATCCTGGGATTGATGGTGGTGGCAAAGATGGGCGTGAACGCCGCGATCGCCACCGACCTGGTGTTCTGGCCGGGCGACGTGGTGAAGAACCTGGTCGCCGCGGCAATCGCGGTCGCCGTCCACAAGGCGTTCCCAGCTCTGCTGGCGGCCCGAGCACCGGTCGCCGCCTGACGTGATCACCCTCACCGGGGTTGTTGTTCGGGCTCCGGCCGGCGGTCCCTCTGGGGCTGCGGTGCTGCTCGACGGCATCGACCTCGTACTCGACCAACGGCGGATCGCCCTGATCGGCGCCAACGGGTCGGGCAAGTCCACCCTGCTACGGCTGCTGAACGGGCTGGTGCTGCCCAGCGAGGGTGCCGTCCTCGTCGACGGCCATGACACCCGCACCGCGGCGTCCACCGTGCGCCGGCTGGTGGGTTTCACCTTCACCGATCCGCTCAGTCAGCTGGTGTTGCCGACCCCGGCCGACGACGTCGAGCTCAGCCTGCGGTCCCGTGTCCGGAACCGGGCCGAACGGCGGGCACTGGCCCTGGACTGGCTGGCGCGGTACGGGCTGGCCGAGGTCGCCGACCATAGCGTCTACGACCTGTCCGGGGGAGAACGTCAACTCGCGGCGCTGGTCAGCGTGCTCGCCGTGGAGCCGTCGGTGCTGGTCTGTGATGAGCCCACCACACTGCTCGATCTGCGCAACCGCAACACGGTGGTGAACCTACTGGCCGAGCTGCCGCACCAGGTGATCGTCGCCACCCATGACCTGGACCTGGCCGCCCGGTCCGAACGGGTGCTGCTGGTGGACGGCGGCCGGATCGTCGCCGACGGGACACCCGAGGAAGTCACCGCCCACTACCGCCGGCTGATGGCATGAGATCGGCGTCCACGCTGTTCGGCAGCTATCGTCCCGTCAGCTCGCCGTGGCACCGGCTCGGGGTCGGCTGGAAGTACCTGGTGGTGCTGACCCTCACCCTGGTGGCGCTGGTCTGGCAGCGGCCCGAAGTCACCGCGGTCAGCCTGCTGGTGACCGTGGCCTGCCTGCTGAGCACCCGCTTGCCGGCCCGGGTGACGCTGGCCGTTCCGTGGTCGCTGCTGGTGCTGCTCGTCGTGCTGGCGGCCTTCCAGCTGCTGGTCGGGCAACCGGCGGCGGCATTCGTCGTCGCCGGCAACGTGCTGGTCGCGGTGCTGGCGGCCCGGCTGATCGTGTGCACCACACCGGCGTCAGTCCTGATCGACGCCCTGGTCCGCGGTGCCGACCGTCTGCCGTTCGTCGACGGTGAGCGGCTGGGTCTGACCGTGGGCATCATGCTGCGCAGCATCCCGTTCCTCACCGGTGCCTTCTACGACGTCCGGGACGCCGCGCGCGCCCGTGGGCTGGAACGGCATTGGCTGGCCCGGTTGTCGCCGGTGGTGGTGCGCGCGGTGGGTTTCGCCCAGGCGACCGGTGACGCCCTGGCCGCTCGCGGTCTGGGCGAGGGCAACCGGCGCCGCCCGGGCTAGTGCCCCGGCCACCAACCCTCGCCCGCTGCGCGACGCCCGGACGGCGCCTCGCTGCGTTCTCCTCAGTCGCCATACAACCCGGTATGACTCCCTCGTCGGCCTTGCGAGGCATCCGACCGGACGCCGCTCGCCAGGGCGAACGTTGGTGGCCGGGGCACTAGGATGCTCGCCGTGAGTACCCCCGACGCGCCGCCCGTCACCGGTCACCCGAGGGTCGACGCGGCGCTGGCCGAACTCGACCTGAGCGGCCCGGTCGAGCAGCATGCGGACGAGATCCAACGGGTCCACCAGGTGCTGCAGGACGTCCTCAACCCGAGCCCGCAGCCATCCGGGCGCTGATGCGTCTCGACCAGGCACTCGTCCGGCGTGGCCTGGCCCGGTCGCGCGGTCAGGCGTCCGAGGCGGTGCGTTCCGGCGGGGTCCGGGTCAATGGGCGTCCGGTGAACAAGCCGGCCGCGACCGTCGCCGACGATGACCGGATCGAGATCGCCGCAGCCGACCACTACGTGTCGCGCGCCGCCCACAAGCTGCTCGGCGCCCTGACCGACAGCGGTCTGCCGGTGAGGGGACGGGTGCTGGACGCCGGCGCGTCGACCGGCGGATTCACCCAGGTGGCGCTCGAGCATGGTGCTGAGCGGGTGTACGCGATCGATGTCGGGCACGGGCAGTTGGCGGCGCCGGTGCGCGATGACCCGCGGGTCGTGGTGCGCGAGGGCCTCAACCTGCGCGAGTTGAGCCTCGACGATCTGGATGGCCAGCCAGTCGATCGGATCGTCGGCGACGTGTCGTTCATCTCGCTGAAGCTGCTGCTCGGCCCGTTACTCGCCGTCCTGAAGCCGGACGGGGCCGCGCTGCTGCTGGTGAAGCCGCAGTTCGAGGTCGGCCGGGGCGGACTGGACGCCCGCGGCGTGGTCCGCGACGAACGGGTACGGCAACGCTGTGTGGACGAGGTCGCGGAGCGGACGCGGCGGCTGGGCTGGCCGGAGGCGTGGCGCGGGGTCAGCCGCACCGTCGGAGCGTCCGGAAATGTCGAGTGGTTCTTGCTGCTGCGTGGACGCCCAGTGGATGAGGGTGGCCACGGATAGGGTGAGCGTCGTGGGAACCAGTCGCTTCGTCACCGTCGCCCTGCACGGCGGCAGGTCAGCAGCGTTGAGCGCGGCGTCCGGATTCATCGCGGGCATGACCGCTCACGACATCACCTGCCTGCTCGCCGACGAACACTTCGACACCTTGCAGTCCGCGGGCCAGGTGAGGGCGCTCACCCCCGAGACCGAGCGGCACAGCGAGCTGGTGGTGGTGTTCGGCGGTGACGGCAGCATTCTGCGGGCCGCGGAATGGGCGCTGCCGCTCGACCTGCCGGTGCTCGGCGTCAACCTGGGGCATGTCGGCTTCCTGGCCGAACTCGAGTCGCACCAGGCCGGATCCCTGATCAGCCATGTGGTCGAGCGCAACTACACCGTCGAGGAGCGGATGACGATCGACACCGTCATCACCGACCGCGACGGTGCCGAGGTGTGGCGCTCGTTCGCGATCAACGAGGTGTCCATCGAGAAGCTCGCCCGCGAACGGATGATCGAGGTGCTGGTCCGGGTCGACGGCCGGGCGCTGTCCCGCTGGGGCACCGACGGCGTGCTGCTGTCGACGCCGACCGGATCGACCGCCTACGCCTTCTCGGCGAACGGCCCGGTGCTGTGGCCCGACATCGACGCGCTGCTGGTGGTGCCACTGTCCGCGCATGCGCTGTTCAGCCGTCCGATGGTGATCGGGCCGCACTCGACGGTGTCGGTGGAGATCCTGCCGGGCAATGAGACCCAGGCGGTGGTCTGGTGTGACGGACGCCGCACCACCGACATCTCCGGCGGCATGGTGGTCACCGCCGAGGTGGGACGGCACCGGCTGCGGCTGGCGCGCATCACCGAGCGCCCCTTCGTCGAGCGACTGGTCCGCAAGTTTGCGCTGCCCGTGGAAGGTTGGCGCGGCGTCGCGGAACGCAACAACCATGCTGACTGAGCTGCGCATCGCAGACCTCGGGGTGATCGCCGAAGCGGTACTGGAGCCCGGCCCGGGGTTCACGGCGGTGACCGGCGAGACCGGTGCCGGCAAGACGATGGTGGTCACCGGCTTGTCCCTGCTGCTGGGCGGCCGGGCCGACAGCGGCCTGGTCCGGCACGGAGCCACCCGCTGCGTGGTGGAGGGCGTCTGGACCATGGACGGCGCGACAGCGGACGAGTTGGCAGAGCTGGGTGCCGAGGTCGAGGACGGTGAACTGCTGGTCGCCCGTCAGGTGGGCCGGACGCGCTCGCGGGCGTTGCTCGGCGGTGTTGCTGTGCCGCTGGGAACCGCCGCCGAGATCGTCACCCGCTGGGCCACCATCCATGGTCAATCTGAGCAGATCCGGCTCGGCACCGCCGATCGGCAGCGGGAGGTGCTGGACCGGTTCGCCGGCGCCGAGCACGCCGTCCTGCTCGAACGGCACGCGGCCGCCTACGCCGAACGGCGAGCCGCGGCGTCCGAGGTCGAGGAACTCACCGGCGCCGCACGCGAGCGGGCCCGTGAAGTCGACCTGCTCACCTTCGGACTCAACGAGATCGCGCAGGTCGATCCGCAACCCGACGAGGACGTGGCACTGGCCGCGGAGGCACAACGGCTGCAGGCCGTCGACGAACTGCGACTGGCCGCGCACGGAGCCGGGTTGGCGCTCAGCGGCGACCCCGAGGCCTGGGACGACGCACCCACCGTGCTGGGCCTGCTGGCGACTGCCAGGAAGAGCCTCGAGGGTGCCGTCGCGGACGATCCCGACCTGGTGCCACTGGCCGGGCGGCTCGCCGAGGCGTCCGTGCTTGCCGCGGACGTGGCGTCCGATCTGGCCAGCTATGCCGACCGGTTGGAGGCCGAACCGGCCCGGCTGGAGTGGATCGCGGAACGTCGTGCCGCGTTGCAGCAGCTGACCCGCAAGTACGGCGCCTCGGTGGCCGAGGTGCTGCAATGGGCCGCGGACGCCGCTGAACGTGCCCGGGACCTCGAAGCAGGCGACGACCGGATCGCCGAACTGCAACAGCGGATCGCGGTCCTGGACGAGGAGCTGGCACAGACCTCGGCGGCAATCACCGCGGCGCGTTCCGAGGCGGCCGCCATGCTCGCCGAGCGGGTCAAGGGCGAACTGGCCGCGCTGGCGATGCCGCACGCCCGGATCGAGTTCGAGCTGGCCCCGGCGGCGGTGGGTCCGCACGGCGCCGACCAGGTGACTCTGATGTTCACCGCCAACCCCGGCTCAAGTCCGGCGCCGCTGGCGAAGGCGGCCTCCGGCGGTGAGCTTTCCCGGGTGCGGCTGGCGCTCGAGGTGGTGCTGGCCGGGGGAGCGACCGGGCAGACCTTCGTCTTCGACGAGGTGGACGCCGGCGTCGGTGGGGCGGTCGCGTTGGAGATCGGACGTCGGCTGGCCCGGCTCGCCGAACACGCCCAGGTCATCGTGGTCACCCATCTCGCCCAGGTGGCCGCATTCGCCGACGACCATTTTGTGGTGGCCAAGGCCAGCGACGGCCAAGTCACCACCAGCGGCATCAACCGGGTCGACGGCGCCGCCCGGCTCGATGAGCTGGCCCGGATGATGGCCGGCCTGGAGGGCTCCGCGAACGCCCACGCGCATGCAGCCGAACTACTGGCGGCTGCCGGGCACTGAGCCTGAGTTCGCGCCATGTGCGTGCCGGTTCGCCCGGGCGGCGTCTGCACCTATATGGTGGAACCCCGTGGGAAACGGCACCAGTACCAAGCACATTTTCGTCACCGGAGGCGTTGCCTCCTCGCTGGGCAAAGGCCTCACCGCCTCAAGCCTCGGCAGTCTGTTAGTGGCCCGCGGGCTACGGGTCACGATGCAGAAGCTCGATCCGTACCTGAACGTCGATCCGGGCACGATGAACCCTTTCCAGCACGGTGAGGTGTTCGTCACCGAGGACGGCGCGGAGACCGATCTCGACATCGGCCACTACGAGCGCTTCCTCGACGTCAACCTGAACGCCGATGCGAACGTGACCACCGGCAAGGTCTACTCCAACGTGATCGCCAAGGAGCGCCGCGGCGACTTCCTCGGCGACACCGTCCAGGTGATCCCGCACATCACGAACGAGATCAAGGACGAGATGCTGTCCATGGCGACTCGTGACGTGGACGTGGTGATCCACGAGATCGGCGGCACCGTGGGCGACATCGAGTCGCTGCCGTTCCTGGAGGCGGCCCGTCAGGTGCGCCGCGATGTCGGACGGGAGAACGTCTTCTTCCTGCACGTCTCGCTGGTGCCCTACCTGGGGCCGTCCGGTGAGTTGAAGACCAAGCCGACCCAGCATTCGGTGGCCGCCTTGCGTCAGGTCGGCATCCAGCCCGACGCGATCGTCTGCCGCTCGAACCGGGAGATCCCGGACGGCGTGAAGCGCAAGATCTCGCTGATGTGCGACGTCGACGAGGAGGCCGTGGTCTCCTGCGCGGACGCCCCGTCCATCTACGACATTCCGAAGGTGCTGCACAACGAGGGCCTGGACGCCTACGTCGTCCGGCGGCTCGGGGTGAGCTTCCGCGACGTCCGGTGGAAGAAGTGGGACGACCTGCTCGACCGGGTGCACCACCCCAAGGAGGAGGTCGCGATCGGGCTGGTCGGCAAATACATCGACCTGCCGGACGCCTACCTAAGCGTCTCCGAGGCGCTCCGCGCGGGCGGCTTCGCCAACCGCGCCAAGGTGAACGTGCGCTGGATCGCGTCCGACTCGTGCGAGACGCCGGCCGGTGCCGCCGAGCAGCTCGGCGATCTGGACGGCATCGTGGTGCCGGGCGGGTTTGGCATCCGCGGCGTCGAGGGCAAACTCGGCGCGCTGAAGTACGCCCGCGAGAACCAGATCCCCACCCTCGGCTTGTGCCTGGGTCTGCAGTGCATGGTGATCGAGGTGGCCCGCGACCTGTGCGGGCTGGAGGACGCGGCATCCACCGAGTTCGAGCCGGACACCCAGGCGCCGGTGGTGGCGACGATGGCCGAGCAGGTCGCGCACGTCTCGGGCGAGGGCCAACTGGGCGCCACCATGCGGCTCGGTGCCTACCCGGCCGACCTGGTCAAGGGCTCGCTGGTGGCACGGCTGTACGGCAGCACCCGGGTGTCCGAGCGGCACCGGCACCGCTACGAGGTGAACAACGCCTACCGCGATCAGCTGGAGGCCGCGGGGCTGCGCATCGTCGGCACCTCGCCGGACTCGACGCTGGTCGAGTTCGTCGAGTTCGACCCCGAGCGGCACCCGTTCTTCGTCGCCACCCAGGCTCATCCTGAGTTGAAGTCGCGACCCACCAAGCCGCATCCGCTGTTCGCCGGCCTGGTCGCCGCGGCGCTGCAGCGGAAGCTGTCGGCTCGGCTGCCGGTCGAGGAGGCCTGATGTCGGCGCGGCTGCTCGGGCCGGGTGAGGCTTTCGACGTCCCCACCGAGTGGCCGATCCGTTCGCACGAGGTGCTCGGCGAGGGCGCCGTCTCCGACTATGTCGATGACGTGGTCGCCACCCCTGACGGCGCCGAGATGCACCGCCAGTACCTGCTGCATCCCGGTGCGGTCGCGGTGATAGCGCTCGACGACGCGGACCGGGTGGTCGTGGTGCGGCAGTACCGGCATCCGGTCGGCTTCCAGCTGATCGAGCCGCCCGCCGGCCTGCTGGACGCGGACGGCGAATCCTGGCTGGCCGCCGCGCAGCGCGAACTCGCCGAAGAGGCGATGCTGGCCGCCGACGACTGGCGGCTGCTGATTGACATGTTCACCTCGCCCGGCTGCAACTCGGAATCGATCCGGTTCTTCCTGGCCCGCGGTCTGCGCGACGTGCCCCGTCCGGACGGCTTCGTGGTCGAGCACGAAGAACTCCACATGGAGATCTGCCTGGTGCCGTTGGCCGACCTGGTCGACGGCATCTACGCCGGACGCGTGCAGAGCCCGACGGTGGTGGCCGGAGCGCTCGCCCTGGAAGCCGCGCGGCTGGGCGGACGGCTGGATTCGCTGCGCCCCGCGGACAGCCCGTGGCCGGCGCGGGAGGCCCGGACCAGGCACCTTGAGGCGATCGCCGGACTGGCCTGAGCCGATGGCCGGGCAGGAGGCGCTGCCGCGGGCGGTCGGCTCGTTCCTCGACCACCTGACCGTCGAGCGGGGTGCCTCCGCGCACACTGTGGCCGGCTACCGGCGCGATTTGGCCCGCTATGCGGATTTCCTGGCCGAACGTGGCGTGACCGACCTGTCGGCGGTGACCGAGGCCGACGTGACGGCCTTCTCGGCGGCTCTGCACACCGGTGACGCCGACCGTCCGGCACTGGCGTCCAGCAGCGTGGCGCGGGCATTGAGCGCGGTGAAGTCGCTGCACCGGTTCGCCGTCGAGGACGGCGCCACGCTCGACAACCCGGCCACCGGGGTCTCGCCGCCGAAGTCCGGACGCCGGCTGCCGAAGGCACTCTCGCTCGACCAGATGCAGGCGCTGCTGGCCGCGCCAGACCTGGATACCCCGCTCGGTTTGCGGGACGCCGCGCTGCTGGAGCTGCTGTACGGCACCGGTGCTCGGATCACCGAACTGGTCTCGCTCGACGTGGACGATGTGTCGGTGCTCATCCACGACCCGGACGCGGCGTTGCGGCTGTTCGGCAAGGGTCGCAAGGAGCGCATCGTGCCGGTCGGCTCGTATGCCCGGGCAGCCTTGGACGCCTGGCTGGTGCGCGGGCGTCCGGCGATGCTGGAACGGGCCCGGGGGAGCACCTCGGCGCTGTTCGTAAACACCCGCGGCGCGCGGCTCAGCCGGCAATCGGCCTGGGCGGTGCTGCGCGAGCAGGCGGAGCGGGCCGGAATCACCGCCGAAATCGGTCCGCACACCATGCGGCACTCGTTCGCCACCCACCTGCTGGACGGCGGCGCCGACGTCCGGGTGGTGCAGGAACTACTCGGGCACGCGTCCGTGGCGACGACACAGATCTACACCCTGGTTACCGTGGAGCATCTGCGCGAGGTGTTCCTGGCCGCCCACCCGCGCGCCCGCTGACCCCGCGCTCGCCTAACTATTTACCGCTCGCGGAATTCCGCGAGCGGTAAATAGTTAGGCGAGCGCGGGGTGAGCAGGCGGGGATGGGGTGAACGAGGTCAGGCGTTCAGCAGCTTCTTCATCTGGTCGATCTCGGCCTGCTGGGTGCTGACGATCGTGTCGGCGAGCTTGCGGACGCCGGGGTCGGAGCCGTTGGCCTGGACCTGCTTGGCCATTGCGACCGCCCCCTCGTGGTGCTTGATCATGCCGGTGAGGAACAGCTTCTCGGCTTCGGCTCCCTGGGCAGTCTTCAGGGCGTTCAGCTCCTGCTCGCTGAGCATGCCGTCCATGCCGCCGTGACCGGAGTGGTCGCCGTGCTCGGGGGCGCCCCACGCGCTCAGCCAGCGACGCATCTGGTCAATCTCGGGCTGCTGGGCGTTCTTGATCTGGGTGGCGAGCGTGGTGACCTCGGCCGAGATGCCCGGCTTGGCCAGCATCGCGTCGCTCATCGCCACGGCCTGCTCGTGGTGCGGGATCATCATCTGGCTGAACATCACGTCGGCTGAGTTCCCCTGCGTCACGACGCTGGCCGACGACGTCGGCGAGGGGGACGCCGGAGCAGCCTGGCAGCCGGCCAGGGCGAGGCCGGCGACGAGAGAAAGGGCAAGTGCTGCGGGTCTCTGCATGGAAGTCACTATACCCCCCATGGGTATTTCCCGCTGGTGCCTCGGTGTAGTCGGTCGCTGGGAATGGTGAACTGATCGCCGCGCAGGCGGCAGTGCGGACAGAACGCGCGTCGTGTCGGACCCGCTCGATAGCCTGACTCGGACGGTGAAGGAAGGACGTCGGAATGGAGCACGACGAGATCGAGGCACTGCGCGAGCGGCACGCGGCCTGGCGGCTGCTTCGGGCGGGCAACGCGCCGCTCGTGCTGAGCTTCCTGGGCCGGTACTTCGTCGAGGAGAACCATGGCGCGACGCCTGTGACCGTGCTGTCGGCGGCGCTCGACGATCAGCTGTACGCGCTGAACACCGACCCCGAACAGCCCCGCTACCCCAAGTCGCCGACGGGCTACCTGGACGACTGGTCCGCCGACCCGGCCGGCTGGCTGCGCCGGTACTACCCGCTCGGCTCCGACGAGATCCACTACGACGCGACGCCCGCGTTCGAGAAGGCGTACGCCTGGGTGACCGGCCTGCAGGTGCGGCCGTTCGTCGGCACCGAGTCGCGGCTGCAGACCGTCGTCGGGCTGCTGCGCCAGATCGTGCACGGCAGCGAGACCGACCCCCAGGCTCGGCTGGCCGAGTTGAAGCGCCGCCGGCAGTTGCTCGACGCCGAGATCGAGGCGGTCACTGCCGGCGAGGTCGAGCCAATGGGTGCCACCGCGCTGCGGGAGCGGTATCACCAGTTCGCCGACACGGCACGCGAACTGCTGGCCGACTTCCGCGAGGTGGAAGAGAACTTCCGGGCGCTCGACCGGTCGGCGCGCGAACGGATCGCGTCCTGGTCGGGCGGCAAGGGTGAACTGCTGGCCGATCTGGTCGGCAGCCGGGCCGTCATCGACGGTTCCGACCAGGGCCGCAGCTTCCAGGCGTTCTACGACTTCCTGCTCTCCGAGACCCGGCAGGCCGAGTTGTCCGGCCTGCTCGGCAAGGTGCAGGCAATGGCGGAGCTCGCCCCCGATCGCCGGCTGCGCGCCGTCCATCACGACTGGTCCGACGCCGCCGAGCGCACCCAGACCACCGTCCGGCAGATCTCCGAACAGTTGCGCCGGTTCCTCGACGACCAGGTGTGGCTGGAGAACCGCCGGGTGCTCGACCTGGTCCGCGCGGTCGAGGCGGCGGCGCTGGCCTGCCGCGACGTCCCGCCCGAACTCGGGCTGGAGGTGGACGAGCCGGGCGTCGCCATCGCGCTGCCGTTCGAGCGTCCGCTCTACGATCCGCGTCCGGCGACCCGGGTGGACAGCCTGATCGATCCGGACGCCGACACCGACGTCGACGTGGCGGCCCTGTTCGCCCAGACCTATGTCGACCAGGCCCGGCTGGCCACGCAGCTCCGCAGCGTCGTGCCGCCGCGCGGTACGGCACTGCTCAGCGACATCGTCGAGCTCTATCCGATCACCCAGGGCGCCGCCGAGATCGTGGCCTACCTGGCGCTCGACGAGGAGGACCTGGCGGTCGCGATGGACGAATCCGACGAGACGCTGCTCGAATACCTCGACGACGACACCGACCGCGTCCGGCGGGTCCGGCTGCCGAAGGTGACGGTGACGCGACGATGAGAACCGCCGAGGAATACGCGGTGGGTGCCGCGATCATCCGGCTGATGCGGGGGGTGGTCTATCGCGAGACCGACGAGGACAGCTGGACGACCATCGAGCATCAGGGCTCCCAGATCCGTGACCACTTCGCCACCATCGGGGTGGACGTCGTCGTCGACGACACTGAGGGCTACGCCTACCTGCGCTCCGTCGACGACAACGACGAGGATCAGCCGCTTCCCCGTCTGGTGATGCGGCGAACGCTCACCTACAACGTCAGCCTGCTGCTGGTTCTGCTGCGCAAGCGGCTGGTCGAGTTCGAGACATCCGGCAGCGAGGGCAAGCTGGTGCTGAGCCGCGACCAGATCGTGACCATGCTGCGGCTGTTCCTCGCCGACTCCACCAACGAGGCCCGCGTGATCGACACCGTCGACGCCACCGTTCGTCGCGCCGCCGACCTGGGATTCCTGCGCCAGTTGCGCGGACAGCCCGACCATTGGGAGGTGCGCCGCATTCTCAAGGCGTACGTGGACGCCCAGACGATGTCCGATTTCGCCGCCAAGCTGGCCGAGTACGCGAAGTCGGGTTCGGGTGGCGCGACCGGGGGAGCGAAGGGCGGTGCGGGCGAATGACCGACGCATTGTTCTCGGCCGTGGAACTGGGCAACGCGCCACGCTCGGGCTTCCGGTTGCAGCGCATCGAGGTGTTCAACTGGGGCACCTTCGACAAGCGAGTCTGGCGGCTCACCCTGGCCGGCGAGACCAGCCTGCTCACCGGCGACATCGGCAGCGGCAAGTCGACCCTGGTCGACGCCGTCACGACCCTGCTGCTCCCGGCGCACCGCATCTCGTACAACAAGGCCGCCGGCGCCGACGCCAAGGAACGGACGCTGCGCAGCTACGTCCTCGGGCACTACAAATCCGAGCGCATCGAGGCGACGGGGGCGTCCAAACCGATCGGGCTGCGCGACCAGCGCAGCTATTCGGTGATTCTCGGAGTCTTCGCCAACGAGGGCTACGACGAGACCGTGACCCTGGCCCAGGTGTTCCACCAGCGCGAGTCGAGCGGGCAACCCGACCGCTTCTTCGTCACGGCCGCCGCCGAGTTGTCGATCGAGGCCGACTTCACCGGGTTCGGCAGCGACCTGACCGACCTGCGTAAGCGACTGCGGGCCGGCGGCGCCGAGATCTTCACGGTGTTCCCCGACTACGGGCGGTCGGTCCGGCGACGCCTCGGCGTCAAGTCCGAGCAGGCCATGGAGCTGTTCCACCAGACCGTCTCGATGAAATCCGTCGGCAACCTGAACGAGTTCGTCCGCACCCACATGTTGGAGCCGGTCGATGCGTCCGAGCGGATCAAGGGCATCGTCGAACACTTCGAGAACCTCACCAAGGCCCACGACGCGGTCAAACGCGCCCGGGAACAGCTGGCGGCGCTCACCCCTCTCGTCGAGACCGCCGACCGATTCGACGACGCCCAGGCGCGGCGTGCCGAACTGGAGCGGCAGCGCGACGCGGCCAGGTTGTTTTTCGCCGAATTGCGCAGCCGGCTGCTGCTCGCCGAGATCGCCGGGCACGAGGCGGCCAGAGATGAGCGGCGTGCCGCGGTGACCGAGGCCGAACAGCGGCAGCAGCAGTTGGGGCGCGCCCGCGACGGCCTGCTGCAGGAGCGGGCACGAGCCGGCGGCAACCGGATCGGGGAACTTGAAACGATCGCCGCCGACGCCCGGCAGCAGGCCGACGACCGTCGCACCAGGCGGGCCGGGTTCGATCAGCGGGTGCGCGATGCCGGCTTGCCGCCGGTCGGCGACCCGTCCGGTTTCGCGGCGCTTGGCAGCGCGGTGACCCGGGCAAAGGGTGAGCTGCGGGGGCGGGAGGCCGAGCTCCGACAGGCTGTCGCCGGGCACATCGGGGTGCTCAACGACCTGACCCGCGAAAGCGAGGCGACCCGGGCCGAGCTGGCCAGCCTGGCCGGCCGCACCAGCAACCTGCCCAGCAGCCAGCTGGCCATCCGCGCGGAACTCTGCGCCGACCTCGGGGTCGACGAGGACGAGTTGCCGTTTGCCGGCGAATTGCTCGACCTCACCGACGAACAGCAGGCCTGGCGGGGCGCGGCCGAGCGGGTGCTGCGCGGTTTCGCACTGTCGCTGCTGGTGCCGCAGCAGCACTACGAGCGCACCGCGCGCTGGGTCAACGAGCGTCGGCTCACCCATCGAGGCCCCGATGGCCGGACGACGGGCGCCCGCCTGGTCTACGAGCGGGTGTCGGCGCGCCGGGTCACGTTGGTGCCGGCGACGGGCAGCGGCCTGATTCTGGCCGACTGCCTCGAAGTCAAGGACGGCCCGTTCGCCGACTACCTGCGCAGCCAGTTGATCCGCCGGGCCGACCACCGCTGCGCCGACACCCTCGCGGAGTTCCGAGCCGAGCAGCGGGCGGTGACCAGACAGGGCCAGGTCCGTTCCGGCGACCGGCACGAGAAGGACGACCGGTTCCGGGTCGACGATCCACGCAACTGGGTGCTGGGGTGGGTCAACGAACGCAAGATCGCGGCCCTGACCGAGCAACTGGTGGCACAGCAGGCGCAGTGGACGGCCGCCGAACAGGCCCGCGACCAGGTCGAGTCCGAGTTGAGGGCGCTGAACGGACGGCTCGCGACGCTGGAGAGCCTGGGCGTGTACGCGTCGTGGTCCGACCTCGACCACGACGAAGCGCGGGCACGAGCGGAAGCGGCCGAGGCCGAGCGCGACCGCCTGATCACGGGATCGTCGGAGCTGGCCGAGGTGGAGCGCCAGCTTGCCGAGGTGGACGAGCAGCTCATCGAGATTGGCGATCGGCTGAAGCGGCTGCACGGCGACATCGGCCGGCTCGATGACCGGATCACGCGTGACCAGGCACTTCACGACGCCGACCAGGGGTTCGTCCGATGCTGCGACGCCGACGAGCGGGCGCGGGCGCGGGCGGCGTATCCGGCGTTGGAGTCCCGGCTCGGTAAGAAGCTGCCCGCCCAGCCGGACGGCTGCCAGGCGGCGTCCGATGCGATGACGGCCGAACTCCAGGGGCAGATCGACCGGACTACCCGCGAACTCAACGGCTACACCACCAGCCTGCTGCAGTACATGGCCGAGGTGCGGCGGCGCTGGCCGGAATCGACCACCGAGATGGACGCCAGCATCGCCGCACTGCCCGACTATCGCGCCTTCCACGAACGGGTGGAATCCGACGACCTGCCGAAATTCGAGGCCGACTTCAAGCAGGAGCTGAACAAGAACACCATCCGCGAGCTGGCCGGCTTCAACAACTGGCTCAACCGCCAGGCCGACGACATCCAGTTGAGGGTCGACCGGATCAACGAGGCAATGGGGGCGATCGACTATTCGCCAGGCCGCTACATCACCCTGGAGAAAGAACGCACGATCAACACCGAGGTGCAGGGCTTCCGGCACGACCTGCGGACGGCGACCACCGACGCGGTTAACGCCGAAGACGACCGCTATTCGGAGGAACGATTCCTCGACGTGCAGCGGATCATCGAGAAATTCCGCGGCCGGGTCGGACATACAGATACCGACCGGGCCTGGACCCGCCGCGTCACCGATGTGCGGAACTGGTTCATCTTCTCGGCGTCCGAACGCGACCGGGACACCGACCAGGAGTGGGAACACTACCGCGATTCCGACGGCAAATCGGGCGGACAGAAGGAGAAACTCGCGTACACGATCCTGGCCGCCTCGCTGGCCTACCAGTTCGGGCTGGAGTGGGGTGCCACCCGGTCGCGGGACTTCCGGTTCGCGGTGATCGACGAGGCGTTCGGTCGCGGCTCGGACGCGTCCACCCGCTACGCCCTCGACCTGTTCGCCAAACTCGGCCTGCAGCTGCTGATCGTCACTCCGCTGCAGAAGGTCCACGTGATCGAGCCCTACGTACGGGCGATCGGCTTCGTCGACAACCCGTCCACGAAGTACTCCCGGCTGCAGACGCTCAGCATCGAGGAGTTCCACCGGCAGCGGGCGGCGCGCGCGTGACCTGGACCACGCCGGCCGAGATCAAGGCGAAACTGCGCCGGCGTTGGGACGACGGCAGCCTGCTCCGTGCCTACGCCGCAGGGGAGCCGTTCCCGCGCTTCGATCTCGGGCTTCGGACGCCTCGGGCGGCTGAAATCGGGGACCGACTCGGCGACGTGCAGACCTGGGTCGCCGACCTGGTCGCGGCGTCCCGCGACGGCGCCTGCTTCGAGCTGGCGTATGCGTCGGTCGGCGGACGGCTGATCGGACGGAACCAGCTGCCGAAGCGGGCCGTCGTCGAGTCCTATCAGCAGGCGTGGCGGCTGCTCGGCGTCCGGCATGAGCTGGCGGCCTACGACGTCGCCCTTGACCTGACCGCTGGCGAGCCGGTGCTGCGGGAGTGGGTCGGACGGCGTCCCCTGGCGGCGATCGGCTTGGCAGGCGAGTGGCCGCAACTGATTGCCGCGTACCGCTGGCTCGACGCCCACCGCGGGTCCGGCCGGTATCTGCGCGAGATCAGCGCGCCGGGGGTCGACACCAAATTCGCCGAGCGGCACCGGTCGGTGCTGAGCCAACTCTTGGGCGTCCCGGCGGCACGACCCGGTTTTCTCGCCGGCCTGGGCCTGCGGGCCCGACCCGAGTTCGGCCGGCTCCGGCCTGCTCCGGAACTGGGGCTGCTGCCGCCGGCGTCCGAAATTGCTCTGCGCACCGACGAGTTGCCGGCGCTGGAGGTGAGAGTCCGGACGGCATTGGTGGTCGAGAACGAGGTCAGCTACCTGAGCGTGCCGGTACCGGTCGGCGGCATGGTGATCTGGGGGAGAGGATTCGACGTCGACCAGGTGGGCGCGCTGCCGTGGCTGCGGGAGGCCGAGATCAACTACTGGGGCGACCTGGACACCCACGGCTTCGCCATCCTGGACCGGCTGCGCGCCTGGCTGCCGCAGACCCGTTCCGTCCTGATGGACCGCGCCACCCTGCTCGCGCACCGGGACCGCTGGGTTCGCGAGGACACTCCGACGTCCGCTCGGCTACGCCACCTGAGTGCCGACGAGCAGGCGCTGTACGCCGACCTGGTCGAAGACCGGCATGCCGAGAAGCTCCGCCTCGAGCAGGAACGCATCGACTGGTCCTGGGCGATCGAACGCCTCCGGCAGCGAGCGAGCTTGCGCGGGGCGTCTGGCTAGGAAACGCTGATTGTCGGTAGTCGCAGCATCTCTTGTATTCATACAGATGATCTATTATGCTCTGGGGATGGAGGATCACGGCAGACTCAACGCAGCCTCTCTCGTCACCCTGGTGGCAGGGATGGCCGAGTTGACCTGCGGTGACCCGGTCGAAGTGATCGATCAGATCCGGCAACTGGAACGGCTGAAGAACGCTGCCGCGGCGGCGCAGGCCCGGTTGACGGTGGAGTTGCGTCAGGTGCGTGAAGCTGAAGCCCGCGCCGAAGGCCATAGCGTGAAACGGGTGGCCGCCTCGGTTGCGGGTGAGATCGGGTTGGCCCGGCATGAATCCCCGCACAAGGCCAGCAGCCTGGTCGGTCTCGCAAGTGTGCTGACCACCGAGATGCCGTCCACGATGGCGGCGTTCACCGCCGGTGATCTGCCGGAATGGCATGCCACCATCCTGGCGCGAGAAACCGCATGCCTGTCCCGACAGCACCGTAAAGCTGTTGATGCTGAACTCGGCCCGAAACTGGCCACGATGTCGGCCCGAG
>JBDHZN010000036.1:0-20368 GCA_039811845.1 Micropruina sp. | reverse complement strand
TTCCTCGACGAGTCGGTCGGCATCCAGCAGGATGTTGCGGTCGCGCTGGTCAGCGTGCTGTTCGCCGCCAGCCTCGTCGGACGGCTGCTGGCCAGTCGCCTCGCGCTCAGGCTGCCCGCGCTGAGGGTGCTGCATCTCGCGCTGGCCTGTGCACTGATCGGCTCGCCGATCCTGCTGCTCGCCCAGAACGCGGTGGTCGCGACGATCGGGCTGAGCATCGCCGGCATCGGGATCGGTGCCACCTTCCCGCTGGCGTCCTCGCTGCATGTCGGGGCGAGTCGCCGCTCGTCCGATCAGTCCATGGGCCAGGTGTTGATCGTCGCCGGCTTCGGCCAGGTCGCTCCGCTGTTCACCGGCGCACTGGCCCAGGTTGTCGGTCTGCGCGCCGGAATGCTCATGCTGCCCGGCTTCCTGCTCGCAGCCGTCCTCACCTCACGTCCACCAAGGTGACCAAAGGACCCCGTCCCGGCCGTCGCTGGCCTAGCCGGGGGGCCTGGTTCGCGAACTCGACCCCGGACGACGTTGCACCTCTTTGGTGTCATTGCACCTGTTTGAACAGGAGCAATCACCGCAAGAGGGTGCAACGTCAGCCGGGTCGAGGGGTCAGGCGGTCGAGCATGGTCGTGCCGTCGGTTACCCGGACGGTGAGACCGGTGAGACACTTCACCTCAGCAGAGTGGGTTCCGACCCTGGAGAGAGGTGGTTGCGGTGCCGTCCGAGAGTCATGGCGAAGCGCAGGACGATCAGGAGCTCGGGGGTGTGCCGGCAGCCGAGGTGGTGACCACGATGGCCGAGTACGCCCGTGAACTCACCACCCCCGTCGACGAGGACGAGCGGCTGGAACTGGGCGTGGCGATGGTCGTTGAGTTGATGGACTCGTGCGACGCGGCCGGCGTGACCATGATTGAGAAGGGGCACCTCAGCACTGCTGCCCCCACCGCCGAGTTCGTCGCCGAGGCGGACCGACTGCAGCACGAACTGCGGGAAGGGCCCTGCGTCGACACGGTGCGGACGCAGAGCACCGTGATCAGCGACGACGTGAGCGTCGACCGGCGGTGGCCGCGGTGGGGTCCGGCGGTGGCGGAGCAGTTCGGTGTGAAGTCGATGCTCTCGCTGCTGCTCTACACCGAGGAGTCGTCCTATGGGGCGCTCAACCTGTACAGCGTCGAGGCGGGCAGTTTCGGTAGCGACGACATCGTCGTCGCCCATGCGCTGGCCGCTCACCTCACCGCCGCGCTCGCCGACGGACGCCGCCTGGACAACCGCGCGGCCGCGCTGGTGAATCGCACGGTGATCGGCCAGGCCGAGGGGATTCTGATGGAACGCCACAAGATCACCGCCGACGAGGCGTTCGACATGCTGCGTCGCGCGTCGCAGCGGAAGAACCGGAAGCTGGTCAGCATCGCAGAGGAACTCACCCGTACCGGAGAGCTGCCGGCTTAGCTCTCGATCGGACGCGCCACAGAATTAAGTGATGCGCCGGCTGTGGTCTCAACCGGCGCATCCCGCCTTTGCTCCAGCCCGGGCTCGAGCACCGACAGGTCCCACAGGGACAACTGTCGGTTACCCATTCAGGCCGCGGGCATGCACCCAACGGCCAGATTTCTGCCGCGCCGGCTCACCGGCGCAGCCAGACCGTGGTCTCGCCAGGCAGTTCACCCGCCGTCAGCGGCCGGCTGGACAGCAGCACCTCACCATCGGGCAGCACAACAGGATCGGTGCCGAAGTTCGTCACCGCGCACCAACCGTTCGGACGCGCGAAGCCCAGCACGGACGCCGACACCTCCAGCCACTCCAAGGCCTCGGCGCACTCCAGCTCATGACGCAGCGCGAGCGCCCGCCGGTACAGGTTCAGCGTCGAAGCCGGATCGGCCGACTCCACGTCCACGGCGTAGTCGGCGTACCAGGACGGCTGCGGCAGATGGGCGCCGTCCGGGCCGAAACCGAACGAGGAGCCCTCACGAGTCCAGGGCAGCGGAACCCGGCAGCCATCGCGTCCGATCTCGATCTCGCGGTTGCGGAAGAACGCCGGATCCTGGCGGGCGGCCTCGGGAATCTGGCCGGCCTCCTGCAGGCCCAACTCCTCGCCCTGATACAGGTAGGCCGATCCGGGCAGCGCCAGCACGAACAGAGTGGCGGCACGCGCGCGGCGCAGGCCTCGTTCGGCGTCCACGTCGGCGGGGTCGCCGCCCTCGAGCAGCCACTGCTTGCCGTCGTTGCCGCGTCCGGCCTCACCGGCACCGGGAGCCCCGGCCCGGGCCGGAACCGGCGGCAGGCCGTAGCGGGTGGCGTGCCGCACCACGTCGTGGTTCGAGAACACCCAGGTGGTCGAGCCGTCGATCTCGGCGGCCGCCTTCAGGTTGCGATCGATCACTTCGTGGAAATCGTCGGCGCAGAAGTCGGCTCGCAGCAGATCGAAGTTGAAGGTCTGGCCGAGGCCGGCCGGTGAGGAGTAGCGGGCCTGCCGATGCGGCTGCACCCAGGCCTCGGCGACGGCGGTGCGCGGCGGGTCGTACTCGTTGAACACCGCGCGCCACTCGGCGTACACGTCCTGCACCTCGTCGCGGTCCCACAGCGGGTGCTGGCCGTCGCCGGCATCGACCACCCCATCGTCCACGCTGATCATCGCGTCGAAGGTGGGGTCCAGGTTCTTCTTCAGGCCGTGCGCCACATCGACCCGGAACCCGTCGACGCCACGGTCGCTCCAGAACCGCAGCGTGGCCAGGAAGTCGGCGTGCACCTCGGGGTTGTCCCAGTTGAGGTCGGGCTGCTCCTTGGCGAACAGATGCAGATACCACTGGCCCGGGCTGCCGTCCGGCTCGGTGACGCGATGCCAGGCGCCACCACCGAAGATGGACCGCAGCTCGGTGGGCGGCAGCTCGCCGTTCTCGCCCCTGCCGTCGCGGAAGATGTAGCGCTCACGTTCCGGCGACCCTTTGCCGGCCGCGACGGCGGCCTGGAACCATTCGTGCCGGTCCGAGGAGTGGTTGGGGACGATATCGACGACCACCTTGATGTGTGCCGCGTGCAGCGTCGCCACCATCTCGTCGAAGTCGTCCAGGGTGCCGATCTTGGAGTCGACATCGCGGTAGTCGTCCACGTCGTAGCCGCCGTCGGCCAGCGCCGACGGGTAGAACGGGCTCAGCCAGACGGCATCCACGCCCAGCTGCTGAAGGTACGGGACTCGCGAGGTGATGCCCTTCAGGTCACCGATGCCGTCGCCGTTCACGTCGGCGAAGCTGCGCGGATAGATCTGGTAGACGACGGCTTGGCGCCACCAATCGGGGGCGGTGAAGACGTCGTGCGAGGCGAGCGGCATGAGGCGCGCTGTCCTTCCTGCATGGGTACGGTGTGCGGCGGCAGAGATGCTGACCGGGTGGACTCGACAACCTGATTCGACAACTGGATCAAGTCGTCATCTGCACCACCCTAACAGCGCACGCGGGTGCGTCAAGAAGGCCTCGGACGAGCGGGTGAGCAGCCGGGCGCCGGCCTCAGGCGTCGAGCGGTTCCTGCCCGGTCTCGATCACCCGGCGAGCCAGTTCCCGCAGCTTCAGGTTCCGGTTCTGGCTGGCGGACTTGAGTCGTGCGAACGCCTCGTTGGGGCTGATCCGGTGCCGCTCGATCAGGATGCCGATGGCCTGGCCGACCATCCGGTGGCTCTGGACGGCGATCTGCAGATTCGACTCCCGGTCAGCGGCTTCCTGGGCAACCAGGAACCGGTCCACGGCAAGGGCGAACGCCTGGGCCAGCAGGTCGGCGACGATCATCTCTTCCACCCTGATCCGGCGCGGCCGGGGGAACTAGATCCAGGCCCGGCAACCTGCCTTGCTGCTGCGCGGCACGAGCAGGATGCCGGGGCGGAGGCTGGTGGTGTCCGGATTGGGCTGGCCGCCCAGGCCGACCCGGATCTGCTCGGGCAGCGTCTCGGCGGTCAGTTCGACGCCGCCGCTGATCAGCAGGGTTCGGTCGTCCACGATGATCTGGGTGGTGCTGTTGCCGTCGAACAGTGTGTTGAAGCCGTTCTCGGCCACCGCCAGCAGGGCGTCGAAATCGTCGATCGAGCTGAAGTCCGCGCTGATCTGCGCGGCCATGGTGCGTCGCTCGCGCGCCTCCTTTTGGCGGGTGACATCGCGTAACGTGCAGACCGCAACGGTCCTACCGTCGCGGGTGGTGACCCGCGCACTGCTCACCGAGACCCACAGCGGTTGCCGATCGCGGCGGAAGAACCTGAGCTCCCCGGCAAAGTCGACTCCCTGCTGGGCGGCCTCGTGCATCTGCCGGATGGCTGCGAGCCCTTCGGCGTCCTCCTGCACGGTCGGCCACCACGGATACGGCGGTCGTAGCGGGCCGTCGTCCAGCGAGTAGTCGAGCAGGTCGGTGAACCGGGAGTTGATCTCCAGCACCAGGCCGCTGCTGTCGAACAGCACCGCGCCGTCCTGGATGGCGCGGATCACCGCGTGCCCCCAGTCGGTTTCGGCGATGCGTTCCAGGTCAGCGAGCCGGACGGCGGGCGGTTCGGGGGCGGTGACACTCGGCGGCAGAGCGGCTGCTTCGGCGGAACCTGCCTCGAGCAACTCGCCCACGGCTCCCTGGGCGAGCACATCGACGCCCTCGGCGGTGAGGCCCGAGCGCGACATGAAGATCACCGCCAGAGCCCGGGCGATCGAGTCCAGGTATTCCGCCAGGGACGTATCCCAGGGTGCGCCCTCAGCGCCCGCGATCAGCAGGATGTGGGTGGCGCTGCCGTCCAGGGCGTCGCGGATCGGGAAGGCATGCAGTCGTGGCGACGGCGCGTCGATCGCGTCGTGCTGGCTGTTCCGCGAGGTGAGGCAGTCGCGCGCCAACGTGAGGGCCCGCAGCGGATCCAGCTGCTGCCCGACGGCCGCCAGCGGCGCCGGGGTCGGCTCGGCCTCGAGCGCGGAGGCCCGGTAGAGGCAGACACCGGGATGATCGGCGGTATTCGCCGCCAGCACGTCCAGCGCGCGTCGCGCCCGCGCGGCCTCATCGGTGTCGGACGCCGACTGCCGCAACAGGGCGAGCAAGGCATCCAGCCGGCGGTCGGCAGGGGCCGTCGCGATCTCGTCCTCGCCCGCCGTCGATGGCTGCACGAAGGTCACTGCGCCCTCCAAGAATCACGCGCAGGCCAACGCAGCCGGCAACGCCCACTTTACCGAGGGAGGCGCACGTGTCGCAGCGGTTCGAGGTTTAGCCCGCGGCCGGCTGGGTATCACCGTTTTGGGTGAGGCTGGTTCACGAGGCTCGGCCCCACCCGCACCGTACGAGGCTTCCGCCGGTAGCCACCCGGACATTGTGTCCAGGCAGGTCCCGGCGGCCGAACAGGGAGTGAGGATCGACGATGCACGCAACGCCCGCCCTCCGAGTGGCGCTGATCGACGACTGTGACTTGGTGGCCGCAGGCCTGAGGCACATGTTCGCCGGATCCGCCGGCCGGATCGAATTGGCCGGATCCTGGCATGGGGTGGAGATCCCGGAATCCGTCGACATCGCGCTGTACGACCCGCTGCGCCGTCGCAGCGACGACCCCGACGTATTGGGTCGTCTGGTGCGCGATCGCCGGGTTCGACGGGCGGTCGTGTACAGCTGGAACCTGCTGCCCGCGCTGATGGACCGCGCGCTGCGCGACGGCGCGTCCGGCTATCTGTCGAAGACGATGGGAGCGCGCGAGTTGGTGTCGGCGCTGGAGCGGGTGCATGCCGGCCAGTTGGTCACCGTGCCCGAACGACGGACGGCCTCCTGCGGCGGGCAGTGGCCCGGACGCGAGGACGGGCTGTCCTCACGCGAGGCCGAGGTGCTCGCCCTGATCACCCAGGGCATGTCGAACTCCGAGATCGCCGAAGGCATGTATCTGAGCCCCAACTCGGTAAAGAGCTACATCCGCTCGGCGTACCGCAAGATCGGGGTGGCGCGCCGCACCCAGGCCGTCTCCTGGGGCATGCGTCGAGGTCTTCACGCCGGCTACCTGGCAGCCGGCTGAATAAGTCGCCAGTTCAGCTCGTCGCGGGGACTTCATGTGAGTCTCGTCGCACTGTTGCGTTTCGCGAATTCGCGTGGCAGGGTCGAAGACATCTGAGCGGTCAAACCAGGTGCTGACTCGGCTGTACCGAGGAGCGCCATGGCGCACACAGCCGCACCATTCGATCCTTCCACTCGCGACCTCTTCGCGTTGCTGCACGCCAGCGACGATCCGGTCGAGCGCCGGCACACCGCGGAGCGAATCGTCGAAGCACACCTCTCACTGTGCGACACCCTGGCCGGCCGCTACCGGGGCCGTGGCGTCGACCACGACGACCTGGTCCAGGTCGCCCGGATGGCACTGTGGCTGGCCATCGAGCGATACCGGCCCGATCAAGGGGCGACCTTCACCTCCTACGCCATTCCGACCATCACCGGGGAACTGAAGCGCTACTTCCGCGACCACTGCTGGGTGATCCGTCCGCCGCGCCACCTGCAGGAGCTGCGGGCTCGCGCGGTGGCCCAGCGCAGTGAGTGGGAACAGTGCCTCGGTCGCGATCTCGGCGTCGACGAGCTGGCGCAGCAGATGGACGTCTGCGCGCGCGAGCTGCGGGCCGCCCTGGACACCTCCGACAGCTACCAGCCGGCCTCGCTCGACATCGGCTACGGCGACGGATCACGCGAATCGGTCGGTTCGCAGGTGCCGTCCGAGGAAGACCTGGGCAGCACGGTGATCGAGCGCCTCGCGCTGCGGCGAGCGGTCGGACGGCTGTCCGGTCGCGACCGGGCCCTGCTGGCCTGGCGCTTCGTGGAGGAGTGCACCCAGCGTGAGATCGCCCGCCGGCTCGGCGTTTCGCAGATGCAGGTGTCCCGGCTGATCCGCCGCATCATCGAGACCCTGCGTTCGGAGCTGGAGCCGGAAGCCACCCAGCTGGCTGGTTAGGGCCCGAACGCTCAGCCCGCGAGCAGGGATTGGCCGCCGTCGATCCAGACCTCGGTGCCGGTGATGTGCGACGCGGCGTCCGAACCGAGGAAGCAGATCAGATCGGCAACCTGCTCGGCACGAGCCGATCGGGTGCCGGTGAGCGGGATCTGACCTTCGGGATATTCGACCGGCACATGCAGGCCGTCGGTGTCGCGCTGCTCGGTGTTGTCGTTGATCTCGGTCTCGACACTGCCGGGGCAGACCACGTTGACCCGGATCGAGTGCCGGGCCAACTCGACCGCGGTGGATTTGGCGAAGGCCACCTGGGCCGTCTTGCTGGCCGCGTAGGCGCTGGCACCGCTGTTGCTGAACATCCGGGTGCCGTTGACCGACGCGGTGATCACCACCGAGCCGCCGCCGGCCGCCTTCAGCAGCGGCAGGGCGTGCTTGACGGTGAGGAAGGTGCCGCCCAGGTTGACCGTGATCGTCTGCTGCCAGTCCTGCCAGCCAAGCTCCTCCAGCGGCGCCCAGGCCCCGTTGATGCCCGCGTTGGCCACCACCAGATCGACCCGGCCGAGGCGTTCGCCGATCTCACTGAAGAGCTGCTCGACGGCGTCCGGATCGCCGACATCGGCGGCGAGGCTGAGCGCGGCGCCGTCGGCCCGGACTATCTGGTCGACGACGTGATCCGCGCTCCCCGCACGGTGCCCGACCACGGCGACGGTGGCGCCCATCCCGGCCAAGCGCACCGCAGTCGCCTCACCGATGCCCGAGTTAGCGCCGGTGACCACTGCGATCTTGTCGTGATAGTCCATGGTTGGCCTTTACCCGTCAGCTGGCGGTTCGAACATCACCGAGGTGACGTCCAGCAGGTCAGCCGCCCAGTGCCTGGACCAGTTGCTCGTTGAAGGCGGGCAGGTCGTCGGGCTTGCGGCTGGTGATCAGGTTGCCGTCGAGCACCACCTGCTCGTCCACCCATTCGGCGCCGGCGTTGCGCAGGTCGGTCTGCAGGCTGGGCCACGAGGTCACCCGTCGGCCGCGGACGCAGTCCGCCTCGATCAGCGTCCACGGGGCGTGGCAGATCGCTGCCACCGGCTTGCCGGACGCCACGAAGTCACGGACGAAGGCGACCGCCTGTTCGTCGGTGCGCAGGGCGTCCGGGTTGGCGACACCGCCGGGCAGGACGAGCGCCCCGTAGTCGTCGACGGACGCCTCGGAGACGACCACGTCGACCGGACGGGTGTTGCTGGCTTCCAGGTGGTTGAACAGTTGGACAGTGCCGGCATCGGGCGAGATCAGCACCGGGACGTGGCCGGCGCGTTCCATCACCTTCCAGGGCTCGGTCAGTTCCACCTCTTCGATGCCTTCGGCGGCAACGAGGAAGGCGATGGTCTGCTGTGCTGTGGTGACGGTCATGACTCCACCCTGCGTCGCGCTCTGCCACCGAACTACACCCGAGTGGAGGAAACCGATCGGCTTACGCAAGGCCCGCCAGGGCAAAACCGGGGGTCAGGACGGCGGCGTTTCCGAATGCGGGCTACCCACCGGCTTGGATTCGGGCGAGCCGCGCTGCCGCAGGAAGACCGCGAAGATCGCCATCGAGCCGACGGCGAGCAGTTCCGACTGCCAGTTCTGCAGCGTCCGGACCCAGAAGTCGGGACTGCTCAGATAGCCGGCCAGCGACAGCGGATCGAGTTGGTCGCGCAGCCGCTGCTCGTTGAACGCCACTCGGCCGGTGACAGCCTGGGCCGCCCAGGACAGCACGAAGATGGCCGCCATCACCACTGTCAACGAGGCCGAGTAGAGCCGTGCCCAACCACCGCCTCGCCTGACCGGGGCGGGTGAGTCGGGTGCGGCGAACGCCCCGACCCGCTGCTCCCGATCACTGTCCAGGCCGGCGTGACCTGGCGGCTTGGACTCCGACGAGCCGCGCTGCACCAACCAGACGGTGAGCAGGATGTAGAGGGTGAACTGCAGATACTCCGACTGCCAGTTCTCGGCGACGTCGACGGCGAACGACGACGAGGTGACGTAACGCCACCAGGCGATCTCGGCCAAGCCGTCGGTGCGGGCGCTGTTGTTGTAGTCGGCCAGCCCGACGACCGACTGGGCGGCCAGGGTGATCAGCAACAGCAAGCCGAACACGATCGACAACGAGTTGTCTTTGAGTTGCTTCATCGCGCCAACCCCCCGATCACGAAGGCCGCGGCGAGAACCAACACGATCATCACCAGATAGCTCACGAAGAGCACGCGAGTTAGCCTCATGGCTCAACCTCGCAGCGGTAGGGGACCTCCGGATCGGGGTCGTCGCGTTGGCAGTCCGCCGCCGTCACCCGCCAGCCGTCCGGAAAGAGGGCCAGGAACACCACATCGTTCTCGAGCCGGACCTGGGCGTTCTGACCCGCCAACTCGGTACCCAGGACGGCTCCCGCCCGAGGCCGCTCGATCGCGGCGAGGGCGCGGACGCAGTTGCCGTCCGACTGCTCGGCGACGGCATCCGCGGTGTCCGGAGCCAGCAGTTCGCAGGCCTGGGACGGCGCGGCGGTCGTCCACTCGAGCGCGGCCTCGGCGGCCTGCTGCTGGCCGACGTCGCTGCAGCCGGCCAGAGTCAGCAGGGCGACGCAACCGATCAGGGTGAGTCTCACGATTGGCCTCCTCTCAATTCCGGCTCTTTGTCCTGCGGCCGGAGCGTGTTCAACCCTTGAGCCCGGCCGAGGCCACCCCTTCCACGAAATGCCGCTGCCCGAACGCGAACAACACCAGCATCGGCACGGTGACCAGCAGCGAAGCGACCATCACATACTGGTAGTCGCCCTGACCGCCCGCGGTGGGCGAGAACATCTGCATCGCGTAATTGATGCCCAACGGCACCGTGTAGGCGTCCGGGGAAGCGAAGTTGAGGTAGATCAGTGGCCCGACGAAGTTGTTCCAGGAGGCCTGGAACTCGAACAGGAACACGATCACCGTGCTCGGAATCGACAGCGGCAACGCGATGCGCCGGAACAGGCCGAACGATGAGCAGCCGTCGATCCTGGCCGCCTCGAACAGTTCCCGTGGCAACGAGAGGTAGAACTGCCGCATCAAGAAGATGTAGAACGCCGACCCGAACAGGTTGGCGCCCCACAGCGGAACGTTGGTGCCGAGGAATCCGAGATATTTCCAGATCAGATAGTTCGGCACCAGGGTCACCGCACCCGGCAGCATCATGGACGCCAACAACAGGGCGAACAGCGCCGACCGTCCCGGGAAGCGGAAATAGGCGAACCCGAAGGCCACCATCGAACTCGACAACGTCACCAGCACCGCGGCAGCGATCGCGATGAAGAGTGAATTGCCGATCCAGGCCAGCAACGGCAACCGGTCCCAGACGTGGACGTAGTTCTCGGGCGTCACGGTCTGCGGAATCAGCCGGTTGTCGAACACCTCGCCGCGAGGCTTCAAACTGGCCGAGAGCAGCCACACCAGCGGGTACAGGAAGGCGGCGGTGAGGGCGGCCATGATCGTCCAGCGCACCACCTGCCCGGCCCGGCGTCCGACCTTGTGCGGAGGGATCTTCGCAGCGACCCGGGTCTCGGGGACGGCCAGGTCGGGAGCGCTCGCGACCAATGAGGCCGGTGTGCTGAGCGGTGTCGGTTGGGCGGTCATTCCTTCCCTCCCTCGTAGTAGACCAGCCGGTCGCCGACCTTCATCTGCACCACAGTGATGACGATGATGATGGCGAAGAGCAGCCAGGCCATCGCCGCAGCCAGACCGAAATTGAACTGCTGGAAGGCGGCTTGATAGAGGTAGACGCCGTAGAACAGGGCGGCGTCGGGCGCATTGCTGTTGGCGTCGCGATAGAACAGCAGATAGGCCTGATCGAACACCTGCAATGCGGCGATGGTGTTCACGATCACCACGAAGAAGACCGTCGATGAGATTAGCGGCAGGGTGATCGAGAAGAACTGTCTCGGACGGGAGGCGCCGTCCACCTCGGCGGCCTCGTACAGTTCGCGCGGCACATTCTGCAACGCGGCCAGCAGAATCACCATCGAGCCGGCCACCGTCCACAGTGTCATCAACACGATGGACGGCTTCACCCAGGCCGGATCGACCAGCCATTGCGGGCCCTCGATACCGAACCAGCCGAGGAATTGGTTCACCGCGCCGACGTTGCCGTTGAGCAGCAGCAGGAACACCGACGCGGTGGCGACCGTCGGCGTCATCTTCGGCAGATAGAACACGGTGCGGAAGAAGCCGCGTCCGTGCTGCACGCCGTTGAGCAGAACGGCCAGCCCGAGCGCCACCGCGATCTCCAGCGGCACCGCCAACGTGGCGTAGAAGAACGTGTTGCCGAGGGCGGTCAGCACTTTCGGGTCGTCGACGATGAGCTGATAGTTGGTCAGCCCCACCGGGTGGGCGGTGTTGGTGGACAGGTCGTAGTCGGTGAACGACAAGACCAGCGAATAGCTCATCGACACCACGGTGAAGATGAGGAATCCGATCAGCCAGGGACTGATGAAGGCGAACCCGGCCAGGGCCTCCGAGCGCTGCCATGAGCGGCGCACCGGCGTCCCCGATCCGGGCTGCGCGGTGGACCGGGTTCGCCTGGTCAGCAGGCTCACCGTTGTTCCCAGGCTCGCTGGGCCGCGGCCTGTGCGTCGGCCAAAGCCTGCTGCGGCGTCTTCTCGTCGGTCAGCGCCACCACCACCGCGTTGTCCAACTCCTGCTTGGCCTGCTGGCCGACCGCCGAGCTGCCCAGGCTCTTGTTGTGTTGCAGCACCGAGTAGTAGGTCTCGATCACCTGGTCGAAGTCGGCGTTGCCGGACGGCTTGACGAACTTCTCCCGAATGGCCTGGTCGGCGACCGGAGAGCCGGTCATCAGACCAGTGGCGATCGACTTGTTCTTGGCCACGGTCTGGGCGCGGGCCTCGCCTGCGGCCAGCCAGGCGTTGGTGGACGTCGCCGCCACCGCCCAGGCGCAGGCGGCCGCGGGGTTCTTCGAAGCCCTGGGGATGGCGAACGAGGTGCCGCCGGCCATCGCGATCGGCTGCCCCGCTGCGTCCTTGATCGGGATCGCCTCGATCGAGACCCCCTTGGCGGTGTTGGCCAGCACGTTGGGGTACCACTGCGCCCAAGTCTGGACGCCGACCTGATCGCGGACGTACTGATTCTTGTCGCCGAAGACGTCCATGCTGTCCTTGAAGCTCTTCACCTTGGCGTAGCCGCCCTGGGCGTCCAGCAGCTGCTTGAGCCAGGTCAGCGCGTCGACATTCTTCGGGTCGTCTAGTTTCGGGGTACCGTCGGAGCCGTACAGGCCGCCGCCGAAGGCGGTGAACCAGATGTTGGCCGAGCCGGGCATGTCCGGGTCGAAGCCCAGCACTGACGGCTTTCCGCCGCTCTCGGCGTACAGCTTCTTGGCGGCCGCTACGATCTGGTCGGGCTTGGAGGTGTCCAGCGTCGCGGCGTCTACACCCGCCTTGGCCAACACCCGCTTGTTGGCGAGCAACGCCGTCGCCTGGAAGAACTGCGGAACGGCGTATACGGCGCCGTCGTAGGTCACGTCGTCAAGGGCAGCCTGGTAGTACTGCTGCGCCGGCGTCACCTGGTGCTGGGCAAAGCACTGGTCCAGCGGCAGGATCAGCCCTTTGGCGGCGAAGGTCGCAACCACCGTCCGGTCCAGTTGGATCAGGTCGGGTGTCTGGCCGGCGGCTGCCTGGGCGGCGAACTTCTGGGCGTCGAAGTTGGTGGTGTCCATCGACACGTTCACCCCCTGCAGCTGCTGGGCGGCGTAGTCGGCCCGCGATTTGCCGACCTCATCGGACGGGTTGAACCCGCTGGTCCGCAAGGCGCCCGCGGGTGTGCCCTCGAAGGGATTGCCCGCCGCGGACGGCGCCGGTCCCGCGCTCCCGCTCGACCCGCACGCTGTCAGCGCGAACGCCACACCTGCGGTCAACAACCCCAGTCCCACCGACCTCCTGGCCATCTCTCCTCCTCGAACGGGAACGAGCCGCCACACTCGGGCGACCGATGCCTGGGGAGTACCCAGCGACGGGCGATTCACACATAGGTGATTCGGTTCTCAGCGAGCAGATCGAGGACGGCCGGCCCGAGGGCGGCGCGGCAGGGGTCGCCGACGTAGTGGAAGCCGCGCCCGGTGCGGCGACGGGTCCAGCCGGGCTGCCGGGAGACTCGACGCAGACGCGGCATGCGCGGACTGTAGTCCTGGGCCGACGCCGATCGGTTGACCCGAAAGGGTGTGGGCACGCGGCAATACTGGAGGTGAGCAGACCCGATCCTCTCCCGCACCGGGCGCGCCCATAGGAGGAGCCATGACTGGTTGGGTCGGCACGGTGCTGTACGTGCTCGCGATGGTCGCTGTGGTGGTGGGGGTCGACGTCGCTTTCTTCAAGGATGCACCGTGGCCGCGGCTGGCGGTCAACGTCGGGATCGTCCTGGTGTTCGGCGCCTTCTACTTCCGGTTCCTCCGGCCCTGACCTCACCGTCCGCGCGCGGTGTCGGGACTGCGTCCGAACACATCCTGCGCCACGAACTGACGGTGCGTGGCTCGTGGATGCCCTACTCGGCCCCGTTCCCCGGTCACGAGTGGTCGGACGTCGTCCGCCTCCTCGGCTCGGGACTGGTCGCTCCAGAGGTACTGATCACGCACGAGATTCCGCTGCTCGAGGCCGTCCGCGGCTTCGAGGCGATGCGATCCCGCGACGAGCACCGGCTCCAGGTGATGTTCCGGGTGGCAACCGACGAAGTCCCGGCCTGATCCGCACTTGCCCGACCGAATCCATACGTTCCATAATCCAGGGAATACCCTGGGGGCTCATGAAAGAGAAGGTATAAATATGTCGCGCGATGCATTGCGTGAAATCCTGTCCGACAATCGAGCGGGAAATGGCGTCGGAATCTATTCCGTCTGTTCGGCCCATCCGTTGGTGATCGAGGCCTCGATGCGCCAGGCCCTGGCCGACGACAGTGTGCTGCTGATCGAGGCCACCTCGAACCAGGTCGACCAGTTCGGTGGCTACACCGGAATGACCCCGGTCGATTTCCGCGGGTTCGTATTCGGCATCGCCGATGAGCAGGGATTCCCGCGGGAGCGGATCATTCTCGGCGGCGATCACCTGGGCCCCAACCGCTGGCAGAAGCAGGAGACCGCCGAGACGGCGATGCCCAAGGCCGAGGACCTGGTGCGTGCCTACGTGCTCGCCGGGTACACCAAGATCCACCTGGACTGCTCGATATCGTGTGTCGGCGATCCGGTGCCGCTGACCGACGAGATCGTCGCCGAGCGGGCCGCCCGGCTGCTGGTGGTCGCCGAGCGGGCCGCGGAAGAGGCCGGGCTGACCATTCCGGTCTCGTACGTGATCGGCACCGAGGTGCCGGTCCCGGGCGGTGCCCACGAGACTCTGGGCGCGCTCACGCCGACCGCGCCGGAGGCGGCGCAAGAGACCATCGCGGCGCACAAGAAGGCGTTCGCGGCGGTGGGGGCCGGCGATGCCTGGCCGAAGGTGGCGGCGATCGTGGTGCAGCCCGCCGTCGAGTTCGACCACGTCAAGGTGATCGATTACGTCTCGGCCAACACCGGTGCGCTGCAGGGCGCTTTGGACGGCGAGCCGACGCTGCTGTTCGAGGCGCACTCGACCGACTACCAGACCGAGTCCAACCTGCGTGACCTGGTGCTCGATCACTGGGCGATCCTGAAGGTAGGCCCCGGCCTGACCTTCAACCTGCGCGAGGGTCTGTTCGCCCTGGACGCGATCGAGGGTCAGCTGGTAAAGGACGCCTCGAAGCGGTCGAACCTCGTCGAGGTGATCGAACGGGTGATGCTCGGCTCGCCCGGGTACTGGGAGGGCTACTACGAGGGCTCGGCGCACGAGCAGCAGATCGCCCGCCGGTTCAGCTACTCCGACCGCATCCGCTACTACCTGCCCTACGACGAGATCGTGAAGGCCATCGACGTACTGCTGGCGAATCTCGACGAGGTCGGCATCCCGGAGCCGCTGATCAGCCAGCACCTGCCCAAGCAGTTCGACCGGGTCCGTGAGGGTGGGCTCGAGCCGACCGGTCGCGAGCTGCTGATCGACCGGGTGCGTGACGCCCTGCGCCCCTACTCGGGTGCCTGCGGTCTGCCGAACGCCTGATCCGCGGTGTGGTGTTGCGCAGGCAGGGCCGACCGGCATGCGCTCTGCCCGCGGGGCAACCTCGGGCCGCCGATGTCGACGTGCCCCGGAGAGTGCGTCGGGAAGTGTCGCCGGTCGCGGGTCGCCTCGTCATCCCTGCCGTAACCCAATGGCGTGGGCGGCCAATTCCAGACGACGGAAAGGCGATCCGCGCGCTGCGACTAAAGGCGGGTGCCGTCTCGTGAACGCGGCGGGGCGCCACCGCTGCGGTTGCGCAGGGGCGCCTTCCGAGCCCGATAGTCGGCTGAGACCGGTAGTCATATGAGCGAGGAATGGTTGACCTGAGCATCAACGGTTGACCTGAAATGGGTGAACCCGTGATTCTTGATCGGAGTGCCCGCGTGATACCCCCGGCCGGCGACGCAGCTGTCGCCGACGTGCCGCGGTCGGCGCCGTCGTCCGTCGGGTATCGCGCGTCGGTCGGCACGGGAGTTGGCAGTGAAGGAGTCAATGGTGACCAAGCAGCAGTACTTGCTCGGAGTCGATATCGGTACCGGTAGCAGCAAAGGTGCCCTGACAACGGTGGACGGCAGGGTCATCGGCATCTCGGAGCAGGCGCACATGGTGTCGCTGCCGCGTCCGGGGTGGGCTGAGTTGGACGCCGAGGACGTGTTCTGGCATGACTTCCGAGCCATCTGCGCCGAGCTGATCCCGAAGGCGGTCGACGGTGAGATCGTCGGTGTGGGCGTGAGCGGCATCGGTCCGTGCATCGTCCCCGCCGACGCGTCCGGACAGCCGCTGCGTCCGACGATTCTGTACGGCATCGACACCCGCTCGTCGGCCGAACTGGCCGAGATCACCGAACGCTACGGCGAGGACGCGATCATCGAGACCTGCGGTAACCCGCTGAACTCGCAATCGGTCGGCGGGCGCATGCTGTGGCTGAGCCGTCATGAGCCGGAGTTGTGGGCCCGGACCAAGTACTGGTTCATGGCCAGCAGCTATCTGGCGTACAAGCTGACCGGTGCGTATGTGCTGGATCACGTCTCCGCGTCCTACTCCGAGCCGTTGTACGACGTGGGCAAGGGCACCTGGGCGACCGAGTGGTGCGAGGATCTCGCGCCCGGCTTGCGGATGCCGGAACTGGTGTGGCCGTCGCAGGTGGTCGGCACCGTGACCCCGGTGGCGGCCGACATCACCGGGCTCCCGGTGGGCACCCCGGTCGTGCCCGGCAGCATCGACGCCTTCGCGGACGCGATGAGCGTCGGTGTGCGACACCCGGGTGATGCCGTGGTGATCTACGGCTCGACGATGACCATCATCACGGTGACCGACCGGTTCATTCCGGGCCGGCCGCTGTGGGTCAACTCGCACCTGTTCCCCGGCACCTACAACCAGGTTGCCGGCATGGCCACCAGCGGCTCGCTCACCAAATGGCTGCGCGATCTCTGTGGTGGTGGATTCCACTTCGGCGAGCTGAGTGCCGAGGCCCGTGATGTGCCGCCGGGGGCGGACGGTCTGATCACCTTGCCGTACTTCGCCGGTGAGCGGTCTCCGCTGCTCGACCCGGACGCCCGCGGCGTGATGCTCGGCCTCACCCTGAAGCACGGACGCGGCCACCTGTATCGGTCGCTGCTGGAAGCGACAGCCTTCGGTGTGGAGCACATTTTCGAAGGCATGCGAGCGGCCGGCGTCTCGACCGACCGCGGATTCGCAGTCGGCGGCGGCACCACGGGTGGACTGTGGCCGCAGATCGTCTCGGACGTCACCGGTATGACGCAGCAGATCACCGAGCAGTCGGTCGGTGCCTGCTACGGCGACGCGATGTTCGCCGGTGTCGGCGTCGGCCTGGTCAGCGAGGACACCGACTGGACGACGCACAGTGGCGTGATCGAGCCCACCCCGGGCGCCCGGGAGATCTACCGGCCCTTCTACCAGGCGTACCGCGAACTGCACCCGGCGACCGTCGACCTGCAGCACCGGATGGCCAAGGTCCAGCGCGGCTGACGTCGCCCGTCGGTTGAGCTTGTCGAACTCACCGTTGGTTGAGCTTGCTCACCGTTGGTTGAGCTTGTCGAAACTCGTCCGGGTCTCGACAAGCTCGACCGACGGCGTCCGGGTCTCGACAAGCTCGACCGACGGCGTCCGGGTCTCGACAAGCTCGACCGACGGCGTCCGGGTCTCGACAAGCTCGACCGACGGTAACGAAAGGGAGCGGAATGGCACTGGACTGGCTCGGGCTGCACGACAAGACCGTCATCGTCACCGGCGGCGCGTCGGGTCTGGGCCGTGGCATCGTGGTGGCCTTGCGCTCGGCCGGTGCCCGGGTGGCCAGCTTCGACGTCACCACCACCGACGGCATCGATCCCGAGACCGGTGCCCAACTGCTCCGGGTCGACGTGACCGATCCGGACGCGGTGGAGGCCGCCGTCGCTAGGGTCTGCGCAGAGTTGGGCGGGGTGACCACGCTGGTCAACAACGCCGGCGTGTGCCTGCCGCGACTGCTTGTCGACATCCGCGGAGAGGCGCCTCAGTTCGAACTGGACGTCGCCACCTTCGACACGATGGTGGGCGTCAACATGAAGGGCGCGTTCCTGATGGCGCAGGCGGTGGCCCGCCGCCTGGTGCGCGCCGGCACTGGGACGATCATCAACATGAGTTCCGAATCGGGCAGCGAAGGTTCACATGCCCAGTCGGTGTATGCGGCGACGAAGGCCGCGCTGAACGCCTTCACCCTGTCCTGGGCGAAGGAACTCGGGCCGTCCGGCGTCCGGGTCGTGGGGGTGGCGCCCGGCATCATGGAGGCGACCGCGCTGCGCAGCCCGGCCTATGCCGAGGCCCTGAACTACGCGCGAGGATCCAACGGCGACACGCTGACGTCCAGCTACACCAGCGCCATTCCGCTGCGTCGCGAGGGTCGCCTGGACGAGGTGGCCGACCTGGTCTGCTTCCTGGCGTCCGACCGGTCGAGCTACCTGACCGGCACCACCATGACGATCAGCGGCGGGAAGTCGCGAGGCTGACGGCGTCCAGCGAAACACGGTAAAGGGGTGGCGCAAGGCCGGATAGTTTGCCTATGGTCTGCGGAGGAACCTGACCCCACCCTGAAAGGTCCACCCCGATGCGTACTCATCGTCGAGTTCGCGCAGCCGGCCTACTCAGCATTGCTCTGGCTGCGACCACCCTTTCCGGCGCCCCTGCTCTGGCGTCACCGACCACCGCTCCGCAGGTGCTGCCTGCCGCGGCGCCGGTCAGTCTGCCGTCCGGCAAGGTCGGCAAGAACAAGAAGGACCGTTGTCCGCAGTTGAAGCTGGCCGACAACTGGTACGGCGACAACGCCGAGATCATCCAGACGGCCATCGACAAGGCCGGCCGGTGCAGCTGGCCGGGCGGTCGTGCGCCGCAGGTGCGGCCCTACGCGGTGTTCGACTGGGACAACACCGTGATCAAGAACGACATCTCCGACCAGACCATCTTCTGGATGCTCCGGCACGACAAGATCCTGCAGCCGCCCGGCAAGAACTGGCACAACACCAGCCGGTTCATGACGGTCGAGGGCGCCAAGGCGCTGCGTAAGGCCTGCGGCTCGCTGGCCAAGCCGGGCCAGCCGCTGCCCACCAGCACCAACGTGAAGTGCGCCGACGAGCTGCTGTCGGTGCGCAAGACCCAGAAGACCACCACCGGTCAGGCCGTCTTCGCGGGCGCCAACGAGCGCTACATGGAGGCCAGCTACGCCTGGGTCGGCCAGATCATGCAGGGCTACACGCCGGCGCAGGTGCGCAAGATCGCGGCGAAGGCCCGCAAGGCGGCGCTGAATGCCCCGATCGATGCCACCCAGCAGGTCGGCTCGAGCACCGAGACCGCGTGGATCCGGTACTACCCGGAGATGCGGGATCTGATCAAGACCCTGAAGAAGGCCGGCATCGAGCCCTGGGTCGTGTCGGCGTCGCCGAAGGAGTTCGCCGACGTCTGGGGCCCGGGGGTCGGTATCGACTCCGCGCACACCATCGGCATCGAGCAGCTGCTGCGCAAGGGCAAGCTGACCGGTCATCTGAAGGGCTGTGGCGGTCTGCCGGACGGCTCGGACTCGATCATGACCTACATCGACGGCAAGCGCTGCTTCATCAACAAGATCATCCTCGGGGTGAAGGGGGCGCGGGCGCTGAAGCCGATGCCGCGCAGCCTGCGTCCGACGGTTGCCGGCGGAGACGCCACCACCGACGTGTCGATGCTGCGGGACGCGACCGGTGCGCACGTCGTCCTGAACCGCAATAAGGACGAACTGATGTGCCACGCCTACGACAACGCCGACGGACGCTGGGCGATCAACCCGATGTTCATCCAGCCGCTGCCGCAGAAGCAGGGCCTCTACCCCTGCTCGACAACCGCCTACATCGATGCGAAGGGCAACCACGGCCCGGCGCGCCGCAACGACGGTTCGATCATTCCCGACCAGGCGGACACCGTCTTCGGCCAACCCTGAGTCGAGCGCATCACTGTTGATCGAGCCTGTCGAGATCTCGTGCCCTGACGGGTCTCGACAGGCTCGACCGACGACACACACCGTTGATCGAGCTTGTCGAGATCTGTGTCTGAGAGGGTCTCGACAAGCTCGACCGACGGTGTATGGCGGGTGTGAACTCATCGAATTCCCGCCCCTGCCGGCACCGGGTTGCTACCTTTCTGCAATGACTTCGGCGAGTGGCTCGCGGAGCTGTCGATGACGACGGCCGCGCAGTTGCCGCGTCCGGCGTTCGCCGACGCGCTCGCGCACCTCTCGCCGGGCTACTTCGCGCTGGTGATGGGCACCGGCATCGTCTCGATGGGCCTTCATCTGGCCGGGTTCCAGGCCGCGTCGCTCGCCCTGCTGGTGATCGCGGCGGTCAGCTACGGCGTGCTGTGGGCGCTGTATCTGTGGCGCGCCGTCCGCTATCGGACCGAGATGCTGGCCGATCTGCGTGGTCCCGAGATGGCGTTCGCCTACTTCACTGTCGTCGCCGGCACCGATGTGCTCGCCGTCCGGCTCGTTCAGCAGGGACTGATCGATATCGCGATACCGCTGTTCTTCTTCGGCGCGCTGCTCTGGTTCATCTTCGGCTACGTGCTGCCGTGGCAGGTGTTCATGACCCGCGACGGCAAGCCGATCCTGGCCCGGACCAACGGCACCTGGTTCATCTGGGCGGTCGCCAGCCAGTCGGTCGCCATCGGCATGGCGCAGGTGCAGCCGTATCTGCCGGGGGAGACCCGCTGGGTCGGCCTGGTCGCGGTGATGTCGTGGTCGGTGGGCGTCGTGCTCTACGCGGGCGTTGCGATGCTGGTGCTGCTGCGGATCATCCATTTCGGCATCACCC
>JBDHZN010000035.1:0-20398 GCA_039811845.1 Micropruina sp. | reverse complement strand
TGGTGCAGGACCTGTGCTTCTTCCTGCAGCAGCTCGGCGTCCACGTCGACGGCATCGGCTCGACCACCCTGCGGGTGCGCGGACTGCCGCTGATCGACACCGACATCGCCTTCGCGCCGTCGGAGGATCCGATCGAGGCGATGAGCCTGCTCACCGCGGCCATCGTGACCGGGTCGGAGCTCACCGTCCGGCGCTGCCCGATCGAGTTCCTGGAGATCGAGCTGGAGATTCTGGCCGAGATGGGTCAGTCGTTCGACCTGTCGCCGGAGTACCCGGCAGAGAACGGCAACACCCGACTGGTCGACATCACCGTGCATCCCTCCGAGCTGCACGCCAGTTCGGACAAGATCCACCCGATGCCGTTCCCCGGCCTGAACATCGACAACCTGCCGTTCTTCGCGGTGATCGCCGCGGTGGCGCAGGGCCGGACGATGATCCACGACTGGGTGTACGAGAACCGGGCCATCCACCTGGTCGAGCTGACCAAGTTGGGCGCCAACGTCCAGCTGCTCGATCCGCACCGGATCATCGTCACCGGTCCGACCCGCTGGCGCGGCCAGGAGGTCATCTCTCCCCCGGCCCTACGGCCCGCCGTCTGCCTGCTCTTGGCGGCCCTCGCGGCTCGCGGCACCAGCGTGCTGCGCGACGTCTACGTGATCAACCGCGGCTACGAGGACCTGCCCAACCGGCTCAACGCCCTGGGCGCCAAGATCGAGGTCTTCCGCGACTGACGCCGTCGGCAGCTACGAACGGCGTGCCATGTTCGAGGGCCCGGACTACGAGCGGATCGCTCCACTGCTTGATGCCCACGGCTGGGACGCCGGCTTCTTCCAGCAGCACTACCGGGACGCCTGGGTAGCGGAGTTCGCCGGCTCCGAGACTGGGGTCGCTGCTCTGGCGATGGCTCTGGCCGGCTTGTTCCTCACGGTCGAACGCAGATTCGACGGCCGCGGCGTCCAGCTGGCCCACGGTCGCCTTCGTGGCCACGTGCCGAAGTTCACGACCGATCACGAGCCCATCGATTTCCGCCTGGTCGATCTCGCTGCCACTCCTACGCCGGACGCGTTCTCTCACTGGCTATCGGCGGTCTGGACGGCCTACCGCGCCCAGCACTCCGACGTCCGGGCTTGGGTGGACAGCCAGCTCGCGGACGCGCCCGCCGACTGACGTCTTCGAGAGCCAATGGCGCTTTGCAGAGCGGCAGTGACTCCCGAAGCCGTCAGTCATCTCGGACGACCCAGCGGAGTAGTGCCTCGGCGCCGCGGATGGCGGCGCAGGCCGAGCTCGGCAGGTTCGCGCTACCCCGACTGGCAGGTGCGCATTACCCGGCTGGCAGGTGCGCGCCACTCACTGATGTGCGGTTGCTTGGGCGGTTGGGCCGGCGTTTGGTCGATCGCGCGATCCACCACTGCTGTCGGGTACTACTTCTACTTTCGGGAAATATGCCGAAAGCGACGGGCCTTTCCCGAAAGCAGTGGTGGATCGCGCGATCGACCGGACACAACGCGAGCTGAGGAAACCCCGAACTGGCGCAACCCGAACCGGCGCAACCCCCGAGCTGACGCAACCCGTGAAGCGGAGTGGGCTGCACCCCGTCCGGGTAGGTCGGACGTTTCGTCGTTCCGCTCCTCGACGTCGGTCGTAGACCGACCTCGTATAAGGCGCGCGAGTCCCCTGCTGGGGTCTTCAAGACGAAAGCAGAAGTAGGACGAGCTGCGCACGGGCGGGACGGGGTGCAGCCGCTCCGCGGATCAGAACGCAACCGGAAAAGCGCAACCACAAAAAGGGTCTCGACAAGCTCGACCAACGGTGGACGGAGGTCTCGACAAGCTCGACCAACAGAAGCCGACCAGCCGCTGTAGCTCAGCGCACCTGGGTGACGTCGAAGTGGTACGTGGGGGTGACAATCTCGTCCTGGGCAGCGACCAGTTGGAGTTCGGACAGGCCGGAATCGGCGGTCTGCTTGAGCACCGAGTAGACGATGTCGGCGGTGGCGCCGACCGCGTCGGCGGCGGACTGGGTGCGCAGCCAGTGCGCCAGGAACATGGCGGCGGTCAGGTCGCCGGAACCGGTGAAGGTGCGGTCCAGCCGCGGGGTGGTCACCTGCCAGGCGCCCTCGCCAGTGACGGCCAGCATGGTCAGCGAATCGTCATCAGTGGTGTCGGTCACCACGGACGTCACCAGCACCGTCTCCGGGCCGGCCGCCCGCAGCGCATGGGCGGCTTCGATCACTTCGTCCAGGGTGTGCGTCTCGCGACCGGTGAGGAAGTCGAGTTCGAAATGGTTCGGGGTGACGATCTGCGCCCTCGGCACCACCTGGTCGCGCATGAACTCCGGAATGCCGGGCCGGACGAAGAAGCCGCGTCCGACATCGCCCATCACCGGATCACAGCAGTAGATCGCGCGCGCACTGCGTTCCTTCACCAGGGCCACCGCGTCGAGCACGACGGCGCCGACCTCTTCGGCACCCTGGTAGCCGGACAGCACGGCATCCACCCGCGGCAGCACGCCCCGCTCGTCAATGCCCCGGATCACCTCGGCCACGTCTTCGGCGGCCAGCAGCGGCCCGCGCCATTCGCCGTACCCGGTGTGGTTGGAGAAGTGCACGGTGAGCACCGGCCAGACCTCGACGCCGGAACGCATCAGCGGGAAGGTGGCCGCGCTGTTGCCCACGTGGCCGTACGCGACGGACGACTGGATCGACAGGATTGTTGTCACGAGGCCCTATTGTGTCGCACACCGTCGTGCGGTGGAAACGCTCTCGGCGATCAGCACAGGAAGGCGTCCAGCGCGGCCGCCTCAGCCTCCAAGTCGGCAGCCCGCTGTTCCTCACCGCGAGCCCGGTAGTCGGCCGCCGCCGCGAGTCGCTCGTCGCGTTCCGCGCTGACGATCTCCAGGGTGTGGTCCTCGTCCAGCTCGCGGCGATCAGCCTCGGCCACCCCGACGCCGACCGCAGCCCCGGCCACATGCTCGCTGGTTGCGGCCGGGCCGCCGGTGGTCTCGGGCGCGATGGCCTCGGCGTTCTCGATGGCGGCCAGTGCCGAACGGATCGCATTGCGCGCAGGGGTGTCCCGCGCCTTCATTGCGCCCGGCAGGGCGTCCCGCAGGGCCTGACGAATGGGTGCAGAAGTCTCCGACATGCCCCGATTATGGCCCCCATGTCCATCGCTGGCCCATACTGAGCGCGTGCAGGCAGGTGACTACCGCTACTTCGACACCCGGTTCGCCGCCATGGCGCACCGCGGCGGCTTCCTCGCCGAGGCCGACCGAGCGCGCGAGAACACCCTGTACGCCTTCAGCCGGGCTGTCGAGCGCGGCTATCGCTACCTGGAGACCGACGTCCACGTCTCCGCCGACGGGAAGCTGTTCGCCTTCCACGACAACACCCTGGACCGGGTCACCGACGCCACCGGCGTCCCCGAACGGCTGCCCTGGCGCGAACTGAGCCAGGTGCGGATCGCCGGCATCGACCCGATTCCCACCTTCGACGAACTGCTGGAAGCGCTCCCGGCGGCCCGATTCAACATCGACCTCAAGGTGCCGCAGGCCATCGACCCTCTCATCCGGGCGCTGGACGCCCACCATGCCCACGACCGGGTGTGCGTCGGTTCGTTCTCTTCGGCCCGGATCCGGGCTTTCCGCCGCCGCACCCACGGACGCGTCGCGACCGCGGCCGGCCCGGCGGGGGTCGCCTGGCAGGCCTACGCACCACTCGGACGGCGCCTCGTCGCCTCCCCGGGCGTCGTGCTGCAGATCCCTGCGCGGGCCTGGCACGACCGGATGCCCGTCCTCACCCGCGGCCTGATCCGGACGGCGCACGCCGCCGGCCGCGCGGTGCACGTCTGGACGGTCAACGACCGGACCGAGATGGAACGACTGATCGACCTCGGCGTGGACGGCCTGGTCAGCGACCGGATCGACGTGCTGGCGCAGGTGCTGGCCGAGCGCGGCCTATGGGAGGGCAACTGATGGGTGACGTCCGGCAGAAGCAGCGCAGTACGCCGCAGCAGCGCTCCTGGTACTGGTACGACTGGGCGAACTCGGCCTATGTGACGACGACCGCGACGGTCATTCTCGGCCCCTACCTGACCAGCCTGGCCACCAACGCCGCCTGCCCCGACCTCGAACCGGGCGCGGTCTGCGAAAACCCTGTGTCGCTGTTGGGCTTCGGTGTCCTGCCCGGAGCCGTGCATCCCTTCCTGGTCACCATCTCGACGATCCTGACCACGATCGCGCTGCTGCTCGTCGGCGTCATCGCCGACCGCTCCCGGCATCCGCAATGGTGGCTCGGCGCTCTGGCCTGGGTGGGTGCGGCGGCGGCGTCTGCGATGTTCTTCCTGAGCGGCGACAATTGGCAGCTCGGTGCCGTACTGATGATCGTCGCCAACCTGTGCATCGGATCGTCCCAGGTGATCTACGACGGCATCCTGGTGCGGATCGCGTCCCCCGACGACCGTGACCGGGTCTCCAGTCGCGGCTGGGCGCTCGGCTATCTGGGCGGAGGTCTGCTGCTGGCCCTCAACCTGGTGGTGATGACCGCCTACGAGCCGCTCGGCATCAGCTACGGCATGGCCATCCGGCTCAGCCTGCTGTCCGCAGGTCTGTGGTGGGGCGTGTTCACCATCATCCCGGTGCTGGGCCTGCGTTCACTGCCGCAACGCACCCTGGCCGAGGTGACCCACTCCCCTGCCGCCCGGCGCAATCCGGTGCGGCAGCTGGCCGACACCTTCATCGATCTGCGGCGCTACCCGCAGACCCTGCTCTTCCTGGTCGCCTACCTGTTCTTCAACGACGGCATCCAGACGGTGATCGGCCAATCCAGCCTGTACGCGCAGCTCGAACTGGGCATGAACACCTCGCAGGTGATGATCACCTTCCTGCTCACCCAGTTCGTCGCCTTCGGCGGTGCCCTGCTGTTCGGACGCGTCGCCGCCCGGCTAGGTGCGAAACGCACCGTGCTGATCGGCATCGTGATCTGGTTCGGCGTGGTGTCGGTGGCCTTCTTCCTGCCTGCCGGCATCTTCGGCGCGCTGCTCGCGCTCGGTGCGGCGATCGGGCTGGTGATGGGCGGCACCCAGGCGTTGAGCCGGTCGATGTACTCCCAACTGGTCCCCAAGGGCCGCGAGTCGGAGTACTTCAGCTTCTATCAGGCGATGGAGCGTGGGACCAGCTGGCTGGGCACGCTGAGTTTCGCGCTGGTCTTCCAGTTCAGCCACTCCTACCGCTGGGCGATCCTCACTTTGGTGCTCTTCTTCCTAGTCGGAGGCCTGTTGCTGAGCCGGGTCGATATGCGCCGGGGAATCACCGAAGCCGGAAATGCGTTACCCAAAGTCCTGTGAGCGGCTTGGGGTCACCCGGTAGCGTGGAGACGGCCGGTCGACCGCTGGGTCGTCCGGGGTGGAGGGAGAAATTTATGGCTGAGCGATCACTGCGAGGCTCGGGCTTGGGCTCGAAGAGCTTCGCCGACGGCGCCGGCGTCGAATTCGCGGCACGTCAGGAAACCGGTTTCGACTGCCCCAAGGGTCACCACTTCAGCGTCACCTTCGCCGAAGAGGCCGACCTGCCCACCGAGTGGGAATGCCCCCGGTGCGGCGCGGTCGCGCGACGTTCGGACGGCGTCGAGCCCGAAGCCAAAGCGGTCAAGCCGCCGCGTACCCACTGGGACATGCTGCGGGAGCGACGCTCCATCGAAGAGCTGGAGGAGCTGCTGGCCGAACGGCTGGACGAGATCCGCGGCAACTGACGCTGACGTACTGATCACCGCTGGTCGAGCTTGTCGAGACCCACGCGCCACGGCGCTGAAAAGAGGTTTCGACAAGCTCAACCAGCGGTGGTCGCGTTAGGGCTCGATCTCGCCCTTGATCACGGTCGAATCGGACGCCTGACCCGGCGGGTTCGGCGCGCTATCGCGGGTGGGCTCCTCGGGCACCGCTTCGCCGCGGATCACCGTGTCGCGCTCCATCTTCGCCCGCATCACGTTCAGGTCGATGCCGGAGCGGGCGGCCCGCCGCGCGATGAACAGTTGCAGCAGGCCACGGGCCAGCGGCCGGGTGAACGGCAGCAGGAAGATCAGCCCGAACACGTCGGTGAAGAAGCCCGGCAGCATCACCAGCACGCCGCCGACCATGATCAGCACCGGGTCGAGCAGTTCGCCGCCGGGCAGCCGTCCGGAACTGACCGATTCGTTGAGCGCCCGCCATGCCTTGGCGCCTTCACGTCGCATCAACCAGCCGCCCAGGATGGCCTGGCCGATCAGGATGGCCAGCGTGGGCAGGGCGCCGATCTGCTGTGCGACGCTGACCAGCAGCCATACCTCGATCACCGGGACGAGGACCAAGAACAGCAGCACCAGCGGCGCCAGCCAGGGACGCCGTCCGCGTGCGGGCTGCTGCGGGACGGTCATTTGCTCGCCCGGCGCTTGTGGAAGCCGAGGTAGTTCTTCACCTGCTGGCCGCGTTTGGCGACGCCCCACCGGGTGGTCAGCAGGGCCGCCTCGACCGCGATCCCGCTGCTCATCTTGGAGTCGCCCCGCTCACGCTCGATGAACTCGATTGGCACCTCGACCACCCGAAAGCCACGTTCCACCGCACGCCGCGCCAGATCGATTTGGAAGGCGTAACCGGCCGACTCAACGGTATCGAGGTCGATGCCGCGCAGCGTGTCGGCCCGGAACGCGGTGAATCCACCGGTGATGTCCCGCAGCGGAATGCCGAGCATGATCCGCGACCACAGCGAGCCGCCCAACGAGATGAACTTGCGATGCCAGGGCCAGTTCTTGATCGACCCGCCGGGCACCCAGCGGGAGCCCTTCACCATGTCGGCGTTCTTCAACGCCCGCAGCATGCTCGGCAACTGCTCCGGCTGATGCGAACCGTCGGCATCATGCTCCACCAACACCCCATAGCCATGCTCCAACCCCCAGCCGAAGCTGGCCAGGTAGGTGGCACCCAAGCCCTCCTTGGCCCGCCGATGCAGCACATGCACCTGCTCGTCGGAGGCCGCCAGGTCGTCGGCGATCCGCCCCGTGCCGTCCGGCGAGTTGTCATCGGCGATCAGGATGTCGGCGTCCGGCACCGCGGCGCGCAACCGCTGCACGATCGGAATGACGTTCTCGGCCTCGTTGTAGGTGGGGATGATGACGAGCACCTTGCCCAACTCTGCCCACTCGGGCGTGGCTGTGGCGTTGCTCGCGGTTTCGGTCACATCGTCTCCTGGGTCGATACAGAGCTTCCATTCTGCCGCATCCGTCCGGTGCTCCCCCGATGCCGCCACCCGGTCCAGGCCAAGGCCAGCACGGCGGCCCCGATCAGGACCGCTTGCACGATGCCGGAGTACAGCACAGCGGGGGTGGCGCCGGTGCGCAACGGCAGTTCGGTGACTCCGGACGCCGATTGGAACTCGGGCAAGGTGAAGGCGACGCTGCCGTCCGGACGGATCAGCCCGGAGGTACCGGTGGTGGTGACCACCAGGATCTCGCGGCGCAACTCAGCCGCCCGTGCCCGGGTGATCGCGAACTGCTGCGCCACCTGCCGGGTGCCCACGTACATGGCGTTGCTGCTCTGCACCACGTTCACCTCGGCGCCACCTTGCACCGTGTCGTGCACGGTCGAGTCGTAGGCCAGTTCGTAGCAGATGAGGTCGCCGACCTGGACCGTCCGGCCCGGCAGGTTCACCGGCAGCACACCGGGTCCGGTGCCGGGGATCGATTGGGCGCCGACGTAGCGCACCACCGGGAACAACGGCTCAAGGATTGAGCGCAGCGGCACCCACTCGCCGAACGGCACCAGGTTGCGCTTGTTGTAGCGGGCGCCCGGGCCGGTGTTCGGGTACCACATGATGGCGGCGGTCTGCCGTTCGTAGGCCACCGGATCCTCGGTGATGGTGCCGACCAGGATCGGGACGCCGACCGCGCTCACCGCCGTCCCCACCGCGGCACCGGTCCGGACGTCGCGGAACGGGTCGAGGTCGGTGCCGTTCTCGGGCCACACCACGAAATCGGGTTTCGGCAGCTCGCCGGCGTTCACTTTGGCGGCCAGCCGTTGCGTCTCCGCCAGATGGTTGTAGGTGATGGTCCGGGCCGCGCCGAGGCCGTAGATGCCGCCGCCGGGCGCATTGCCCTGCACGTACCCCACCGCGACACTGCCTTGCTCGGCACCGGCGGGCACCAGTAACCCGAGCAGCCCGCTGAGCAGGACGGCGAGTGCCGCCACGGAGCCCAGCAGGCGGCGGCGTCCGCCCGCGGTCAGGACGACCCAGGCGAGCAGCTGCACGATCAGCGCCACGGCGAAACCGGCCCCGGGGACGCCGACCAGCGGCAGCAGGCCCGCCAGCGGGGACTCGACGGTGGTGTAGCCGAGCCGCAGCCAGGGAAAGCCCCCGAAGGGCACGTTGCCGATCAGGTACTCGACGAGCAGCCAGCTGCCTGCCGCGAGCAGTGGCCAGAACCGCGACCGCCCGGCCAGCCGCAGCAGGACGCCGAACAAGGCCAGATAGCAGGCCTCCAACGCCGACAGCGCGATCATCGCTTCGACGAAGATGACACTCATCCAGGTGACGCCGGTGAGATACCAGGCCAGGCCGAAGCAGAACCCGCTGACCGCAGCTTGCCACCAACTCGGCGCGGGTAAAGCCAGCAGGGTGAGGCAGCTCATGGCGAGAACGAGCACCGGCCACCAGCCGGTCGGCGCGAACCCGAGGGTGGCCGCGGCCCCGGCCAGGGCAGCCAGCGAACTGCGCATCCACCAGGGCAGGGCGCGCAGGCGGTCGGTCACGGTGGGCATGCTACCCAGCATGCGGAAGCCCGATCAGAGAACGGCACGCCCCCGGAACGGGACCGACAACACCAGCGTGGTGTGGGTGGACGCACCGGCCGCCAAGCGGATCTGGGTCAGCAGGGTCTCCAGCGCTGCGGGGGTGGCCACCTGGACGATCAAGATGTAGCTGGCGTCACCGGCGACCGAATAGCAGGACACGATGTTCGACAGGTGGAAGAGCCGCTCGGGGATCTGATCGTCGGTCGCCGGGTCCGTGCCGTTGAGCGCGATGAACGCGGTCAGCGCCAGGCCCAGCGCCTCGGCGCTGAGTTCGGCGCGGTAACCGGTGATCAGGCCGCGCTGCTCGAGCCGACGAACCCGCTGCTGTGCAGCTGAGGTCGACAGTCCGGTCTCCCGGCCGATGTCGGTATACGACATGCGGCCGTCCCGAGACAGCAGCGCGAGAATCTGGCGGTCCGTGCTCTCCATGGCCTAATCGTGTCACTATGTGCGGATGAAACCGGAATCTTTGCAGCTTTATGACACAGCATCGCTGTATTTCCGGGCTTTTTTCGGTCTACCGAGCTCGCTGCGAGCCCTGGACGGCCAGCCGGTCAACGCGGTGCGGGGCCTGCTGGACTTCCTGGCCCGGTTCATCACCGAGTACCGGCCCACCCACGCCGCGGCCTGCTGGGACAACGCCTGGCGTCCGGCGTGGCGGGTCGAACTGGTGCCCAGCTACAAGGCGCACCGGGTGCTGGCCGGTGACGTCGAAGTCGTCCCCGACGAACTGAGCCCGCAGGTGCCGTACATCCGCGCCGTCCTGGACGCCCTCGGCATCGCCATCGTCGGTGCCGACGATCACGAGGCGGACGACGTGATCGGCACCCTGGCGTCGACGGCGTCCGTGCCGGTGGACGTGATCACCGGCGACCGGGACCTGTTCCAGCTCGTCGACGACGACCGCCAGGTGCGGGTGTTGTCGGTGGTGAAGGGCGTCCGCAACCACGAGCGGGTCACCGACGAGGTGCTGCGCCAGCGCTACGGCATCGACGGAGCCGGCTACGCCGATTTCGCCACGCTGCGCGGCGACGCGTCGGACGGACTGCCGGGTGTGTCCGGGATCGGTGAGAAGACCGCCGCCCGGCTGATCGCCGACCACCGCGACCTGGAAGGGGTGCTGGCGGCGGCGTCCGCGAAACGGCTCTCCCCCGCCCTCACCAACCGGCTCACCGCCGGCATCGACTACCTGGCCGGTGCTCGCGAGGTCGTCCGGGTCAAGCGCGATCTGCCGCTGGGCGTCACCCTGGACGACCTCCGGCTGCCCGGCGCGCCCGCCCAGCCGGAGGTGTTCGCCGAGCTCGCCGAACTGCTCAACCTGGGCGGTGCAGCAGAGCGCATCGTGGCGGCGTTGGCGATCAACGCCTGAGTGTCGTCACCGCATTGCGAACTCCGGGGTTACTCTGGTCCCGTTCTCAGCCGATGGAGTATCCGATGATCGTCGTGAGTGTTCCCACACCGCGGCTCGTCGGCGTGCGGATAGCGAGCATGACTGAGACGCCTCTACCAGTTCCTGGTGCTGCCACCGTTCCGCGCTTATGCGGAACGGTTTCTTTTTGCCCGCAGCCAGCGGGAAGGAGTACCTGAATGGCCGTGCTCGTCCTGAACACCGACAACACCGCGCTACACACCGTGTCCCTGCAGCACGCGATCGGCATGCTGCTGCGCAAGGTGGCGGTGATCGAATCCGCGCATCCCGACCTGGTGTTCGGCAGCTATCCGCAGCCGGAGGTGCTCCGGCTGGTCCGCTATGTGAAGACGACCTTCCTGTACGGACGCGCCCCCGGCTGGACCAAACGCGGGGTGCTGAAGCGGGATTCGCACACCTGCGGCTACTGCGGCGACCGGGCCACCACCGTCGACCACATCCTGCCTCAGTCCAAGGGTGGCCGGAACACCTGGACGAACACCGTCGCGGCTTGTCACACCTGCAATGCCCGGAAGGCGAACCGGACGCCGGGCGAGGCCGGAATGCCGCTGAAGACCAAGGCGTACGCGCCCAGCCGATTGCAGTTGATGGCCGCCTGACGTCGGGGCGTGTCATCGCCCCTATGCTGACCCCGGAAATTCCGCATTGTGTCGAGGGGAAGCATGAGCCGTCCAGAATCACGGAGCGCGACGCTGCCCCCGGATCCCAGCGCCGAGGAGCTGGCCGAACTGGTGGCGTCCACACCACCGTCCGGCAAGCAGCGTCGGATCGGGCTGCTGGTGGCCGTCGCCACCCTGGGCTCGCTGCTGTTCGGCTATGACACCGGCGTCATCGCGGGCGCACTGCCCTACCTCTACCTTCCGACCGCCGGCGGCGGACTGGCGCTCACCCCGCTCGACGAGGGCCTGGTCGGTGGCTGCCTCGCCGTGGGCGCGGCGATCGGCGCCATCGTCGGCGGACGGCTCGCCGACCGGCACGGACGCCGGCACAACATTCTGCTGCTCGCGCTGATCTTCATCGTCGGCACGGTTGGCTCGGCACTGGCCGGCAATGTGCTGGTTCTGTCGCTGTTCCGCGTCGTCCTCGGCTTCGCTGTCGGCGGGGCCTCCTCGAGCGTGCCGATGTACCTGTCCGAGTCGGCGCCGCAACGCATCCGCGGTCCGCTGGTCGCCGTCGATCAGTTCATGATCGTCTTCGGCCAGCTGCTGGCCTACTCCACCAACGCGATGCTGTCGGCCTCCCGCGGCGGGCCCCAGGTGCAGGTCGCGTCCGATCCCAGCGGGCAGTTCGCGGCCGGGTCGTGGATTCCGTGGGATCTGGCCGGCCACATCGAAGGGCTGCTGGTCGCCGCCGGCAACGGCGGGGTGTGGCGGTACATGCTGGTGCTCGGCACCCTGCCGGCCATCGCGTTGTGGATCGGCATGCGGCTGATGCCCGAATCGAGCCGCTGGTACGCCGCCAAGCACCGCTACCACGAGGCCATCGGTGCGCTGAAGCGGATCCGCGACGAACGGCGCGACGACGTCGGGGCCGAGATCCAGGGCATGGTCGAGGTGCAGCGGGTCGAAGGCCGGCAGGCCCGCTGGACGCTGCGGCAGGCCTGGTCGACCCGGTGGACCCGTCGGGTGCTGGTGATCGGCTGCTTCCTGGGCATCTTCGATCAGCTCACCGGCATCAACACCGCGATGTACTACCTGCCGAAGGTCCTGGTCGCGGCCGGGTTCTCCTCGGCCGACGCGATCACCCTGAACGTGGTCACCGGGATCGCCTCCACGATCGGTGCCGGCATCGGCATCTACCTGGTCGGACGGCTCGCCCGGCGCCACGTCGGCATCTACCAGGAGACCGGCATCGTGCTCGCGCTGTTCTCGCTGGCACTGGTCTTCGGCTTCGGCATCGCACCGCACCTCGACGCGTCCGGCGCGATCGCGGCTACCGTGCCGGCGTATCTGCCCTGGGTGGTGCTCGGCCTGGTCACCTTGTTCGTGTTCTTCAAGCAGTCCGGCACGGTCAACTGGGTGCTGGTCTCGGAGATCTTCCCGGCCCGGATCCGCGGCACCGCCCAGGGCGTGGCGGTCGCGGCGGGCTGGATCATGAACGCGGTGGTGACCTTCGCCTTCCCGGTGATGATCGCCTACCTGGGCCCGGCCTGGACCTTCGCCTGCTTCGGCCTGTTCAACGTCTTCGCGCTGCTCTTCTATCTGCGGATCGTGCCCGAGACGAAGTTCGTCAGCCTGGAGCAGCTCGAGCAGGATCTGCAGGCCCGGTTCAGCTGAAAGCGCCGATCTGTCGGTCGAGCTTGTCGAGGCCCTGAGCCGCCGACGAAGAGGGGTTTCGACAAGCTCAACCGACGGTGGGCGTCAGGAGGCCGCGAGCCGGGCCACGTTCGCGGCGAACGCGGCCTGGGGGCCGCCCGGCGGGTCGCCCAGGACGTGGCGCCGCATGGCCTGCCGGGCCGGTCGCAGCGGGTCGGCACCGAGGGCGGCGTCCAGCACCTGATCGAGGTCGGCCAGGCCCGGGTGCAGCAGGTAGCTGGCCGACTGCGTCGGGTAGGCGGCGACGAAGTCCGCGGCCGGCAGTCCGGCCGGGTCGCAGGTGATGATCGGGCGTTCGGTGGCCAGGAAATCGGTGGCCACACTGGAGATGTCCGAGACCAGCACATCGGCGGCGGCCAGACACTGCGGCAACGTCAGGTCACGGTCGGCCGCGACCAGATGCCCTCCGGGTGCCTCACGCAGCAGGGAGCCGATCTCGGCGATCGCCGCGAGCATCGACGGACGCGACACGCCGCTGGCGGGATGCGGCCGGAACCACACCCGAACCCGCCCGCTGGCCACCAGCCGGCGGACCAGCTCGACGCCCATGCTGTCCAGCGAGGTGTGCGCGGTCTGGTCGTAGTAGCCCTCGAAGGTGGGCGCGTACAGCACGATCGGCGGCTGCTGACCGGTCGGGCCGACGGGCAGGCCGGCGACCTGGGGGCGTCCGATGAAGACGAAACGATCCTCGCCAACGGCCACGCCGGCCGTCCGGTAACGTTCGACGGCGGCCGGCCCGGCCACCCAGACCTCATCGAAGGCGCGCGCCATGCCGTTGGCGCTGGTGGCCTTGTCGGAATCGCCATGCAAGAGCATCACGTGCTGCAACCGAGGATCACGCAGTAGTTGGCCGTTGCGCTCGCCGTAGGCAAGGTAGAACGCGATCCGCACCGACGGCACGATCAGCCGCTCGACGTCCTTCTGGCCGGGCGCGTAGATCACCGGATGCCGGGTCGCCGCCAGCGGGGTCAGCTGACTGGCCTCGCGCACCAGCAGCACCCCCGCCTCGGGCAGGGCGTCCAGGGCGGGCAGCCACTGGTTCACGATGTACTTCGACTGCCGGGCGGCCAGCGACACGTAGACCGCGAACACCGGTTGGGACGCCGTCACGTCGGCCACCAGCCGCTCACCCCAGCCGCGCTGTGCCCGGCTGAGCCGCAGCGCGGACAGCCCGGTGAACGCGGTGGCGGCCAGGGCCAGCAGGACGGCGGCGCCGATCAGCCCGAGACCGATCCAGCCGCCCACCCCTCCGAATTCGGCGGTGAGCATGGCACCGACCAGAGCGACGGCTTCGATGCCGACGACAGCCCCGGGCGTCCCGACGGCGCGGGCGTAGAACCGGGCGTGCGCGGCGAACGGTTTCGGCTGCTGGGCAGCGTCCGGCAGATAGGCCAGCGGCGGAGCGCTCCGGGACAGCCAGGTGGCCAGCACGGGCTGCAGCACCCAGGCCAGCTGCACGAACAGCACGGCGGTGAGGTAGCCGAGTCCCGCGATGTTCGCGCCGAGGCCGAAGATCAGTGCCATCGCCACGATGCTGCGCAGCAGGGCGCGCAGTGGTGCCCGGAGCCCGACCAGGTCGAGCAGCCGGGCCGCCGCGGTGTCCGCCCGGGTGGCCAGCCACTCCACCGATGCACCGGCGACCCAGGCCAGCAGGCCGAGCCAGGGTGCACCGAACCAGGCGGCCAGCACCCCGATCACGATGCTCGCCACGACCACCGGGAGTTGCAGCCGTCCCGCCCGCGATGCCCACTCGGCCGGTCCCCGGTCCGGCCAGGCGGCCCGCGCCACCTCTTCCCACTCCGGGACGGGTGCCCGACCGAGGCTGGCTAGCGACAACCCGCGGAGCCCGCCCAGCGCCATCGGGTCAGCCCCGTCCGAGCACGTAGACGGCGGCGCCGGCCCGCAGGTTCGCGGCCCGCAGGTGCTTGCCCAGCGGCTCGCCGGCCGACGACAGGTTGATCCGGGTCTCGATCTCGAGACCGAGCCGGGCGAACAGATCCTCCAGGTCGACCAGCGTGGTGAACCGCAGGTTGGGCGTGTCGTACCACGAGTACGGCAGTTCGCGAGAGATCGGCATCCGGCCGCGCAGCAGCATCAAACGATGCTCCAGCAGGCCAAAGTTGGGTGCCGAGACGACCAGCCGGCTGCTGATCCGGGCCATCTCGCGCAGCACCACCTCCGGGCGGCGGATGGTCTGAATGGTGCGGGACAGCACCACCGTGTCGTAGGACGCCGCGGCGAACAGGCCCAGGTCGGCGTCCAGGTCGAGCTCCATCACCGGCACCCCGGAGGCGACGGCGGCGAGCACCTTGTCGGGGTCGATCTCCACTCCGGTTCCGGTGCAGCCGTGCTCGTCCATCAGGTGCCGCAGCAGCGAACCGGTGCCGCAGCCCAGGTCGAGCACCCGGGATGCCTCGGGTACCAGGTGGGCGATGACGTTGAGGTCGGGGCGCAGGGTCATCGCAATCCCTCCCGCAGCGTCCGTTCGAACCAGGCCCGCAACGTGTCGTGGTACCGCTCCACCGGCAGCAGGAACGAGTCATGCCCCCACGGCGAGGGAATGTTGCGGTAGCTGACCGGCTGTCCAGCGTTCTCCAGGTGCTTGACGATCCGCCGGGAGTGCTCGGCGCTGAACCGCCAGTCGGTGTCGAACGACATCACCAGGAAGTTCACCGGGTCTGCCAGCACCGCCCCGGTGGCGTTCGGACGGCTGAACGGATCGAAGTAGTCCATCACCCGCGACAGGTAGAGGTACGACAACGCGTCGAAACGCTCGATGAACACCTTGCCCTGGTGGTCGAGGTAGCTCTCCACCGCGAAATCGATGCCGAAGCCCGGCTTGTCCCGCTCAGGGTGCGGGGTGCGTCCGAACTTCTCGCTGAACGCGTCCTCACTCAGATAGGTGATGTGCGCCATCATCCGCGCGGTGCGCAGGCCGAGCCTGGGCAGTACGCCCGCCTCGGAATAGCGGCCGTCGTTGAAATCCGGGTCGTCCATGATCGCCCGGCGGGCCACCGCCGAGAACGCGATGTTCTGCGCGTTCAGCCGCGACGACGCCGCGATGATCGCCGCGTTGGCGATCTGCTCGGGGTGCCGCAGCGACCACTCCAGCACCTGCATGCCACCCAACGATCCGCCCAGGGCGATCAGCAGCCGCTCGATGCCGAGATGGTCGAGCAGCGCCCGGTGCACGGTGACGAAGTCGTCCATGTCGAGCAACGGGAAGTCCAGGCCGTAGACCCGGCCGGTGGCCGGATCGAGGGTCGACGGCCCGGTGGTGCCCTGGCAGCCACCCAGCAGGTTCGCGCAGACGACGAAGAAGCGGTTGGTGTCCAGCGGCTTGCCGGGGCCGATCAGGTTGTCCCACCAGCCGGGCCGCTTGGCGCCCGGATGGAAACCGGCGGCGTGGGCGTCGCCGGTCAGGGCATGGCAGATGAAGACCGCGTTGTCGCGGTCCGCGGAAAGCGTGCCGTAGGTCTCGTACGCCACGTCGACCGGCCCCAGCGTCGACCCGCTGGCCAGTACCAGCGGGTCGGCGGCGGTGAACAGCCGGACGGTGTGGGTCTCGACCAGGCCGAGAGCACCGTTGTCGGTCATCGAGTCAGAACTGTGCCAGCGCCTGATCGAGGTCGGCGATCAGGTCGTCGACGTTCTCGATGCCGATCGACAGCCGGACCATCTCGGGTGCCACACCGGCGGTGACCAACTCGTCCTCGGTGAGCTGCGAATGGGTGGTCGAGGCACTGTGGATGACCAGCGACTTGGCGTCACCGATGTTGGCCAGGTGGCTGAACAGCTCCAGCGACTCGACGAACTTCGACCCGCCCTCGCGACCGGCCTTCAGCCCGAACGACACGATGCCGGACGCCCCGCGCGGCAGCAGCCGCTGCGTGGTCTCATACCAGGGCGACGACTCCAGGCCCGGATAGTTCACCCACGCGACCGCCGGGTGCGCCTCCAGGTGCTTGGCCACCGTTAGCGCGTTGCTGCTGTGCCGCTCCATCCGCAGGTGCAGGGTTTCCAGGCCCTGCAGGAACAGCCAGGAGTTCAGCGGCGCGATCGCGGCACCGGTGTTGCGCAGCATCACCGTGCGGGCCCGGATGATGTAGGCCAGGTTGCCGACGGCCTCGGTCCAGACCACCTCGTGATAGGCGTGGTCGGGCTGGGTGAGGCCGGGGAACCGGTCGGCGTGCGCCACCCAGTCGAAGTTGCCCGAATCGACGATCACGCCGCCGATCGAGGTGCCGTGACCGCCGATGTACTTGGTGGCGGCATGCACGGCGATGTCGACACCATGCTCGAAGACCCGGCACAGGTACGGAGTGGGCACCGTGTTGTCGACGATGAACGGCAGGCCGAGCGCGTGCGCCGCGGCCGACCAGGCGTCCAGGTCGACCACGTTGACCTGCGGGTTGCCGACGGTCTCGCCGAACACCAGCTTGGTCTTGTCGTCGACGTACTTGGCCAGTTCGTCCGGCTTCTCGGGATCGACGAAACGCACCTCAATGCCGAACTGCGGCAAGGTGTGGGCGAACAGCGCATAGGTGCCGCCGTACAGGGTCGACAGCGCGACGATGTTGTCGCCGGCGTAGGTCAGGTTGAGCACCGCATAGGTGATCGCCGACGCACCGGACGCGGTCGCCAGCGCTCCGACGCCGCCCTCCAGCGCCGCCATTCGGGTCTCGAACACGCTCTGGGTCGGATTCATGATCCGGGTGTAGATGTTGCCCGGCACCTTCAACGCGAACAGGTTCGCGGCGTGCTCGGTGTCGTCGAAAACGTACGACGTGGTCTGGTAGATCGGCACCGCGCGCGAGTTGGTCGCCGGATCGGCGGCCTCCTGACCGGCGTGCACGGCCAGCGTCTCGGGCTGATAAGCCATCGTGGATTCACCCTTCTTTGGACAACCCGGCCAGCGTACCGAGGCGGCACCGGGTTGCCCGCTTCACTCGGAGTCCGGACGCGCCGCCAGCTCGAAGCTGTGCAGCACCCGGTACCGCGCACCCGAGGGGCGCAGTTCCGACTGGAACAGCGCGAACGAGCCGACCTCGAAGCTGGCCGGCGGAAAGCTGTCGACGATCCGTAGCCAACGGCTCAGCTCGCCGGGCCTACGACGTCGGGCCAGCGTCAGGTGCGGCCGGTGTTTGGCGTTGTCGGACGGCACACCGACGCGATCAGCCGCCGTCCGGACACGGCGGCGCAGCGCAGCGAACTCGGCCGATCCGGCACCGACCGCCTGGAACAACACCCGCCCGGCCGCCGGGTCGGGGAAAGCGCCCGCGCCGTCCAGGACGAGCCGGAACGGGGCGCCGCGGACGTCGTCGAGTGCTTCGGTGAGCGGTTCGAGGCGGTCGTGGGTGACATCGCCGAAGAAGGCAAGGGTGAGGTGCCAGTTCTCGGCGTCCACCCAGCGCAGCTCGGAATCGGCGTATCGTCGTGGTTCCACGAACACCTCCAGCGCATCGAGCACCGGGGCGGGTGGCACCACTGCGGCGAAAAGGCGCACTGTCATTCGGGGGATTTTACGCCAGTGGCAGAATGACTCCGGCACCCCCCAAGAAAGGACATATCGCCATGGCAGCGAGCAAGGACCGCCTCAAGAAGGAATTGGTGGCGGCGATGAAGGCCCACGACGAGCTTCGCAAGTCGACCGTCCGAATGGCTCTCGCCGCGATCGCCAATGAGGAGGTCGCCGGTAAATCGGCCCGTGAACTCAGCGACGCCGAGGAGCAGGCCGTGCTGGCCCGCGAGATGTCCAAGCGCAAGGACTCCGCGGAGGCCTACGCTGGTGGCGGGCGGCCCGAGCTGGCCGAGAAGGAACTCGCCGAGGCGGCCATCCTGGCCGACTTCCTGCCGCAGCAGCTCACCGAGGCCGAGTTGGTGGCGATCGTCGACGAAGAGGTCGCCGCGGTGGCATCCGCCCTCGGTGCGGCGCCGACCATGCGCCAGATGGGCCAGGTGATGAAGGGCGTGACGCCCCGGATCGCCGGCCGGGGTGACGGTAAGACCGCCGCTGCACTGGTGAAGGCCGCACTGTCTTGAACCGGAAGTTCCCCGGATCGTGGTCCGTCCGGGTGGCCTGCTTGCTGGTCGCCGCAGGCATGGCGCTGACCGGCTGCCAGTACGCCGGTACCTCGACGACGCCGACCGTCCGGGGCGGTGCCCCGGGCAACACGGGCACCACCCAGGTGAAGCCGCCAGCGGGTGCCGGTAAGGGCGAGTCCGGCCCGGGCAACCCCGCCAAACCGCCGACCGACGGGGGCACGAATAAGCCGCCGAAGGTGGCCAAGCCACCCAAGCGGCACGGCTATTCCTACCGCTACGGGCCCAATCTCACAGCGCGGGTGGCGCTCACCTTCGACGACTGCCCACGGACCCTCGCCGAGGAACGCACCGTGCTGACGGGTGCGGCCCAGCTGGGCATCGGCCTGATGCTCTTCCCCACCGGCTCGTGCATTCAGAGCAAGCGTTTCGACGCGAAGTTCGCCCGCAGCCATGGCCACTACGTCTTCAACCATTCCAACACTCATCCCCAGCTCAGCAAGCTGAGCTACGCCGGGGTGCTGAGCCAGCTCAGCCCGCCCGGCGTCCAGTCCCGCTACGGCCGTCCGCCGTTCGGTGACTGGAACGGCATGGTGGCCCGGGCCTATGCGGCCAAGGGCATGAAGATCTGGCTGTGGACGGTGGACACCAACGACTGGCACGGGTACTCCGAGTCCTACCTGGTGAAGTACGTCAACCGGACGGCGCGGGCCGGCGACACCGTCCTGATGCACATGCAGTGGCACGGCTTCTCGGTGGACGCCCTGCGCAAGATGCAGGCCGGCCTCGCCAAGCGCGGCCTGGAGCCCTGCCGCAACTACGGCAAGCCCACCCCCGTCCGCTCCTGGAAGGTCCGCTGCTGAAGCAGCCCCGTCGTCCAGACGAACGCCGGGATCTCGAACATTGGGGGACGGTTCTTCGACGTGCGATTTTCGAACGTCAGGGGACGGTTCTTCTTCGTGCGAATTTCGAACGAGAAAGAACCGTCCCCCAATGTTCGAGCCGCGCTGCCGCAGCCAACTGACGCGGGATCTGCACAAGCGCTCGCCGGAGCACCCTGGCACCTCGGCAACAGACCTGAGTTGGACCTCTTTAGTGCCCCAGCGTTTGGAGGATTTCGCGGGTGTCTGGGTCGATGGCGGGTTGGGCGTTGAGTCGGTGGCCGCCGATGGTGATGGTGACTTGGCGTAGCGGCCGCAGTGTGGTGATGATCTTGCGCAGGCTTCGGCCGGATCTGGCTTGCAGGTCGCGGGCGATCGCGAGGGCGGCGAACACGATGGTCAGGTGGGCTTCGATCGCTTCCCGGGTGTGGTGAAAGATTGGCCGGGCCGCCAGGTCCGTTTTGGACATCCGGAAGGATTGCTCGATCCGCCACAGGTCGTGATAGCTGGCAATGATCTCGGCGGCCGGCATCGTGTGGGCTTCGATGTTGGTGACGTAGCCCTTCAGCCCGGCCAACCGACGGGCTCGTTCCACTGAGGCGTTGTCGAGAGTCAGCTGGGCGCCGTCGGTTTTCACGAATCGGGCCTTCTTCGCGGGCCGGTCACCGTCGATGATCGCTTGTGCTCGATTTGTTTGCGTGGTCAGCGTGTGGGCGTCGCGGACGGCGCGTTTGCGGGAGTACTGCCAGATTGTCCGCCACGTCGTGTGGTCGGTTTCGGCGTTCCATACCGGTTCCTGCTTGGTGTTGACTCTGGTCGGGTCCGGCTGGTGCCGGCCCCGCATGGTGACGGTGTCGATGGTCTGCCCATCTGTGAACGCATCACCGTGCCAGCGGAAGTGTGTGGCCAAGTCATAGG
>JBDHZN010000034.1:0-20408 GCA_039811845.1 Micropruina sp. | reverse complement strand
TGACGGTGGTGCTCGGTGCGCCCGAGGTGATCGTCGTCGAGGCACCGGTGTTCAGCAGGCCGGTCAGGAACGGGGCCTCACGTTCGCGGCCGCGCAGCAGATCGCGGCCCAGGCCGTCGACCAGCAGCACCACGAATCGTTCGGACGCCGGCAGCGCGAGCACGTTGTCGCGTCCGGGTAGTCCCAGGACGGCGGCGATGCTGGGCAGCACATCGGACAGCGTGGAGCTGCCGTAGGCCGGCGGCGTGGGCAGGCTCACCGGCCACCACCGGCGGCGACCTGCAACGCCGTCGCGAAGGCCATCAGGCGCGCCACGTTGTCCGCGCCGTCGGCCGCCGCGCTCATCCGCACGGTCAGGTCGTCGGCAGCCAGCGTGCCGGAATAACCGTGATCGGCGTCGCATTCGGGATCACCGCAGTGGGCCGGCTCGAGATCGACCCGGCGGGCCGTCCCCCAGCCGACGCTCAGCCAGGTCTCGACGGTCGCCGACCGGTTGCTGCCGTGCCGCTCGGGATGGGCGACGACCCGGGTGAGCGCCACCGAGGTGACCTTGTCCAGGCGCACCGACTCGGTGGTCGACATGGCCTGCCCGGCCTCGCCGGGGGCGTCCGACTCGTCGGTGTGTCCGACGATCAGCCGGGTCGGGGTGAGCACCAGCACCGACATGTGGCGCTGTATCTCGTCGCGGGCGAATGTCGCCTCGTGATGAATAACGTGTTGCTGTACCTCTTCGCCGGCGATCGCCATCGCCACCGTCTCGGCGATCAGGTCGGGGAAGTATCCGCAGGCGTCGATGTCGCGACGCAGCGCGGCTGGCAGTGCGAGCGAGGTCACCGGCTCATCTTCGCACCGGACGCGGCGACTGCCCAAGTCCGCCCCGATTCTGCGGGCCGGGTGGGTGCGGCGACTCGCCGCCGGCGACCGGGCCCTCTACGGTGGCTCGATGAGCACCAAGCCGTTCATCGCCGCCCGCGTCGAGGAATTCATCGACCGGCGAATCGAGGCGGCGTTCCGCGCACTCGGCTGGCGCGAACAGGTGATCGCCTATACCGGCTACGGCTCCGGCGACTTCCTGCGGGTGATGGCCCGGGTGAAACTCGTCCCGCAATGGTCGCGCAGCCAGCTCGGCCGGGTCACCAAGGAATTCGTCAAGCGCCGCGGCTGGCGCAGCTTCCTCACCGCACCGTGCGTGCGGGCCCGCGTCACCATCGCCGTCGGCGACCGGACCGTGGCCGCGACCACCGACCGCGGCGGCTATCTCGACCACCGGATCGTGGAGCATCAGTTGGCGCCCGGCTGGCAACAGCTCGTCGTCCAGAGCTCGAAGTCGGCGCCGGTCGCCTGCGACGTCCTGGTCATCGGCGAGGACGCCCGCTACGGGCTGATCTCCGACATCGACGACACGGTGCTGACCACCTGGCTGCCCCGTCCGATGATCGCCGCCTGGAACAGCTTCGTCCGCGACGAATCGAACCGGCAGTCGATCCCCGGCATGGCCCGGTTCTACCACCGCTACCTGAACGCCCATCCCGGCGCACCGATGTTCTATCTGTCGACAGGCGCCTGGAATACCTACGATTTCCTGAAGCGCTTCCTGGGCGGACACAATTACCCCAAAGGCCCATTGCTGCTCACCGATTGGGGTCCGACGAATACGGGCTGGTTCCGCTCCGGCATGGAACACAAGCGGACCAGCCTACTGCGATTGGCGGCCGAGTTTCCCCGGATCAGCTGGTTGCTGGTCGGCGACGACGGCCAACACGACCCGGAGATCTACGCCGAATTCGCCCATTCGCATCCCACGCACGTCGCCGCGGTCGCGATCCGGCAACTCTCCCCCGCCGAACAGGTGCTGGCCCACGGCACCAATATGCCGCTGGAGGAAGCCGAAGAATTGGCCGGAACGGACACCGTGTGGGTCGAAGCCGCCGATGGACGCGGCCTGGTCGCCCAGTTACGGACGGCGCTTCGCGGCAGTGCCGACGGCTGAACCCCTCCAACCGGGGTCACGATCCCGTGACCTAACCGTGACCTGGCGGACTTGCGCTCTTCAGTGTCGTTATGGTTTGCTCTTCCCCGTTGTCGCTGAACGCTCGTGGCACATGTGTAAGTCTGTTCCAGTTCACCCCTTCTGCCTTCCCCTGGTGCTCGGGTCGTCTTCTGTTTATGTGTACGCCGCTGACGGCTGGTTGAGTGCTATTTTTCGGGGTTTGTAGTGTTGCGGTTCCGTCGTGTCTCCCTGTGTGTCGGGCTTGGGCTCGCGCTGTCGTTCCTAGTCGCAAATCCGGCGTCCGCCGATCCGTCGCCGACGCCTGCGAGCAAGTCAGGCTTGTCCGACGTTGAGGCGATGCGGCAGGCGAGGGCGTCGGGGAAGCGTGTAGTGGCGTCGTCGTTGACCGACGAGCGCACCCTGGTGACCGCCGACCCGGAGACGGGCCTGTTCGAGGCCGAGATGACCGCCGGTGTGGCCCGGGTTCGTGATGGTGCGGACGGTTGGCGAGAGCCGTCGACAACTCTGGCGCGTGGAGCTGACGGTCTGTTGCGGCCGGAGGCTGCTGTGGCACAGGTTGCGATCAGCCCGGGTGGTGCCACCGATGCTCCGGTTGCGTCGATCTCGGACGGCACTGCGTGGTTGCGGTTCGGTTGGCCGGAACGGCTGCCGACGGCTGTCGTGGACGGCTCGACCGCAACCTACCCGGAGGTGTTCCCCGGCGTAGACCTGGTAGCCAAGGCCGGTGTGGAGTCGGTCGAGACGTTCTTGGTGGTGAAGTCGCGGCAGGCCTCGCTGGACCCGCGGGTGCGGTCCTGGTCGATGCCGATGACAGCCTCGGACGGCCTGACGGTGAAAGCCCACGACAATGGTGCCAAGTCGCTGATCGACCGTGCTGGAACAGAGCAGTTGCGGGTGCCACCGGCACTGATGTGGGACTCCACCGGTAAACCGTCCACTCCCTCGGGCGCCGAGGAGCGGATCGCCGAGGGCGCCCGGACACGGACGGCGCGGGTGGAGACCAAGTTGGCCGCTGGCAGGATGACGGCGACGGCGGACGGGTCGTTCCTGGATGATCCGGCGACCGTGTATCCGGTGGTGATCGACCCGACAGCCGATCTGGGTCAGACGCATGTGTTGCGGGTGACCGATGACTGGTCGAAGTGGGACGGTGCGGTCGGCGATCACGGCAAGTTGGGCTACAACGGCTGGTCATCGCCCTACTACCGGTCGCGGATGTTCTATCAGTTCAGCTGGGTGAAATCGGCGGGAACCTATGTGAAGCCGAATCAGATCATCAAGGCCGAGTTCCAGTACACCCAGGACCATTCGCCTCAGAACAGCCCCTGCGAGTCGTCATCGACGACTTATCCCGGCGTGTATGCGAAGTTGGCGAATGTGATCGAGTCGTCCGACAAGTGGTCGGATCGGACCGGGAGTGCGTGGCATCCGTGGCCGGCCGCACACACCTATTTGGCGGTGGGCAACGAGTCGACCTGCAACAAGACGAAGGTGCAGTCGTGGAATATGACGAATGCGGTGGTGAGTGAGCGGCAGCCGCAGAGCCAGGGCGGCTACGACTACCGAACCACGATCACGGTGGGCCTGTTCAGTGATGACGAGGCCAATGCGATGGGCTGGAAGCACTACCGCAACAACGGCAGCTCTCCGAAGTTCAAAATCACCTATCACGGCGCGCCGGAGGTGCCGAACGCGGCCGAGTTCGGTCTGTCGCCGAAGGTGTCGGGACTGTCGAATCCGCTGGTGACGACATCGAAGACGCCGACGCTGAGCGCGAAGGTGAAGTTGGAGGGCAGCTACACCTGTCCCGCGGCAGACCTGAATTGCGTGAGGGCGGAGTTTGAGCTCGTGTCCGGTTCTGGCACCAGGACGGTCACCGGTAGCTTCACCACAAGTGGAGGCACATCCACGGCGCCGGTCACGCCGGCGTTGGCACCGGGAAGCTACACGGTGAAGGTGCGCACGTACAGCAAGGTCAGCGGCCAGAGTTCCGCGTGGTCGTCGTCGATCAGCGTGAAGGTTGAGCCGACCCCGACGGCGCCGACCTGGAGTTGGGAGACGACTGGGTGGACAAGCCCGCCGGTGATTCCTGCGGGCACACCACTGACGATCAACGCTGCCAAGGGAGATCCGGCCGATGTGGTGAAGCAGTTTTGCGCCACCATCGAGGCTGGTGACGCAACCACCACAGTGGTGTGCTCGGCCGTGGGCGAGTCACAGATCGTCATCCCAGCCGGTTTGGCACCAGGCACCTACGCCGTGACGGTGGCCGCGTCCGGCGAGTACTCCACCGGACCGGCCACGGCCGACAACCCGATCCAACGCACCGTCAGCTGGGCCTGACAACGTACTGCGTTCACGAATCCCCACCACCCCTGCTTGATGTGAGAGACCTGGAATGTTGAGTGATCACCCCCGCCGATTCCGTGCGGTTGCCGTTGTTGTGGCGTTGTCGCTGGTGTGGAGCCTTGATGCGGCGATGGCGCCGATGGCGAGCGCCCGCGGCTGGAAGCCGTCGGTGCAGAAGACGCCGAGCGTTGCCGTGAAAGAGCAGAGCACCGGGAAGGCGAAGCTGCCGAGCGCGGCGAAGTTCACCCCCGAGGCGGTGGACTGGCCCGCGGCGACCGATTCCCAGGTGGACTTGCGGTCGGCGAAGCCAGGCGGCTGGGCCCGCGCCGGGAAATCTCCGGTGCAGGTGGGCAAGCCCAAGGACGGCCGGGCACGGGGCGCCGACGTTGCTCGCGTCCGGATCTTGGATCGCGCGGCCAGCGAGAAACTGGTCGGGCCGGGGGTCGTGACTATCGTCGAGACCCCGCTCGAGGCGGACGCGACGGTCAGCCTCGACTACTCCTCCTTCGCGGACGCTGCCGGCGCGGGCTTCGGGGGGCGTCTGCAGTTGGTCAGTCTCCCGGCCTGCGCGGTGACGACGCCGGAGGTGGCCGACTGTCAGACCCAGACGCCGGTCGAGTACACCAACGACGCCGCCACTCAGCAGTTGACGGCGACCGTGAACTCGACGACACCGGCGCCCGAATCGGCATCCCCCGAGGCGACGCCAAGCGCGTCGCCGACGCCGAGCCCGTCGGCGTCCGAATCTGGGTCAGAGGCTCCGAGCAATGCTCCTTCAGCGTCGGCGACGCCCTCCGACGGCTCACCCTCGGCAAGCCCCTCGCCATCGCCGAGCAAGACGCTGATCCGCACCGATGAGACCGGCCCGATCGCCGGCAAGAGCACGCTGGGTGTGACCGTCCTGGCAGCCGTGGCGTCCACGACCAGCGATCAGGGTGACTACACGGCGACGTCGTTGAAGCCGTCGGCAGCGTGGGCCTCAGGTGGCATGTCGGGAGAGTTCACCTGGAGCTACCCGATCGACACACCCGATGTGCCGGGTGGTTTGACCCCGGACTTGGGAATCAGCTACTCCTCGGGCGGCACCGACGGTGGTGTCGCGAACACCAACAACCAGGCCTCCTGGGTCGGTGAAGGTTTCGAACTCGGATCGGCGTTCATCGAACGCAAGTACGCCAATTGTTACGACGACCGCTCCGGCGGTAACAACTCCTCCTCGAACGCGTCCGATCTGTGCTGGTACACCGATTCGAAGAAGACCAACAACGAACCGTGGGACAACGCATTCCTGAACATGGCTGGACACGCTGGTGAACTTGTCCGCGTCGGCAGCACCGATCAGTGGCGGCTGGAGGTCGATGACGGCACCCGTGTCGCCAAGATCGGCACCGTCGGTTCGAACAACGAGTACTGGCGGGTCACGACTCCTGACGGCACCCAGTACTTCTTCGGAAAGGGCAAGGCGGACAACTCGTCCGCTGAGGCGACGAACTCGAAGTGGACGGTTCCGGTGGCAGCCAACCACACCGGCGAGCCGGGCAAGAAGTCGAAGTTCGCTGACAGTTTCGTGTCTCGGCCGTGGCGATGGAATCTGGATTATGTGATCTCCCCTGTTGGGGCGACCATGACCTACTACTACGCCAAAGAGACCAATCGATACAAGGAGAACTTGACCACCTCCACGGCGTATGTCCGCGGCGGCTACCTGACCAAGATCCAGTATGGGGAACGCAAGGGCGCCGAGACCGTCGACGACTCGCCCGCCAAGGTCACCTTCACCGTGGAAGAGCGATGTGACACGGCGATCTCCTCGACCTGCAAGACGGCGAAGCCCACCTCATCCACGGCGAAGGCATGGCCCGATGTGCCGATGGATGCCGTCTGCTACAGCGAGTACTGCGCATCGGAGAAGACGGCACCGACGTTCTTTTCTCGTAAGCGGCTCAAGCAGATCGACACCTTCACCCGCGACAGCGCCGGGACCGCCTGGCAGCCGGTGGACAGCTGGGCGTTGACCGGTTCGTTCCCGAAGCCCGCCGACGGCGGCGCCGTGCCGTCGCTGTGGTTGGCGTCGATCACCCGGACCGGGAAGGCCGGAACCGCCATCACACTGCCCGCGGTCACGTTGTCGCCGATCATGCTCGACTCGCGGATCACCGGCGGCAGTGTCGCGCTGGAGAAGCCCCGGTTGGGGATCGTGACTTCCGAGACCGGTGCACAGACGATCGTCACCTATTCGACGCCGGACTGCACCCAGGGCAACCTGCCGACCACTGCGCAGATTCCCACCAACACCAGGCGGTGCATGCCGGTCTACTATTCTTCCGGCACCGCCACACCCACATTGCAATGGTTCAACAAGTATGTCGTCACGAAGGTGACCGAGCGTGACCTGACCGCCACCACCGACTACGGTGTCGCCGGTTTGGGCCTGGACATTGCCGCCGACCAAGTCACCAATTACAGCTACAGCTCCGACGGTGCATGGCGCTACAACGACTCGCCCATCATCAAGGCGAAATACCGCACCTGGGGGCAATGGCGCGGTTACGGCAAGGTCACCACCACGACCGGTACCGGCAGTGTCAAAGAGGTCGAGGAAACCACCTATTTCCGCGGCATGAACGGCGACCGGGCCAACAGCTCAGGCGGCACCAAGAACGTCACCGTGACCGACTCGACCGGCACCACCTGGCCCGATGACGACTGGCTGGCCGGCATGGCCCGCGAGACCCGCACTTTCACCGGGCCGGGCGGCACCGAGGACTCCGGTGAGATCACCGACCCGCATGTGCAGCCGACCATGTCCGGCAGCGTCGCGGTGGCCGACGGCCGGCTGACCTCCCGCCAGGTCGACACTGCCAAGACCGTCACCCGGCAGAAGACTGCCTCCGGCGTCCGCAAGGGCAGTGAAACAGTATTGGCCTGGGACACCTACGGTCAGCCGACCAAGAGTGAAGACCAGGGCGATCTGGCCGTCTCCGGCGATGAGACGTGTACCCGCACGGTCTACGCCGCGCCGGCCACCGCAGCCACCGGCCCGATCGATCGGGTCGCCGAAACCAGCGTCAGCCCGGGCACCTGTTCGGGCGACGTCAACTACGCCAACGTCCTGTCGGCCGTCCGGCACCACTACGGAACCGCGAACCACACCGACCCGGTCAGCATTCCGGCGCTGGAGACCAAGACCGTGCAGCTGCGGGACGGCAACCCGCGCCCCTGGGTGACCACCGCCACCGTCAGCTACGACACCTGGGGCCGTCCGCTGAGCACCACGGATGCGCTCGGTAACACGTCCACGGTTTCCTACAGCCACACCACCGGCGGACTGGTGTCGTCTTCCACTTCGACCAGCACCGACCCGGACGGGGCCGGGGCCCTGACCCCTTTGGCGACCACGGTCACCTTCGACACCCGGTTCGCCGCACCGGTCAAGACGGTGCAGCCGGGTGGCGAGACCACTGAAGCCACCCTGGATGCCCTCGGCCGGGTGACCGCCGTCTGGCAGCCCGGCCGAGCCAAAGCGACCCAAACCGCGTCGAGCACGATCGCATACACGATCAGCAAGACCGCACCCAGCAGTGTCACCACCGACACGCTGCTGCCCAACGGCATCGGCTACACCACCAGTGTCAGCCTGTTGGACTCGATGCTGCGGGCACGCCAGACCCAGACCAAGTCCGCCGCTGGTGGACGACTGATCGCCGACACGCGGTACGACTCGCGCGGCAACGCGGTGTTGACCGACAGCTACTACAACAGCAGCGCCCCGTCGGTCTCGCTCGTGCAGCCGGCGAACCGTGAGGACATCGCCAGCTCGCACCGGATCAGCTACGACTTCGCCGGTCGCACCACCAAGGACGCCCTCTACAACCAGGAGGTGTTCAAGTGGGAAACCCTGACTGGCTACGAGGGAGACCGCACCAAGGTCACGCCGCCGACCGGGGGAACCCCCACCACCACGGTGGAAGACATCGCGGGCAACACCACCCAGCTGATCCAACACCTGGGCTCGGCGACCGCCACCACCAGCTACACCTACGACCTGCTCGGGCGACTCACAGCGATGGTCGACGACAAGGGCAACAAGTGGAGTTACAGCTACGACCTGGCCGGTAACAAGGTCACTTCGAAAGATCCCGACAAGGGGCAGACCGGCCTGGCCTACGACGCGGCCGGACAGCTCACCTCGTCGACCGATGCACGTGGCGTCACGTTGAAGTTCTTCTACGACAATCTCGGACGGGCCACCAAGACCACGAAGGCCGACGGCACCACGACGCTGGTCTCCACCAGCTACGACACGGTCAAGAAGGGCCTGGTCAGCTCGACCAGTCGCCATCTGTCCGGTGGAACGATCGTGAACCGGATCGACAGCTACGACACCGCCGGGCGGGCAACCGGCAGCAGCGTGGTGGTGCCCGAGATCGCCGGCCTGATCGGCAGTCAACTGGCCGGCACCTACACCACCACCAGCAGCTACAACGCCGATGGCAGCGTCAACACCACCGGCCTGCCGGCCACCGGCCCGATCCCGGCCGAGACCCTGACCACCACCTACACCAGCCTCACCGGCCTGCCCAAGACCCTCACCGGCAGCCTCGGCACGACAACCGCCACCTATGTCACCGACACGCAATACCTGCAATGGGGCACTGTGGCGGCGATGCTGTTCGGCACCCACGCGGGCAAGGCGTCGATGGCCACCTGGACCCGTGACCCCGGCACCCAGCGGTTGATCGGCATGGACCTGCACCGCCAGGTGAATCCTGGCGTCACCGACGAAGCCACGACGATCGGCTACGACCCGGCCGGTAACATCACCCAGGTGAAGGCCACCCTGCCCGGCGGGCAGGTCGACAATCAATGCTTCAGCTACGACCAGCTGCAGCAGCTGACCGAAGCCTGGACGCCGAACACCGCCACCTGCGATGCTGGCGCGCGGAGTCAATCGGCGCTGGCCGGACCGGCACCGTACTGGACCAGCTGGGCCACCAACACCATCGGCAAGACCACCAGCCGCACCGACCGGACACCCACCACATCCTCCACGACCAGCTACAGCTACCCCAGTGACGGCGCCACCGCGACCAGGCCACACTTCATCACCGGCAGCACCACCACCGGCAGCAACCCCGGCACCGCCAGCTACACCGCCGACCTCGCCGGCAACACCACCAAACGCCCAGCACCCGGCGGCGGCAACCAAGACCTGGTCTGGGACGAACTCAACCAACTCACCGAGGTCACCAAAGCCGGCACCACCGTCGCGAAAATGGTGTACGACGCAGCCGGCGAACGCATCCTGCGACAACAAGGCACCACCACCACGCTCTACCTCGCCGGCAGCGAAATCACCCTCAACACCGCCACCAGCACCGTGTCAGCAAACCGCTACTACCACCACGCCGGCCAAACTGTCGCCGTACGCACCGGCGCCAGCAACGACACCGTCACCACCCTGATATCAGACTGGCAAGGCACCACCCACCACCAAATCAACAACGCGTCGGGGGCCCTCTCCACCAGCTGGCAAGACCCCTACGGCAACCCCCGCGGCACCCCACCCACCGCATGGACCGGCGAACGAGGCTTCGTCGGCGGCACCAAAGACGCCACCGGCCTCACCCGCATCGGCGCCCGCGACTACGACCCCATCCTCCAACGCTTCATCACCGTCGACCCCATCCAAGACCTCACCGACCCACTGCAATGGAACCCCTACCTGTACAGCAACAACACACCCATCACCAAAGCCGACCCCACCGGCGAACTCATGTGCATCGACAGCTGCGACTGGGACCGCCGCCGATTCAGCAAGGCCGCCAGCAAACCGAAACGCAAAGGCCCCATCAGCCTCAAAGGCCACACCCGCGGCAGAAACCCCTACTCCGACCGGGCCTACACCCCATCGAAGGGCGGCAAAATCGGATCACGGGGTAAGCCAAACCCAAGCACAACAAAAACCCGAAAAATTACCTTCATCATGAGCGGCGGGGGCACCATCTCCCAGACATCCACCAACGGCCCAGCCTGGACAACCGACTGGGACGCAGGCCGCGACATGATTAAGGAAATCCTCGGCATCAACGACATCCAACGCTGCAGCAAGGGAGATATCGGCTCGTGCGCCTGGACCCTAGCCACGATCCTTCCCATCGGCAAGATCGCCAAGATCGGCAAGCTCGGCGCCATGGGCGCCAAAGCCGCAAAGACAGCAGACGACTGGCCGACCCTGAGTGGGATCGTGCGGGATGCGTCGAAGGGCAAGGGCAACTTCGGTCTCGGCTCGGGCACGGCGTCTCAGGCTGAACGTGCTGGGCAGGCATGGGTTGGCGAGGGGTACACGATCGCGAGCGATGGCAAGACCTTGGTCAGCGCCAACGGGTTACGCCAGTGGCGACCGCCGAGCTACAAGCCGAACCTCAACAAGTGGCAGTCCAACTTCGAGTCGCGTCTCATCCCTCGGGGGCACTGGCAGGGCAACGGGCACCTCGACATCACGGATCTGCCATGAGGGCTGCAGTCCGCTCCGTCTACAGCGTCGACGTCGACGTCGACAAGTACGTGCCCGAGGATCCGGAGAACGACGGCGTCTGGATCCGCCTCATCGTCGGCCCGGCCGATGGCCCGGGCGAGGAGTCCTTTGACGTTCTCGTCTGCACTCCACTGTGGCTCCGTGACGTCGTGGCGAAGGAGGGTCCTCAGGTCGGTCGCCATCACCTGATCGTCAACCCGTTCGATCTCGGTGAGGCTAAGGACTTCTTGCGTCACCAAGTTGAGTCGGTCGAGGCGGCCGATTGGCCCACGCTCGGCGGGAAGTTGGCGCGACTTGGCTATTGGGAGTTCGAGGACTACCAGCCCTGATGAGCTGGCTTGGCCGCTGAGGGCTTGGCAGGCGTGGCGGTCTCGGTCGGGTGACCGCCGTCTGGCAGCCTGGCCGGGCCAAGGCAACCCAGACCGCGTCCAGCACGATCGCGTACACGATCAGCAAGACCGCGCCCAGCACCTAGGACCCGGCCGGTAACATCACCCAGGTGAAGGCCACCCTGCCCGGCGGGCAGGTCGACAATCAATGCTTCAGCTACGACCAGCTGCAGCAGCTGACCGAAGCCTGGACGCCGAACACCGCCACCTGCGATGCTGGCGCGCGGAGTCAATCGGCGCTGGCCGGACCGGCACCGTACTGGACCAGCTGGGCCACCAACACCATCGGCAAGACCACCAGCCGCACCGACCGGACACCCACCACATCCTCCACGACCAGCTACAGCTACCCCAGTGACGGCGCCACCGCGACCAGGCCACACTTCATCACCGGCAGCACCACCACCGGCAGCAACCCCGGCACCGCCAGCTACACCGCCGACCTCGCCGGCAACACCACCAAACGCCCAGCACCCGGCGGCGGCAACCAAGACCTGGTCTGGGACGAACTCAACCAACTCACCGAGGTCACCAAAGCCGGCACCACCGTCGCGAAAATGGTGTACGACGCAGCCGGCGAACGCATCCTGCGACAACAAGGCACCACCACCACGCTCTACCTCGCCGGCAGCGAAATCACCCTCAACACCGCCACCAGCACCGTGTCAGCAAACCGCTACTACCACCACGCCGGCCAAACTGTCGCCGTACGCACCGGCGCCAGCAACGACACCGTCACCACCCTGATATCAGACTGGCAAGGCACCACCCACCACCAAATCAACAACGCGTCGGGGGCCCTCTCCACCAGCTGGCAAGACCCCTACGGCAACCCCCGCGGCACCCCACCCACCGCATGGACCGGCGAACGAGGCTTCGTCGGCGGCACCAAAGACGCCACCGGCCTCACCCGCATCGGCGCCCGCGACTACGACCCCATCCTCCAACGCTTCATCACCGTCGACCCCATCCAAGACCTCACCGACCCACTGCAATGGAACCCCTACCTGTACAGCAACAACACACCCATCACCAAAGCCGACCCCACCGGCGAACTCATGTGCATCGACAGCTGCGACTGGGACCGCCGCCGATTCAGCAAGGCCGCCAGCAAACCGAAACGCAAAGGCCCCATCAGCCTCAAAGGCCACACCCGCGGCAGAAACCCCTACTCCGACCGGGCCTACACCCCATCGAAGGGCGGCAAAATCGGATCACGGGGTAAGCCAAACCCAAGCACAACAAAAACCCGAAAAATTACCTTCATCATGAGCGGCGGGGGCACCATCTCCCAGACATCCACCAACGGCCCAGCCTGGACAACCGACTGGGACGCAGGCCGCGACATGATTAAGGAAATCCTCGGCATCAACGACATCCAACGCTGCAGCAAGGGAGATATCGGCTCGTGCGCCTGGACCCTAGCCACGATCCTTCCCATCGGCAAGATCGCCAAGATCGGCAAGCTCGGCGCCATGGGCGCCAAAGCCGCAAAGTTGGTAGGCAGCGGCCCCGTACCCGGTGTCCTCGAAGCGAGCAGCAGGGTGAAGTCCTTCGGGGCGCTCCGTAACTACAACCCAAAGGGCGGTGTCGAGTACGTCTTCGACCCAGGCTCTGGGACCTTTGCCGTCGGGAAACCAGCTGCCAGCGCTGGACTTCGTGGCAGTCCGCATGAACAACTTGCCCAAAGCATCGGTGCGGATCCATCTACAGTCGTGGGCGGAACACTGACCCGAGGGAGTAACGGAGCGTTCATCACGACGGAGTACAGCGGGCATTACTGGCAGAACTGGACTCCAGCTATTCGCCAGCAGTTCGTCGACACCATGCACGGGTACGGTCTCGATGTCGTGCACTGAGGTCGTCGGCTCCGGCAGCTGGGTTGGCATCCTGCAACTCAGCACTGACGTCTGGCTGGGGTCGCTTGCCGGTCGTCTCTACGTGGGCACAGCAGACGGCCCCAAGAGGGAGGTCGACGAGTCCAGCCCGGTCGGGCTGCTGCCCTGCCTGGAGCGCCGATATGAGGATGTGGTCACGGAGATCCGTGCACGGGAAGTCGAACTCTCGCTTAGTCCCGACTCGCTTGTCGAGAAGATTCCGCTCAACGCGATTCCACGGGTGGCCATCGACTCCCGCCTCGACTACTGGGTGCAACTCGCACTCGACTGGCTCGCCGATATGCCGATCGGTGCGGCTGAGTCCGAGTTGCTCGCCGAGCTGGCTCGGGGGCCTTGGGCTACGCAGCGCGCGCGGCATCGCGCGCGGAGCCTGAGTGGACGGGCGCGCCAATGATCCGAGGAGATGCGAGCCTGCGCGCGATCACCGTCGGTCTGGTCGGGCGCGTGCCCCGCGGGTCCGCTCGCCGGGTGGGACGCTGCATCGCACTCGCGTTGCTCGTAGTCCCTCGGGGCCGCGTTCCAAGGAACGCTGGCAACGAACCTCTGCTCCGGATCAGCCTCTGGCGGGGCGGTCACCCGATACGTCTCGCACGTCAGCTACGACCACAGGCTTGGGACTGCCGATCTCGGCATCGGTGCCACTCGTGTCAACTCGTCACTAGGGCGAGACGGCGTCGCCGACGGGCACTTCTCATCGTCTGGCCGCTCCTCAACCGCCTACCCCGTGGGGTGCCGTGATGATCCGACCACCTCTCGACGAATTCCTCACCGGTGAAGTGGACGACTTCGTTCGCTCTGAGTTGCTCGCTGCCATCGAGCAACTCGACGTCGGCCAGCGCTACTTCACTTACAACGCGTTCAACGTGTTGCTCGACGGCGAGGCGTGCACGGCGACCGTCGAGGACAGCTTGACGTTAACCGTCAGACCACGGTCGGACTGGACGAGTTCCGGGCGCTACTCGTTGGAGCGGACGAGGCTTGACGCGACGCCTGCTGCTCGCACTTGCGAGCCTGCTCCTGGGCTGGCTCGGTGCGGCCCACGCTCTCGCGGCACCAGCCGCGGCGCCCCCAGCGGCACACGTCTACACCTACGACGGTCACCACTCCAGCACCCTTGGACGTACGCCACCAAAGAGCGCGGTCCGCCCGCGAACTACAACGACGCCACCATCGACGACGCCGATGGCTTCTGTTCGCTCGGCGCTTCGGCGCGCCCGAACGCAGCCGCAACGCTCGCGACCTACGACTACGACGACCTCGCTTCGTTTGTGCAGACCTCACGCGGCAGCAGCCCTGGTGCCCGTCGGCACGTCGGCAGTGCGGAGGCGGATCTTACCGCCGTTGAGCGATCGCGTGTTGCCGCAAAGACAGCAACCCGTGCTGACATCGCTAGCGCTCGGTTCGCGCAGAAGTCCTACAGCGAGATGTTCACCAGCGGCGGACGCTTCGCTGGGCGGAGCATTGACGATGTCGCTGGCTCGTTGAGGTCGGGAGCCTTGTCTCCAAAGGACGTCCCGATCGATGTCATTGTGCGAGACGGGAACTCCCTGATCCTCAACGCCCGCTCGTCTCAGGCGCTCATCAGAGCGGGCGTCCCGCGGTCGTCGTGGACTGTGATCGATCGGACCGGCCAGGCTGCCTTAGAGTCTCGCCTCACGAACCAGCTCACTCGCAATGGGCTGTCGAGCCACGCGACGGAACTGCCGTGAATTCGGCCGCGGTCAAGCGGGTGATCGGGCCGCTCTCTCCGCCACCGTCCGCGTACACCGAGGACCCGGTGTTTAGTCATCCCGGCGGAGACGCCGAGTTGCGATGCCGCTATGAGCGGAACGGCTCGATGTACATCGGTGGCCTGCGGTTCCGTCGAGTGCGCGCCTACCGATTCCGTGCGGAGGGGCATTGCACGGTCTGGCATATCGAAGACGCCTACGACACCCTCGTCGAGGTCGAGCAATCCGAATGGATCGGCGAACTGCTCGCGGCCGAGCCGAGTGAGACCGGCGGACACTGGAAGATCCGGCACTTCCTGATCTACATCGACTCGGCGGGCGCTTATGAGGTTGCTGCCGAGGATGTCGAGTGGCTACCGGAGGTATCCGCTTCGTGAGCTTGAACGACATCGACCTGAGCCGGGCCGTCTCTCATGCCTTGCGTCACCAGCCGTGGCTCTACGAGCTGGAGCTGGATGAGGAGGGTTGGGCGCCGGTCGACCAACTACTCACGGCGCTGCGCGAGAAGGGCGGCGACTGGGATGCCGTCGACCGCGCGGCCTTGGAGCGGATGATCGCAACCGGGACAAAACGCCGTCACGAACTCAATGGTGATCGGATTCGGGCGCTCTACGGCCACTCGGCACCCGGACGGATCCGGCGTCGTGCGACGACGCCGCCCGCCCGACTGTTCCACGGGACCGCACCGGAGACCTGGGCGGCGATCCGTGTCGATGGGCTGCTGCCGATGCGACGCCAGTTCGTGCACCTGTCCGTTGACCGCGAGACCGCGCTGACCGTAGGCCGACGCAAGAGCACCGTCCCGGTCCTACTGATGATCGACGCAGCGGCGGCTGTTGCGGCCGGGACGACGTTCTACGAAGGCAACGAGCTCGTGTGGCTTGCTGACCGCGTCCCAGCCCGATTCATCGCGCCCGCAGGGTAGCCAGCTGGTCTGTGCGAGTCTGCGGGCTCGGTGGCCTAGGTGATTAGAATTGTGCTGACTCCGCCCCGCCTGCAACCCGACCAAAGTCACCTCTCGAAGGATGAACGGACCCAGGTACATCGTGAGATACCTGGACAGAGCTATGGATATCACGAGATAGTGGACGAGGTTCGAGCGATGCTTGGGGGCGGTAGGTGACTTCTGGAACGTTGAGAGCTCTAGCCCTTGAAGTGCTTGAGTCCATGCGGGGCCGAAAAATTTGGCGCTCAGAGTTGGGCGTTGGGAGCTTTGTCACGCTGGACATTGGCGGACGGCGCGTAAATTCTGTTGGACACGAACAGGGCGAGTTCTATTTGTGGGTCTACGGAGCGCCATGGCTCATATTCCGCAGAGGCGAAATAGAGACATCTTCCAGCGATCCGGAAGCACAGATGCGGATCACCACAGCTCAACTAGCAGGCAGAACCATTCGCAAGGTTTCGATGGATCCAATCGACCTAGGACTCGACGTATCCATCGACGGTGAGATCAGACTCTCGACGAGCGGACTGGACGACCCGGAACTCGAAGACTGGATGTTGTTCATGCCCGACGGGACAGTCCTGACTGCTCAGCAAGGCATACTGACCCTCGAACGCGCGGACGCACCACCGGGATGACCGCAGAGTCGCATCCCCAATAGTGATGCAATGCCGATCGTAGCCCAGCCCTCCAACGCTTCACCATCGTCGACCCTGTTCAAGACCTCTCCGGCCCAGGTGCACTTCTACTTTAACCGGAGCACCGGCGCGATCGACTACGGATACGACTACAAGGCATCTTCAACGGAGCACGATGAAGGTCATCTGCACGAAGGCTCCTCTGTCTTCAACCGGCGAGGTCATGGACGCCAACGCCCGAGTGAGGGTCACCACAACACGTTTCCGCTGATCAGGGTCGAGATGCAGCCGAGAATCCGGCCGAGATCGTGGTGGCTACCGGTGTTGCCATAAACTCTGCAGACGACCTGGGGCGCGTGCTCAGTCATACCGACCTCAACCCGTGCAACTGTTGTCGCCTACCATTGAGCGCGGCCGTGCTGGCACGCCGGCCCAATGGCAGGACCTGAATGTCTATCGCCTTCCGTCCGGGCAGGGTGCGGCATTTACTCGCGATGGAAAGTTTGTAGGATTCCGATGAGCATGATAATGGTGGCCAACCAGCAATTGACGGTAACCCACAGCACCGGTCCCGACGAGTCAGAATCCCTTGAGTTTTGGCGCGGCCCCGGGAGAACAGAAAAGGATCTGCTTGTCGCCTTTACCTTCTTTGAGCAGAGCGAGAGCCCATTGCTCGTTCATATTCCGACGGAGATTCCGACGGCACTCCTTACTGGGACGCTTGACTACTGTCGGAATTGGGTGTCAAAGAATCTCCCTGAGACACACCTAATCCTCTCATGAGGTGAACCGTGGTCCCGACCTTTATATCGGGCTGGCAAGGCACCACCTGCCACCAGACCAAACAAGAAGCAGCTTCAACCCGTGGCGCCGCGCCCGTCAGATACACCGCCGGCGGCGTGCGAGACGGGGTCAAGATGAACCAGGCGCTGGTGGAAATATGAGCCGAATCCGACCAGACAGCTTATGGGATTTCAAGACGATCTTTAGGGCCATCGACACACCGGCTAGCCTCTTGGGCGTCATATACACAATCGAAGAATACAGTTCCGCCAACAAACTGTACTACATCCTATTCACTGAGCACTAACGGTGGGCAAGACCTGTGTCGTGCTGGGGCATGAGCATCTGGGAGAACGTCTTAGAGTTTCTGGTTCGTGACGACTGGGAAGGTCCTTGCTTCGCTCCGGCGGGTTCGAGGCCCGAAGCGCTCGCTGTGTTCGATCGCTACTACGAGATCGCTGAGAAAGCTGGCCCGGCCTGGTCGGCTGGCTTGGCCGCTGAGGCGATGAGTCGATGTACGTGTGCGCGGCTGGCGTTCGGCGTCGCCGATGAGCAGCAGTCGACGGCCACCTCGCAGATCGAGTCATGCGGATGACGGCTTCGAGACCGGAGGACTGAACCGCTCCTCGACGCGTCCGATCACTCGCTACCTTCCCTCCCGCAGCGTGTCAGCGACCGCGCGACGTCCCATCCGGGGCCAGAATCGGGGCGGAACAGTGACGGACTGAAAGCGAGGCAGTGGTGGCGCGTCCCCCGGCCGACGACGACCTGATCGAACGGATCGTCGACATCGACATCTCCGACGAGATGGAGACCAGCTACCTCGAATACGCCTATTCGGTCATCTACAGCCGGGCCCTGCCGGACGCCCGCGACGGGTTGAAGCCCGTTCAGCGGCGCATCCTCTACACGATGGACGACATGGGCATCCGCCCGGACCGCCCGCATGTGAAGTCGGCCCGCGTGGTCGGTCAGGTGATGGGTCTGCTGCACCCGCACGGTGACGCGGCGATCTACGACGCGCTGGTCCGACTGGCCCAGCCGTGGGCGCAGCGGCTGCCGGTGGTCGACGGGCACGGCAACTTCGGCTCACTGGACGCCGGACCGGCCGCGATGCGTTACACCGAGTGCCGGATGGCGCCGGCCGCGCTCGCGATGACCGCCGGGCTGGGCGAGGACACCGTGGACTTCCGGCCGAACTACGACGGCAAGGAGACCGAGCCGTCCGTCCTGCCGGCCGCCTTCCCGAACTTGCTGGTCAATGGTTCCACCGGCATCGCGGTCGGCATGGCCACCAACATCCCGCCGCACAACCTGATCGAATGCGTCCAGGCGCTCAAGCACCTGATCGCCCACCCGGACGCCGACGCCGAAGAGCTGATGCGCTTCGTACCCGGCCCCGACCTACCGACCGGCGGCAAGATCGTCGGCCTGGACGGCGTCCGCGATGCCTATCTGACCGGACGCGGCAGCTTCCGCATCCGCGCTACCGCCCGGATCGAGCAGGTGCATGCCCGGCGCAAGGGCATCGTGGTCACCGAACTGCCGTACATGGTCGGCCCCGAGCGGGTGATCGAGCAGATCAAGACCGCCGTCCAGTCGAAGAAGCTGACCGGTATCTCCGACGTCAAGGACCTCACCGACCTGGCCAACGGCACCCGGCTGGTCATCGAGATCAAGAACGGCTTCAATCCCGACGCGGTACTTGAGCAGCTGTACAAGCTGACCCGGCTGGAGGACTCGTTCGGCATCAACGCGGTGGCCCTGGTCGATGGCCAACCGCGCACCCTCGGACTGCGCGAGATGCTGACGGTCTACCTCGACCACCGCCTCGAGGTCACCCTGCGCCGGACGAAGTACCGACTCGGCAAGGCGTCCGACCGGCTGCACCTGGTCGAGGGGCTGCTGATCGCGATCCTCGACATCGACGACGTGATCGCGATCATCCGCGGCAGCGACGACGCGGGCATCGCGAAAGCCAAGCTGATCGAGGTGTTCGACCTGACCGATGTGCAGGCCACCTACATTCTCGACATGCAGCTGCGCCGGCTGACCAAGTTCTCCCGGATCGAGCTGGAATCCGAGCGGGACGAGCTGCGTCAGCGGATCGCCGACCTGCAGGCGATCATCGACGATCCGGCGTTGCTGCGGAAGGTGGTCGCCGAGGAGCTCGACGAGGTGGCCCGTACCCATGGGACGCCGCGACGCACCGTGCTGCTCGCCTCCGGTGGCGGTTCGGTCTCGGCAGCCAAGGCCCAGGCCACGCCGCTGGAGATTCCGGACGATCCGTGCCGGGTGCTGCTGTCCTCGGCGGGACTTCTGGCCCGCACCGACAACCCTGAACCGCTGGCGGCGGCCGGCGGCCGGGCGACCCACGACGTGATCGTCAGCACCTGTGCCAGCACCGCCCGGGGTGAGTTCGGGCTGCTGACCAGCCTGGGCCGGGTGATCCGCGGCCAGACGATCGACCTGCCGTCGGTGCCGGCCACCGCGCAGGCGCCGAATCTGCAGGGCGGCTCGCCGGCGTCCGAACTGTTCGCGCTGGAGGCCGACGAGCGCATTCTCGGCGTGACCAGCCTGAGCGACGACACCTTCGGCTGGGCGCTGGGCACCGAGCGCGGCGTGGTGAAACGGGTCAACCCGGACATTCTCGGCAAGGACTCCTGGGAGATCGTCCGGCTTGATGACGGCGACCGGGTGGTCGGCGCGGTCGAGTTGCGCGACGACACCGACGAACTCGTCTTTGTCACCTCGGACGCCCAACTGCTGCACTTCCCTGTGGCGGGCGTGCGGCCGCAGGGCCGCTCCGGCGGCGGTATGGCCGGGGTGAAGCTACCGGCAGGCGCGCGAGTGGTGTTCTTCGGCGTCAGCCCGGCGTCCGACGCCGTGGTTGTCTCGGTGGCCGGCTCGTCGACCGCGCTCCCCGGAACCGACGCCGGCAGCGTCAAGGTGACCCCCTTCGAGGAGTATCCGAGCAAGGGACGCGGCACCGGCGGCGTCCGCTGCCAGCGCTTCCTCAGAGGCGAGAACGTCCTCCAACTGGCCTGGGTGGGCCCCTCCCCCGCGGTCGCCGCAGCAGCCAGCGGCGCCCCCGTCGACCTGCCCGCGATCGACCCCCGCCGGGAC
>JBDHZN010000033.1:0-20823 GCA_039811845.1 Micropruina sp. | reverse complement strand
CCGTCACCTTCATGCCGAAGCCGATCTTCGGCGACAACGGCTCGGGCATGCACGTGCACCAGTCGATCTGGAACGAGGGCGTCCCGCTGTTCTACGACGAGAACGGCTACGGCCAGCTCTCTGACATGGCGCGGCACTACATCGGCGGCCTGCTGCACCACGCACCGTCGCTGCTGGCGTTCACCAACCCGACCGCGAACAGCTACCACCGCCTGGTGCCGGGCTTCGAGGCTCCGGTGAACCTGGTCTACTCGGCCCGCAACCGGTCAGCCTGTATCCGCATCCCGATCACCGGCTCGAACCCGAAGGCAAAGCGCATCGAGTTCCGCTGCCCCGACCCGTCGTCCAACCCGTACCTGGCGTTCGCCGCCTGCCTGTTGGCCGGCCTGGACGGCATCCAGAACAAGATCGAGCCGCCGGCCCCGGTCGACAAGGACCTCTACGAGCTGCCGCCGGACGAGCACGCCCAGATCAACCAGGTGCCGGGCACCCTCTCGGAGGTGCTGGACCGGTTGGAGGCCGACCACGACTTCCTGCTCGCCGGCGACGTGTTCACCGCCGACCTGATCGAGACCTGGATCGAGATGAAGCGGGCCGACGTCGACGCCCTGCGGTTGCGTCCGCACCCGCACGAGTTCGAGATGTACTTCGATCTGTGACCGTCACACCTAGTCAGGTGTGCCTCTGATCTGATCAGTCCGCACGGGATGCGAGCCTCGGTATCGCACCCCGTGCGGACTCGTCCGTTCAGGCGTCACCCCCGCGCCAGCACCAGGCGCCGCGGCTGAGTTCCCGTTCCGCACTTTGTCGGTGCGATCTCTTACCCTTGAGCCATGTCCGAGATTCGCGCCGAACTGCATCTGCTGATCGACTCCCTCCCAGAGGAGCAAGTCGAGCAGGTGCTCTCTGAAGTGCGCCGTCGCACGCGGCCACGCACGGCGCCACCGGACTCCGCCTTTGCCTGGATCGGCGCGGGTGTCGCCAGCAACGGGCGAACTGACAATGCCACTCGGGTCGACGAGTTGCTGGCCGAGGGCTTCGGCCGGAACTGACTGTGATCCTGTTCGATACCGCGCCGATCGTTGCGGCCGCGTTCCGCTCGGAAAAGCACTATGGGGTATGCACGGAACTCTTCACCGGGCTTCGACTCGCAGGCAGACGCCTTTTGCTTCCGGCAACAGTCGCGGCGGAAGTCGGCTATCTACTTGACAGGCTCGGCGGGCCCCAGCGCGAAGCTGGCTTCCTGGCAGGGGTAGCCGAAGGCGCCTTTGAGCCCATCGACCTGACGAGAGCCGACTATGCACGCATGGCCGAGCTGGTAGCGCAATACGACGACCTAGCCCTTGGGACGACGGATGCGTCGGTCATCGCGCTCGCAGAACGCCTGGAGATCACGGAGATCGCCACGCTTGACAGGCGTCACTTCACTGCCGTTCGGCCGAACCACATCGAAGCGTTCACGCTGTTGCCCGAGAGATTCTGAGAATCTCTGCCGGGCTCCTGGAACACAGGAAATATGAGTAGTGCCAACCGCGGACCGGAGTATGAAGCGACGGTGAACCCGCGAAGCGATATCGATGCTCGGTCACGTTTCGGCCACGCTGACGACATTTGTCAGCGGCTACTGGCAGCATGTCACCACGCCCCTAAGGAAGGTCAGGAGTACCCATGTCCGAACCCGTTGTTCCCGAAAGCACTGTCGCTCGCCGCTCACTGATGCGCGGTGGCGCTCTGGTGGCCGGCGCGGCAGGCGCCGCCCTCGCCATCGAGGCGCTCAGCGCCTCCACGGCCCATGCCGCCACCGGTGACCCGGTGGTCGCCGGGCAGAACAACACCGCCAGCAGCACCACCCAGCTCTCCATGGACAGTGCCGGTCAGAGCGCCCTGACCGTCCGCAACAACAACGGCGCCGCTCTCAACCTGGCACCGACCACGGCCACACCGAGCACACTGCACTCCGGCGATGTGGTCGGCCGCGCGATGGGCCCCGACATCGTCGTCGACTACGGCGATGGCCCCGAACTCACCTATCTCGCCACCGGCTTCGACATTCCGCCGACCACGATGGCCTTCGCACCGCTGCGGGTCATGGACACCCGTTCTGCCTCGTTCCGGAACATGGTCGTCCGAGCGAGCAGCAGCAACCCGTTCGACTCGTCGAAGCGCGTCAAAGCCGGTTCGTGGATCGATGTCGGGCTCGCCGACGACGATTGGGATCTGTATGCGACCTATCTCAACGTGACCACGATCGGGGCGTCCGCTCGGGGCAACCTGGTCGTCTACCCGTCCGGTAGCAGCACACCCTCGTCGTCGAACCTGAACTATCCGGCGAAGACGAGCATCGCCAACCTGTGCTTCGTGGCGCCGGCCCTGGTCGGCGACACCTGGTGTGTGCGGGTGAAGGTCAACGTGGCCGCCACCCACGTGATTCTCGACTTCAGCGGCCTGGTCGGCTTCCCGCCGCTCGAGCCGGTTGCGGCCCGCGGAAAGGTGCCGGCGACCGCCGCGGCCCGGGTGGCTGCCCGCCATCGGCGCAGCGACGACGTCCGCAAACGGCTCGCTCGCAGTCTGAAGCTGACCGACTGAGCTGCGCCCGGAGCTTGCCGAGACCTCAGTCGGCACGATGCTGACAAGGGGTTTCGGCAAGCTCAACCCGCAAGCGTCGGCAAGCTCAACCAGGGGCGGTGGCATGATGCGCCATTCCGCAGCCTGGTCGCGAGGAAGGGAGGCCGACCGTGAGCCATCCGCGGCGCTACGCCGACGAAGATGCCTACCTGGCTCGGCTGCGCCGGATCTGCCTGGCGTTGCCGGAGGCGTCCGAGAAGGAGTCGCACGGGCACCCGAACTTCTACACCCAAAAGGTGTTCGCGGTGTTCGGCGGGGTGGTCAAGGGTGACCACGACAGCGACCGATGGTCGCAGTCGGTGCTGGTGCTGCCCAATCTGCTCACCCGCGAGGCGGCGCTGAACGACGACCGGTTCTTCGTGCCCGGCTACTACGGGCCGTACGGCTGGATCGGGTTGGACTTCCGTGCGGCCGAGGTGGATTGGGACGAGGTGGCCGACCTCGTCGACGAGTCGTATCGCAACACCGCCCCGGCCCGGCTGGTCAAGCTGCTGCCGTGACCGTTCCGACGGACTACAACGGGTACACCCCGCTGGCCGGACAGACCGAACTGGGTGATGTCGGCGTCCCCGAGTGGGTGGTCACGATGGCCGCCGGACGCACCGTGGCACCGGTGTGGCGCAACGAGGACGGCGGCATCACCTACCGGTTCGGCGACGGCGAGTCCTTTCTGAAGGTGCAACGCCCCTGCCTGGACTGGGATCTGGGCGCCGAACTCCCCCGGCTGGCCTGGATCGGCGACTTCGTGCCCGCACCCCGACTCCTCAGCAGCAGCGTCGTGGGAGAGGCTGACGACGCCGCGCACTGGCTGTTGACCAGCGGTGTCGCCGGCCGCTCGGCGGTCGACCGAGCCTGCCGCGCTCACCCGGAACAGACGGTGCCGGCCCTTGGGCGCGGGCTGCGCCGCTTCCACGACTCGGTGCCGGTGGCGTCCTGCCCGTTCAGTTGGTCGGTGCTCGACCGGGTGACCAGGTTCGGGCTGGACCCGGCGTTCGTGGCGGCCGCGCCGCCGGTGGACCCGGTGGTCTGCCACGGCGACGCCTGCAACCCGAACTTCCTGATCGGCGCCGACCAAGAGGTGAGCGGCTACGTCGATCTCGGCGGACTCGGCGTCGCCGATCGCTGGGCCGACCTGGCTCCGGCGCTGCTCAGCCTCGGCTGGAACTACGGCCCCGGCTGGGAGGAATGCTTCCTAAGTGCGTACCGGATCGAGCCGGATGAACCCAAGCAGTCCTTCTACACGGCGCTGTGGAATGCCGAGGACTGACGGCCGCCCTCGCCCGACCCCGTCATCCCACCCGACACCGTCATCCCGGCGGACGCCGGGATCTCTGGACCGCTCGACGCTCGGGAGGGATCCCGGGTCAAGCCCGGGATGACGTAAACCCGGCCCGGGATGACGGAACCCGCGGGATCTGTCATCCCACGCTCAGCCGGACCAGGTTGCCCCAGGGGTCGTCAAACTCCACCACGGCACCGTCGTCGCGAAGCGGGACGCCGTGGTCGCGCAGCCGGGCGGCCGCACGAGCGACCTGGTCGGCGTCCGGAAGAGCGATATCCACCCGGCCCAGGCCGAGGGCGGGTGCCCGCAGGCCGGTGCCGGCGCTGCTCCAGGTGTTCATCGCCATGTGATGGTGGTAGCCGCCGGCGGAGACGAAGACCGCCCCTGGCACCTCCGCGGTGAGTTCGAAACCGAGCAGGTCGGTGTAGAAGTGCTTCGCCAGCTGGGCGTCCCCGACCTTGAGATGGACGTGTCCGACGGTGCCGTTCAGCCCACTCAGGGCGCCGCGCCGATCGGGTGCGGTGGAGAGCAGGTCACGCGCCGCATCGGTGAGGTGCTCGCCGATGAAGCCGTTCGGATCGAGCGCCAGAGTGTCCATCACGATCCTGCCCTGCTGCCAACTCCATTGGCTGCGCGGCCGGTCCCAGTACAACTCGACGCCGTTGCCCTCGGGGTCATCGAGGTAGAACGCCTGCGACACCAGATGGTCACCCGAACCGGTGTACAGCTGCGGGGTCCGGATCGCGACGGACGCCAGGGTCGCCGCGAGCGAGGCGCGGTCGGCATGCAGCAGCGCGGTGTGGAACAGTCCCGCGGTCCGCCGCTCACCCTTGGGTAGGTCGGGCCGATGCCGCAGGGTGACCAGCGTCTCGGCGCCCCGACCCAGGTCGACCTCGGACGGGCGCTGCGCCAGCACGTCGAGCAGCAGCACATCGCGGTAGAACCTGGTCAGCGCATCGAGATCGGCGACATCCAGGCTTACCCGCGTCATTCGGGTGTCCGCCGGCAGCAACTCGGTCACGTGTCCCTCACTTTCCTGACCTGTCAACAACCTTGTTCGCTGGTATGTTCCCGGACCGCACGGAACCGAGCCGTACACTCCCGCGAGTGACCTCAGCCGGACCGGAGACAGACAACCCCACCACCCGGACCCTGGTGGTGATCGGAATCGTCCTGCTCTCGCTCAACCTGCGGCCGGCAGCTGTGTCGGTGGGTCCGGTGCTCGCCGAGATCACCGACAGCCTGCGGCTGACCGGTGTCGAGGCGGGCCTGCTCACCTCGCTGCCGGTGATCGCGTTCGCCGGCTTCGGCGCCCTCACCCCACGGCTGTCGCAACTGATCGGACCGCACCGGCTGACCCTGTTCGCGGTACTGGCCGCCACCGTCGGCCTGTTCGGCCGCAGCCTGGTCGGCAACACCTGGGTCTTCCTGGCTCTGTCGCTGCTCGCGCTGTCGGGCATGGCGGCGGCGAACGTGCTGTTGCCGTCCCTGGTGAAACGGCACTTCCCCGATCGGGTCGGGCTGATGACCGCCGTCTACTCGACGACGATGGCGATCGGGCTGACCACAGCCTCCGTACTCACCGTGCCAATCGCGGACGGCTACGGCGGCTGGCGCACCGGCTTGGCCAGCTGGGGGTTGTTCGCGGTCGTCGCCGTCCTGCCCTGGATCGGCCTGGCCGCCCACGACCGTCCGGACGGCGAGGCCAAGCCGGCGAGCATCAGCATGGCCGCGGTCGCCCGGACCAGGCTGGGCTGGCTGATGGCGTTGTTCTTCGGCCTGCAATCACTGCAGGCCTACGCGGTGTTCGGGTGGTTCCCCAATCTCTACCGCTCGGCCGGTTTCAGTCCCACCGACGCCGGGATCATGCTGGGCGTGGTGACCGGCATCAGCATTCCGCTGTCGTTCGTCGTTCCCGCCCTGACGGCCCGGCCGCGCGCGCAGTTGCCAGTGCTGTTCACGCTGGGCGGCTGCTACCTGATCGGCTACCTCGGACTGCTCATCGCCCCGGCTCGGGCCGGCCTGCTCTGGGCCCTGCTGGTGGGTATCGGCACCAGCACCTTCCCGATGGTGCTGGCGCTGATCGGGCTGCGTTCCCGCACCGCCGCCGGCACCGCCGCGCTGTCCGGCTTCACCCAGTCGGTCGGCTATGTGATCGCCGCCCCCGGGCCGCTGCTGATCGGGCTGTTGCACGATGTCACCGCGGCTTGGACGGTGCCGCTGCTCACCCTGATGGCCATCGCCGTCGTCATGGTTTGGGCGGGCACCAGGATCAGCCGTCCGGACTTCATCGAGGACTACCTGCCCGGTCGCCGTACGCCGTCCGCCTCGGGGCCGGGTGGGCGGCAGACGGTCGACGACCAGTAGCATTCCGCCATGGCCGGCCAGCATTCACGTCCCCGCTGGCACTATTCCCCACAACACATGTGGATGAACGATCCCAACGGGCTGATCTACAACGCCGGCACCTGGCACATGTTCTACCAGTCGAACCCGTCGGGGAACGTCTGGGGCAACCTTTCCTGGGGTCATGCGACGTCGTCCGACCTGCTGCATTGGACCGAGCATCAGGTGGCGCTGTGGCACACCGACACCGAACAGATCTTCTCGGGCAGCTGCGTCTTCGACGCCGACAACTCCTCGGGCCTGGGCAGCGCCGACTGGCCGCCGCTGGTCGCCATCTACACCGCGGCCTACCTGCCCGGCAGCGAGTGGGAGGGACGCCAGGCCCAGGCGCTCGCCTACAGCCTGGACGGCGGCAGCCACTGGACGACCTACCCGGGCAACCCGGTGCTCGACCGGGAGTCGTCCGATTTTCGTGACCCCAAGGTGTTCCGGCACGGCGACGGCTGGGTGATGGTGGCCGTTGAGGCCGACGAACGTCAGGTGGTGATCTACCGCTCGACGAATCTGACCGAGTGGACCTACGCCTCCACCTTCGGCCCGGCGCACGCGGCCGCCGGGGTCTGGGAATGCCCCGACCTGTTCGAGTTGCCGGTGGCCAACGGGTCGGGCACCAAGTGGGTGCTGCTGGTGAACATCAACCCGGGCGGGGTCGCCGGCGGCAGCGGCTGCCAGTACTTCGTGGGCGAATTCGACGGCTCCACCTTCACCCCCGACTGCATCGTCGGGGTGTCCGCCGACCCTGCGCTCGGGCTGGACGACCCGCTGCTGCGCGCCTACGACTGGCTGGATTTCGGCCGGGACTGTTACGCGGTGACCTCGTTCGCCGACGTCCCCGACGGACGGCGCATCGTGCTGGGCTGGATGAACAACTGGGAATACGCCAATGACGTGCCGCTGACCGGCGGGCGCAGCATCATGACGATCCCCCGCGAGCTCGACCTGCTCCGGGTCGGTGGCCGTCATCTGGTGCGGCAGCGCCCGATCCGTGAGCTGCCACAGGACGCACTGGAACGCCACACCCTGCTCAACGGCGACCGGATCAGCGTGCGCGGGGTGGCGCTGGAATACCACAACGGCGTCCTCAGCCTCGACCGCAGGGGTGTCGGTCGGGCCGACTTCCACGAGGGTTTCGGTTCCCGGCAGTGGGCAGAGATCCCGGAACGGCCCGCCAGCGTCACCGTCGAGATCCTGCTCGACACCTGCTCGATCGAGGTGTTCGCGGCGTCCGGGCTCGTGGTGATCAGCGACCTGGTCTTCTTCTAGTGGTGCGTCTCTCCTAGCAGATCCCGAGCGCGGGGCAGCCTCAGCCTCAGGGGTGAGGCACTGTCGGTGCGGCGCGGCATACTGCCGCCATGGCCACCATCATGTTCGTTCATGCCCATCCCGATGACGAGGGCACGCTGACCGCCGGGTCGATGATCCGCGCGGCCGAGGAGGGCCACCGGGTGATTGTGGTGTTCGCCACCCACGGCGAACACGGCGAGGTGCCCGACGATCTGGGGCCGGACGAGACGCTGGCCCAGCGGCGGATGGCGGAGGCGCAGCGCGCCGCCGGACTCGCCGGCGTCGCAGCCGTCCATTGGCTGGGGTATCGGGATTCCGGCATGGTCGGCTGGGAGCAGAACCGGCATCCGCATTGCCTCCTGCAGGCTCCCGTGGAGGAGGCGGCCGGACGGCTGCTCGATCTGATCACGCAGGAGCAGCCGGACGTCCTAGTCGGCTACGACTGGCATGGCAACTACGGCCATCCCGATCACGTCCGGGTGCATCAGGTGGTGCGCCGCGCGGCCGAACTCGCCGAGCCTCGTCCGCGGCTGTTCGAGGCGACCATGAACCGGGACCGGCTGCGCCGGCAGTACGAGTCGGCGCGGGCGTCCGGGGTGCCCGATACAGAGGGGTTCAACCCCGACCAGCCGATGAACGACGGCAATCCGCTGGGCACGCCTGAGGCGGAGATCAATCTGCAGGTGGACGTCAGCGGCCAGGTGGCGCGGCGTCGCGAGGTGATGGCCTGCCACGCCAGCCAGGTGACGGACATCCAGGGTTGGCTGGAGCTCCCGCCGGAGGCCTATGCGGCCGTTTTCGCCACCGAGCACTACCTGGAGGTCGGCAGCTCGGATCCGATGCGTCCGGGCTGGTTCTTCTGACCCGGACGCGATCCCTGCGGGAGACCGCAGCAGGCCACAATCTGAGGTATGACCGACACCCAATGGCCGACCCTTCCGCTGCCGTCCGACGCCGACCAGGCAGGTCCCGAAACGGACAGCACCCAGTACACCCTGCTGGTGGAGGAAACCACCGGCTCCGGCGAGTCGATGCGCTGGCTGGGTTCGCGGGCCACCGGCAAGACCTGGATGGATCGGACGGAGGCGCGGCGCGAAGCCGAGCTGTTCGCCCGGAGCTTCGCACCGAGGCACCCGATGTCAGAGCAGAGCCGAGCGGTCTACCGGATCAGTCCCGACCACTACCTGACCGTCGTCGAGGGCGCGACCAAGACGTTCTCGTTCCGGACGACGGTCGCCGAGCCGCTGCGCTGACCGCGGCTCCGATCGACGCAGCCACCGTTGGTTGAGCTTGTCGAAACCCCTTGCCAGCGAGCGCATGGCGAGGTCTCGACAAGCTTGACCAACGAAATCGGCAGTTCTTGGGGAGAGGCTTGGGAGCGGGGTTCCGAGCTCAGATGGGGAGTTTGCGGAAGATCGGCGTCGGGATGTGCCGCAGCACCATCATCACGTAGCGGAAGGCCGGCGGCACCCAGATGAGTTCCTTGCCGTCGGCGACGGCGGCGACGATCTGCTGGGCCACGTCCTCCTTGTTGACCGTCAGCGGCGCTTCCTTCACGTGCGCCGACATCCGGGTGCGGACCTGGCCGGGACGGACCACCAGCACCTTCGGGCCGAGACCCGACAGCGCCTGGCCGAGGTTGAGGTAGAAGGCGTCCAGGCCGGCCTTGGTCGAGCCGTAGACGAAATTCGAGCGCCGCACCTTCTCGCCGGCGACGGTGCTCATCGCCACGATCTGGCCGTGCCCCTGGGCCTTGAACCGCTCGCCGAGCAGCACACCGACGCTGACCGCGCCGGTGTAGTTGATGTTGCAGATTCCGACGGCCTTGGCCTGGTCCTGCCAGAGCTCCTCGGCGTCGCCGAGCAGGCCGAACGCGACCATGGCCACGTCGATGTCACCGCCCGCGAACGCCGCGTCGATGGCGGCCGGGTGCGAGGCGAAGTCGGCGGCGTCGAAGTCGACCACCTCGACGGAGGTCGCGCCCTGTGCCTTCAGCGAGTCGACGGACGTCTCGATGCCCGGGTCACCCGGCATGCAGGCCAGCACCACGCGCAGCGGCTGTCGGCGCAGGTATTCGCTGACCACGGCCAGGCCGATCTCGGACGTGCCTCCCAGCAGCAGGATGGACTGCGGATTGCCGACGGCGTCGAACATGGGGTCTCCCTCTTCTATGGGTGCGTGTGCGCGGGTCAGAGCAGTTCGAGGCGGCGGGCCATGTCCGAGGCGAAGACACCGTCGGGGTCGATGGCGCGCCGGGTGGCGATCCAGGAGTCGATCTCGGGATACATGGCGTGGAAGGCGGCCGCCGTGGTCCGGGAGTCCTTGGCGGTGTAGAGCCGTCCGCCGAACTCGAGGATGCGGGCGTCCAGGCCGGCCAGGAACTCATGCAGGCCGCGCTTGATCGGGAAGTCGACGCAGACGTTCCAGCCGGCCATCGGGTAGCTCAGCGGCGCCCGGTTGCCCTCGCCGAACAGCTTGAACACGTTCAGGAACGAGTAGTGCCCGGAGCGCTGGATGTCGCCGATGATCGCCTTGAACTCGTCCACCGCGGACGGCGGCACGACGAACTGGTACTGCAGGAAGCCGGCCGGACCGTAGGCCCGGTTCCACTCGCTGAACATGTCCAGCGGATGGTAGAACCCGGTGAGGGTCTGGATCTTGTTGGTGTAGCTGCCCGCCTTGGCGTACCAGGCGGTACCCAGCGCGGTGAACGAGAGCTTGTTGGCCAGGCCGTTGGGGAACAGGTCAGGCAGTTCGAACAGCGGCTTGGCGTTGAACGCCAGCGGGTCGGCGGCCAGCTTCGGCGCGTACTCCTGCAACTCCGCCAGGGTGGCCAGGTTGCCCCGGGACAGCGCGGCCCGGCCCAGCTTCGGCGGTGCCGAGATGGCGTCGAACCAGGCGGACGAGTAGTCGTAGCGGTTCTCCGAGCCGTCGGAGTGGACGGCGATGGTCTCGTCCAGGCTGTGGGTGACGATGCCGTCGGCCAGGAAGTAGGCGGTTTCGGTGCGGGTCATCCGCAGCCGCACCCGCAGGATGATGCCGGTCAGCCCGATGCCGCCGACGGTGGCCCAGAAAAGGGTGCCGTCGGGGTCGGCGTCCGAGCCGTGCGGGGTGAGGGTGAGGACGCGGCCGTCGGCGACCAGCAGCTCCATGGAGAGCACGTGGTTGCCGAATGAGCCGGCCGAATGATGGTTCTTGCCGTGGACGTCGCAGCCGATCGCGCCGCCGATGGTGACCTGGCGAGTGCCTGGCAGCACGGGAACCCAGAGGCCGTGCGGCAGCGCGGCGCGCATCAGGGCGTCCAGACTGACGCCGGCATCGAGGTCCACGATCGCCGATTCGGGGTCGATGGAGTGGATGCTGGTCAGCCCGGTCATGTCGACCACCAGGCCGCCGGTGTTCTGTGCGACATCGCCGTAGGAGCGGCCCAGACCGCGCGCGACGACACCGCGCTTCAGGTACGAGGGACGTCCGGCGTTGTGGTCAGCGACCGCGGCCACCGCGGCCTGCACCTGCTCGGCCGAGGTGGGCCGCAGCACGTGGGCCAGACCGGGCGCGGTACGGCCCCAGCCGGCGAGGGATTCGGTGGACGTGGGCAGATCAATAGCTGAACTGGGCATCGGTGGGCAGTCTATCGGGGCGACCCGTCGGCGCCGAGTCGCGGATCAGGGCACCCTGAGCTCGGCAAGCGGATCGCGCCGGGACGCCGCGATCGCGGGCGGCAACGCGCCCAGGCCGGAAGCGGCCACGGTCAGGATCATCGTCGCCGCGACGAAGTCCGCCGGAGGCAACGGTTCCCGCCCCAAGATCAGCACGGCCAGGGCGACCGCCGCGCCGAGCACGGACGCCGCACAGGCGATCAGAACGGTCTGAACGGCGATCAGCCCGACGATCAGGCTGCGGGTCGCACCCAGGGCGCGCCGCCGACCGAAGTCCTTGCGCCGGATCATCACCAGACCGAACTGAAGCGTGCCGACCAACACCGCCAAGACACCGGTAAGCATCAGGGTCAGGCTCCGACTGAAGCCGCCGAGTTGACTCTGGACCAGCGCGCGAAGCCGGGCGATGCCGGACGACGCCGTGATGGTCAGCCCTGCCGGGTCGACGGGAGCCATCAGTTCGCGGCTGGCTTCGGCGGCAGCGGTCACCAACTGGGGTTGCCGCACGACCACGATGACCAAGGCAACGTCACCCGGACGCATGGTCGAAGCCAGCTGGCGAAGATCGCGCGGCACGATCACAATGGGCTCGAGCGGTTCCAGGAACGTGGTGGCCTGCAGGCGTCCGGCCAGGTCGTGCCCGGTAGTCTCGGAATCCATCACGTAGCCGGCTCCGTCGGGTAACCCCAGCGCATCCAGTGCCCGCCGGCTGGCGTACGCCACGCCTTCGACCGCAGGTGTGGTGATACCCAGCGGCTGAAGGCTTGTGGACACCAGAACCCGGCTGGCCACTGGCACGTCCGACTCGGTGACGCCGTTACTCACATCGACCGCTTGGCCGAAGGCGCCCACCCATTCCACCCCGACGATGGTGCGAAGCCGCTCGACGACGCTGTAGTCGACGCCCGCAGACGGCTCGGCTCTGATGGTGATCGCCCGGGAACCGACCTCGTCGATGCTGGTCAGAATCTGGGCCTCGGCGGCTGACGCCCGTCCCGTGGTCAGCAGCACCGCGGCCGTCATTCCTCCCATCAACACCATCGCGACCACAGTGGGGACGCGCTGCGCCCAGGTCATAGCGATCGCCTCACGGACGAGTCGGCGAGCCCGCTTCCAGCCGCGCCTCACAACTCGATCCTCTGCTCGCAGGCATCGACCAGCCGATCGTCATGCGTGACCACCAGGGTGATCCCACCCGATCGCGCATGCCTCCGCAAGGCCGTGATCACGCCGGCCGCGCTCGCGTCGTCCAGATTGCCGGTCGGCTCGTCGGCAAGCAGCACCGCCGGTCGGTGGACGAGCGCACGGCACAACGCGATCCGTTGCGCCTGACCACCGGAGATCTGGCCCGGCCTGCGGTCACCCGGAGTGTCGACCCCGAGTTCAAGCATGAGCTCACCCGCGCGGCGTCTCGCCTCGGCCGGCTCCAGGTCGCCGTAGAGCGACACTTCCACGATATTGTCCATGACCGTCCGCGTGGGGTCGAGGGCAGCGTCCTGGAAGACGAAGCCGAACAGCGCGGCGCGCAGCCGGGAGCGGGCGGCGTCCGGGAGCGACGAGACCGGCTGGCCGTCGATCTGCACCACACCGGAGCGCGGGGTGAGCATGAGCCCGATCAGGTAGAGCAGGGTGGACTTGCCACGGCCCGACGGGCCGGTGATCGCGACCAGGTCACCGGGGGACGCCCGCAGCGCAAAACCAGAGATGATGCTGGGCAGCTTGCCGTAGCCGAACTCTAGGTCGGTACACGCCAGCGCGGTCATTGGCCGGGCACCCGCACCGTTGTGCCGGCGGCCACACCCTGCACCACCGCCATGCCCCGGGCTCGTGCTGTCACCGTGACTGGAAGCCGGGCGCCGTCCGCGGTGATCACGATGACGCTACCGTCTGCCGCCGCGGCGAGTGCCGCCACCGGCACGACTACTCCAGAGACCGGAGCCTGAACCTCGGTCACGCCGCCGAGCCGCGTGGTTCCGGAAAGCGGGATCGCGTCGCAGTCCTTGCCGCACAACGAGCCGCCGTTGGCGCCTGTGACCCGCGCGACAGTCTCGCTGTTCGGGCCTGTCTTCATAGAGCCGAGGCGTCCGGTCCAGACGTGTGAGCCGCTGGTCACCTTGATGATCATGCCCTCCGCCACCTGCCGCGCCTGGGCTTCCCCGAAGGTCGCGGTGAAAACCGGGGCTGAGCCGAACCGGTCCACACTCGCCTGCCCGTCGCCGATCTCGAATCCGACCCGGAATGCCTTGGGGTCGAGCACGACCCGCATGGGCAGGTCCCGCACGAACAGAACATCGCCGCGTCGCACGACTCCGTCGGCCTCTACGCCGAGCCGTCGCTGCCATGCCTTGACGGCGCCTACGACCGCCGAGGTCATGGTGCGCGTGCTAGCGCGCAGATAGCCCTTCGCCTGAAGCAGCGCCGTGAACTGCCGGACGTCCGCCCCCATCGTGCCCGCCTTCAGGTCGCGGAAGGCGGGCACCCGTCCCTTCGCGACGATCACCGGGCGTTCATTGATTCGGTACAACGCATCGCCGGCGGCGACCCGGCCGCCACGACGAACACTGACGCCGGTAATCACCCCAGCCGCCTGATTGACCGCAGCTCGGCTGGTCGGCCAGATCACGTTGACGACCGTGGCGACTGACGCTGACACCTCGCCCTGGGTGGCTTCGACCTCGACGTACTGTGCTTCGGACGCCACCTCCGGCGGTTCGCGGGTCACCACAGAAGTCGCCCACCCGATGCCTGTTCCAGCGAGCAGCAACGCTGCCCCGCCCGCAATCAGTCCAAGCCTGGCCACGTCACACGAGTCCGCTGGAATGTGACAGCCAGGAGATCTTCATTTCGTACCGTCCTTACCACCAGCTTTCGGCGTCGACACACTTCTTTCTGATCTGGCTCCACAAGCTCTCGGGCACGAGAGTTACCGGGTTCCAGTCCAGCCGATCAGCACGAACATCTTCGAGAAAGGACTGCCAGGATGGCACGCGAGGAACGTCGTACCCCTCATTCTTGATGCATCGCGACTGCTCCACGAGATGGTCGTACATCAATTTGAAGTCGGCGTCCGACTTTGGCTCGGGCTGAGCGGGCAACGTCGCCCTACAATCCTCGATCGCTTTGTTATTGCGCTCCAGTTCATCCCGCGAAGCGGCAGGAAATGCGGCCTGCGCCCGGCCGTCCTCACTGGTTTCCACCGAGGCGCTCACGCCCGACCGGTTCAGACAGTCAACCAGCGCCCTCGTGTATTCGGACACGGTTCCTGCGAAGGTGGGCCTCTGACTCGGCGCCACCGATGGCTCGGAACTCGCAGAGCAGGCCGACAGCGACACCACGAGTACCACCGCAACGAACAGCGTCCGACAAGCGCTGGGCCACCTTCTGAGCCCACCAATGGTGAGACCGCCTTGCCTCAAGGCCCGCCCCTCACGTGAAGTTCTTACAGACGCCTTTGGTGTAGCTCAAATCCACTGTGATGGTGCCCGTGACCGACCAGAATCCACCACTGAGATTTCCCTGCCGCATGCCGGTATACCAACTGCTGGATCCGGCTTCCCACGTCGCCGAACCACTCCCCGGCGGAAGGATGGTGCGATTGCCCTTCGTCTTGAACTGGACATATGGGAACGGCGTGCTTCCCCCGCAGCGCGTGTTGCCGTCTTCTGTCACCGAAGCGTAGGCGGGAGCTACCGACGCCCCCAATATTAGGATTCCTGCGCCTACTGAAACCATCAGGCGCTTACCGAAATTGAGGCTCATGTCAAACTCCTTCATGTAGCTCTCGTTGGTTGTACTATAGACAGACCCGCATGTCGCCGCAACAGAAATTTGCGTGTCGGCGCGTTGAGCCTCCACAACCTTGTCCGCTATCCGGGCGAACAGCCGCGACGCCCTGGCGACGACCAGCACGACGAAGGTCTTGTTCAGGTTGTGCGTGACGATGCTGTCGGCCAGGACGTGGACGGTCTCGGTGCGGGTGATCCGTCATAGGTCGGGGTCGTCGGGGACGGTGCCTCGGTGCACGATCGCGGCGATCCGTCGCTCAACCGGCCAGCTCGCGGGTGAGCAGCAGCGCCAGCCGGGTCCGGTCGCGCTGTCCGAGCTTGCGCAGCAGCGCCGACACGTGGTTCTTCACGGTCCCTTCGGCCAGGTGCAGCCGGGCCGCCATCTCGGTGTTGCTGGCACCGGTGGCCACCAGCCGGGCGACCTGCAGCTCGGTCGCGGTCAGTACGGCCAGCGGGCCGGTTTCCGGGCCGCGGCCGAGCGCCGTCCGGGCGACTCGCGGGTCGATCACCAACCCGCCGGCGACCGCCTGCCGGATGGTTTCACCGAGGGTCTCGACCGAGCAGTCCTTGAGCAGGAAGCCGGCCGCACCGCCCTCGACCGCGCCGCGGACCAGCTGTTCGTCATCGAAGGTGCTGAGCAGCACCACCGGCAGGCCGGGATGCTTGCGGGCGCAGGCGGCCAGCAGGCCGAGACCGTCCAAGCCGGGCATTCGCGCGTCGGTGAGCACCACGTCCGGGGCGGTCGCGGCGATCACGCTCAACGCCTGATGGCCGTCGCCGGCCTCACCGACCACGTCGATCCCGTCGTCGGTGCCGAGCAGCATGCCGAGCCCGCGGCGCAGCAGCTGCTGGTCGTCGACGACCACCACCCGGATCCGGCCCGTCATGCCACCTCCGCCGGGACGTGATCGAGTGGAAGTTCGGCGATCACATCCAGGCCGCCGAGGCGTCCGGGATGCCGCAGCGCCAGTGTGCCGGCCAGTTCGCGGGCCCGTTCGGTGAGCCCGCGAAGGCCGAAGCCGGGCTCGGGTTCCTGCTCCACCGTGCCGTTGTCGCTGACCACCACCCGCAGTCGTTCAGTGTCCCGGTCGAGAGTGCACCGCACCCGGTCGGCGGTGGTGTGCCGCAGCACGTTGGTGAGAGCCTCCTGGATCATCCGGTAGGCGAACAGCGTTCTCGGACGGTCCAGCCGCCCGATCTCGGGCGCCACCTCGACGCTGACCTCCAGCCCGGTGCCGCGGAACACCTCCGCCACCGCCTCGAACGACTGCGGGTCGGTCAGTGCCTCGAGCCGGGCCGGATGCAGTGCCCGCACCCACAGCCGCATATCGGCCAACGCCTGCTTGGCCATCGCCGACGCGTTCGCCACCTCTTTCCACGCGGCCGCGGGATCGCGCTCACGGACCCGGTCGGCGAACTCCAGCGACATCGAGATCAGGGTCAGCTGATGACCGAGGCCGTCATGCAACTCGGCGGCGGCCCGGGCCCGTTCCTGGGCCAGCACCAGGTCACGGGAAGCATCCATCGCCTCGGTCAGCCGGGCATTGGCCGCGACCAGTTCACGATGCTGCTGATCGAAGGCCCTGAGCACCGCACCGAAGACCAGCAGGATCGCGAACAGCGCGAGATTGGCCAGCGACTGCAACAAGATCGGCGACCAGTCACCCTGGTAGCCGTCGTGCAACAAGGTGACCAGCACGGCGATCACCAGCACCGCCAGCGCGCTGCCCGCCCACAGGCTCCAGTCGACGACCACCACGATCAGTGCCGTGAACAGCAAGGGCAGGCCCAGGTTGTCGCCGAAGGTGACCACCCCGATTCCACACAGGGCCAGCACCAGCGAAGCGACCCTGGTGAACCGGCCCGTCGTCCGGAACCACCAGGCCGCGACGGCCACGACCACCAGCAACAGGGTCGCGATGGCGCCGCCGGGTTGCCGCGGCAGCTGCAGCACGACCGAGACGAGGGCAGCGATCAACCCGCCGGCGAACATCACGTTCAGCAGCCGGCGCACCCGATCGGCAGGGGCCGTGCTGGGCCGAGGCATGGCCTCACCCTAAAGTGCGGGCCGCCGCCGCACCCATGACTTCGGTCACGGGTATTCATGACTGGACGCAGGGCCGGCGGTGACAGGGGCACATTCCGGCGCCGGCGCCGGCTCCGTAGCGTCGGCACATGACCACCGCCACCGATGGCACACCCGCTCCTCCCGCCCCGGCCGGACGGCCACCGCTGGCCACGCCGGCGTTGAGGTGGCCGGTCGTCCTGCTGCGGATCCTGCTCGCGGTGGCCGCGACCGTGTCCAGCTATCTGTTGCTGCTGATCATTCCGTCACTGCCCGGGATGGACCCGCCACCGGACGCGCTGGCCGGCAACTGGGGGCTGGCGATGCTCAAGCAGGCCGGCCCGATCCTCACCGTCCCGCTGCTCTCGATCGTCGCGGTCATCCTGCTGACCAGGTTCGTCGACCGGCGTCCGCTCCGGGTGACCGGGCTGGCACTCGATGCCCGCACGGTGCCGGCGCTGCTGATCGGCACCGCGATCAGCCTCGTCGTGGTGGTCCCGGCCGCTGTGCTGCTCACCCGATTGCAGCTCATTGCGGCACCGGGCGGCTTCGGCAGCCAGCCGCTCTGGGTGGTGGTCACCAGCTCCCTGCTGCTCGGCTTCGGCATGCAGGGCTTCCCCGAGGAGTACGTGTGGCGCGGCTGGCTGACCCAATCGATCGGCGGCAGCCCCTGGCGGCAGGCCGGCATCTCGTCAGTCGGCTTCGGCGTGATCCACATCGCCTCCAACGGAGGCCACTCGGCGTGGTGGCAGGGCGCGATCTACGTGGTCGCCGCCGGCTCGTTCGGCTTCGCCGCGGCCGCGCTCTACTTCGCCACCGGCTCACTGTGGGCGGCCGTCGGCATCCACGGCGGCCTGCACCTGGGCACCTTGTGCGCCGTGCTGCTGGGCGGTGGCGAGGGCTGGCCGCTGATGCTGTTCCTGATCGCCGCCTACCTGTTGATCGGCGTCGCGATCATGCGCCGGCTGCCTGCGGCGTCCGCTACCCGCAGATGACCTTGCGGGCCTGGGCCGGGTCGGCCGGAATGCGCAGCATGGTCAGCTTCGGCGCCGCCACGATGTTGCCGACGAAGCGCTGCACGGTGAGCGGCGCGGAGATCGCCTCGATCAGGGCCGGAATGTCACCGCAGGCCAGTGTTGCCCGGGCGTCATTGAGCGCCTTGTCCTCGGGACGGACGTCGGCGGCCGTGTAGCGCGCCATCGCCCAGACCACCGGCTTGTAGGCGTGCCCGACGCGGTACTGGGCCTCGGGCGGCAGCACCAGTCGCGAACCTATCGGGTCGCCCAGCGACGGTGGGTCGACCATGGTGACGTCGAGTCCGGCGCCGACCCCCGCGATGCCGAGCGAGTTGATCACCACATAGACGCCCTCGCCGTCGTAGGTGGGCAGCTTGTCGTCGGGTTTGGTGATGTCGACGAAATAGGAGCGGCCGGCTGCCAGGTCCTTCGCGGCGCGCTGGGTGAGCTGGAAGCCGACATCGGCCGACCAGTTCTCGGCGATGACCATGGCGCCGGGGGCGTCCGGGACGAATTTGGCGTAGTAGCTGCGCTCGTCGACGATCATCCCGTTCCAGAGCACCGGTCGCAGCACCAGACCGGCAACCAGCGCCCACACCATGGTGAGGACGGCCGCCACCCGCGTCCAGGCGGCGCCGCCGATCACCGCGACCGGGGCGAACAGCAGCACCGTGGCGGGCAGCAGGAAGCGGGCGTGCATGAAGTCGCCGCCCACCGAGATCACGAAGCCGGTGTGGATCGCCGCGGCCAGCAGCGGTCCCAGCCACAGGGCGGCCAGACCGCCGTCGCGTTCCCGTCCGGCGGTGGCGAGCCCGGCCACATAGAGCGCCAGCGCGATCGCGACCGGAATGTAGAGGTGGTAGGTCATCGCATAGTCGCCCAGGTAGAGCAGACCCTGGTCGACGGACGCGTTCGCCTTGGCCAGCGCAGTGTTGGGCACCAGCGAGGCGTAGTAGCCCATCCGGAAGATCTCGTAGCCGACCGGGATCGCCAAGGCCAGGCCGGCGGCCCCGAACCAGCCACCGATCCGCCGTTCGGACTGGCACAGCAGCATGATGCCGAAGACCAGGCTGACCAGCGCCAGGTCGGGCCGGATCAACACCCCCAGCCCGATCAGCACCGCCACCGGCCAGGGCCGCCAGGCCGGCAACGGGCTGCGGGGACGGTTCGCCCAGCGCCGGGCCAGTGCCCAGAAGCAGGCGGCGATCCAGCAGAAGGTGAGCGACGTCTCCAGCCCCGAGGTGCCGAAATCCCAGAACGGGGTCAAGCCGGCCAAGGCGGCGGTGCCGAGCGGCAACACGACCTTGCTGCGGACCGGCACCAGATGCAGCCCGCCCAGGCCGAGCAGGATCATCGCCAGCGTGATGAAGCCGGTGCCCAGCCAGACCATCACCTCGCCCACCTCGGCCCACGGGGCGATCAGCTTGCCGACGGTGACGAAGCCCAGCCACAGCGTGGAGGTGCCGACCTCGACACGTTCGTTGAGGTTGTAGGTGGGGCCGTTCCCGGCGACCAGTTGCAGCACCACCCGGACGTTGATGAAGCCGTCGTCGGAGACCCAGCGACGCAGCCACGTCTGCACGCCGACCACGGCGGCAGGCAGCAGGATCGACAACGCCACCCAAGCACGCCTGGAGGAGGAGGCTGCGGCCACGGGTTCCCCTTTCGAGTCGGCGTCCATCATGACAGTCGCCTCCGACAACCCGGCCCTCCCCCGCCGTGGAACCAGTTGCCGGCGCTCGAACGCGCCCACCACCTGGCCGGCACTACGGTGAGGCCATGGACGTCCTGCTGCTCGGCACCGGCGCCTCGGACGGTGTCCCGAACGCCTGGTGCACCTGCCCCACCTGCACCGAGGCGCGGACCTCCGGCACGATCCGGACCAACACGTCCGCGCTTGTCGATGACGTGTTGCTGCTCGATTGTGGGCCGGACGCACCCCGGCAGGCACAACGCGCCGGACGCGATCTCACCGGCGTCCGGACGGTGCTGCTCACCCATGCCCACGACGACCATCTCAACCCGTCGTTCCTGATGCACCGCGGCTGGGTCAGCGAGCAGCCGCTCCAGGTGATCGGCCCGGCGCCTGCGATCGGCCGCTGCGTCGACTGGTTGGCGCCGGATCAGCAGGTGGTCACGCTGACCACCGTCACCGCCGGTGACGAGTTCATCGTGGACGGCTATCGGGTGCTGGTGCTGCCGGCCACCCACTATGCGCTGGGCGAGGCGGTGCTGTACGCCGTCGAGCACGAGGGACGCCGGCTGCTGTACGCCACCGACACCGGCCCGTGGAAGCCGTCCGCGCTCGAACTGCTGGCTGGCTGGAGGTTCGACCTGGTGCTGCTGGAGGAGACCTTCGGCGACGCCGTCCCGCCCGGAGAGGGGCACCACACCTTTGCCAGCTTCGATGCTGCCCTGGACGACCTGCGCCGCATCGGAGCCGTCAATGCCACCACCCGGACTGTCGCGATCCATCTCGGTCACGACAATCCCCCGCTGGACGAACTGGCCGGACGCCTGGCCGAGTTCGGCGCGGAAGTCCATCCCGATCTGACCCTGCTGACCACCTGAGGCGCGTGCCAGGGCAATGATCACGTTCGGTTGCGAGGGGTCCATCCCGATCTGACCCTGCTGACCACCTGAGGTAGGCCGAGACTGGGCACGTGGTTTCCTCGGCAAACTCTTCTTCCGAGTCCTCCCC
>JBDHZN010000032.1:0-21220 GCA_039811845.1 Micropruina sp. | reverse complement strand
TGCACCCCTGGATCCTGCGCAATCTGCCCGATCGGCGCGAGCGGGCCCTCGATGTCGGCTGCGGACGGGGTGTGCTGCTGGCCGAGTTGGCCGTCCGGTTCGACGCGGTGCACGGCACCGACATCGACGCGCCGATGCGCGAGGCGGCTCGGGAACGCTGCGCCGCCTTGCCGAACGTGGTGGTGGACGGTGCTCAGCTCGCCGAGCTGGACGGCCCCTACGACCTGATCACACTGGTCGCGGTGCTGCATCATCTGGGCGCCGCCCAGGCGCTGGGTGAGGTGGCCCGGCTGCTGGCGCCGGGTGGCCGGCTGCTGGTGGTGGGCGTGGCGCCGCCGTCCGGGCCGGTCGACCTGCTGTGGGAGGTCGCCTCGCTGGCGCTGAATCCGGTGGTGGGGTTCGTGAAGCATCCGCGGCGGGCGCCCGGCACCGACCGGCGTCCCCCGGTTCCCGTCCGGGACGCCACGCTGAGCCTTGATGAGCTGAAGCGGATCGCGCACGACGTCCTGCCGGGCGCGGTGTTCCGGCACCGGTTGTTCTTCCGGCACACGATCAGCTGGACCGAACAGGCCTAGCCGAAACCGGCGTCCGACGGATCAGTCGAAGTCCCATCCGGCGAAGCTGGCCACCAGGGCCAGGCCGATACTGCTCAGGAAGAGCGCGAACGCGACGGCTCCCGCCAGCACTATCAGCAGACCCATGCCCCACCAGCGGGTGCGACCCCAGTGGGCCAGCACCAGGGCAGCGGCGAAGAAGCCGAACAGTGCAACCCCGATTGCGCCCAGCGCACGACCCTCGGTCAACCAGCCGAGCAGCCAGGCAGCGGCGACAAGAGCACCACCGAGTACGACGCCGCCCCGCAGCGAGCCACCCGAACCGACTCCCCACCAGTCCGCCAGACGCATGCTCGATGTGTTCACCCGGTCATCGTCTCCCATCCGGAGCCCGAGGCCAAGAGTCGGAGCATCAGATCACTGACCACCACCACGAAGGCGATGCAGTCGTGCACGGGACCGCCGCGTGCCGGCCGATAGGGCCCTGCCTAACTAGTTCTGCCCTGCCGTCGACGGGAGGGCAGAACTAGTTAGGGAGGGCCTTCTTGGCTGAGGGTGTTGGCTCAGTCCTCCTTGACCAGGGTGGCGACGCCACCGAACGGCGGCAGGCTGACGGTGAAACCGCCCAGGCCGTCCACGTCGGCGATCTTGCGGCGGGTGGTCAGGTCGAAGACCCGGCCGGCTGGGATCTCATCGGACTGGACGCGTCCCTCGATCGGTTCCGGACCGAAGTTGAGCACGGTGATCTGGGCCGCACCGATGTAGAGCCGGTTGACCAGGATCAGCATCTGCGGCACCGGCACCTCGGGCACGTCGCGCAGGGTGCCGGTGGAGAGGCCGTGCTGCTTGCGGACCTGCAGGATCGGAGCCAGCCGGGACGCGAACGAACGCGGGTCGGCGAGCTGCTGCGGCAGCGGACCGTACAGCGTCCGGGCCGCCGGCATGCCGGAACTCGCACCGTCGGTGGCCACCCCCATCAGGTCGTAGGCGCCGCGTTCGATCCACCGGGTGTCACCGGTGGAGATCAGCCCGGAGACCTCCTCGCGGGGCAGCGGCAGTGCGCCGACCAGGTCCCAGCCGGACAGCGCGAAGACCCCCGGCTGCCACGCGTTGTACATGCACAGCAGCAGGTGGGCGTCCTTGATCTGCTCGGCCTGCTCAGGCGTGATGGAGTCCAGGTCGGTGATGCCGAGGCTGGCGGTGATCACCGACGTCGTGGTCGAGGCGATGCCGTTCTGGGTGAACAGTGCGTTGTAGGGGGCGGCCGGGCCGGTGATCCGCTGCCGCAGGGTCTCGCGGATGTGCTCGGCCAGGTCTGCGCCGGTGTAGTCGACGCCGCCCAGCGTGTAGTGGTCGGCGGCGTGGCGTCCGGCGAAGTGGACCAGTTCGTAGGTGAGTTCGTCGTGGTTCTGCATCGCATGCACCAGGGACGCCTGGTCGATGCCGGCCGCGATCGCCTCGCGCAGGGTGAGCCGCAGGAACTCGGTGTCTCCGGTAGCCAGGGCCAGATGGTAGGCGGGGCGGGTGATGAAGTCGTAGGACAGGTCCGGGCCCACCGCCGCGGTCTCGGCGATGTCGTCCACGCCCAGGTTCAGCTCCTGGAAGGTGAAGCCGCCCACCTTGCGGACCATCGAACCGATCAGCTGGTTCGCCGCCTGCGACAAGGGGTGACCCTCCGACCAGGCCGGTCCGGCGATGTTCTTCTCCACGCCGAGGAAGCCGTTGGCGTCCAGCCGCAGTCCGCCGGAACCCAGGTCGAGCAGTGAGTGCAGGGCGTCGCCCATCACCAGCCGCATGCCGGCGAACGTCGGGTCGAGCCAGTTGATGGACGGCTGGCCGTCCTTGAAGTAGTGCAGATACACCCAGCGGCGCAGCGCGCCCTCGTGGTCGTAGATCGGCGGGGTGACCGACCAGTTGGTCTCCTTCACGCCCGGCTCGTAGAAGATCACCCGCTGCAGTTCGCCAATGATGTAGCCGGCTTCGGCCAGCGCCCGCTCGTGCGAGGCGTCCAGGTTGACCGAGTCCTTGCCGGGCGGGACTTCGGGCAGCAGGTGCCAGGCCTCCTCGGGGATGTCGACCATGTGGTAGATGCCCGGGTAGTCGCGGTAATTCAGTTCGGCGAGCCGGAAGTCGGCCCCTTTGCCGGTGTGCCCCGGGACGACGTCGTCGATCACGGTGCCGCCATACCGAGAGGCCACCTCGCACATCGTCCGGAACTCGTCCTCGGTGCCGAACAGCGGATCGATCGCCATGCTGATCCGGTCGAAGTGACCGTCGACGCTCGGGGTCAGCTTCCAGCCGGTGATGCCGCCGGCCAGCTTCACCGGCCCGGTGTGGACACCCTCGATGCCGATCTGCTGAAAGGTGCGCCACAGTTCCTCGTCACCGATGGCGCCCAGGAACGACTGGCCCGGGGCGGTGACCAGCGACAGCGGATAGGCGGTGAACCACACCGCCGTCTTGTCGACCGCGGCCCGCGGATCGGGCGCGGCATACGGGTTGCTCCACATGGTGTGCAGGCCGGCCAGCTGCCGGGCCATCGCGACCGAGTCGCCCAGCATCGACTGGCTGACCAGCCATTCCACGTAGGCCTTGTTGCGGCCGTCCGGCTCGAACGGCGGCGGGCCCATCGCCTGCAGCATGTCCTTGCGTCGCCGCGCGGCCGGCCGCAACTTGGCCGGACGCGCCGGGTAGCGCTGAGCGTCGAAGGTCGGTTCGGCCAGCACCTCGTCGTGGTCGGTGGGCACGTCATCCTCAAGCGCGGCGGTCATGGGCGACAAGCCTAGTGCTGTCCCGTCGGAGTCCCACCGCAAGGAGCCCGCTGCCACGCAACAGTTTCGGCGATCCTTCCGCAAGAACCCGGCTACCGTCACGCAACAGTTTCGCTGGCCACGCCTCGGGGTAGGTACCCCAGACACCCTGAACGACATCGGCTACGAAAGGTGTTTCGCATGAGCAAGGACCAGTACAGCTTCGAGAATCCGGTCACCCGGTACGAGTCGATCGCGCCGCCCGAACAACGGCAGCCGGAGCCTGGGCTCGACCGGGACCTGAAGCCGCGGGCCGATCACGGCGAGGACAGCTACCGCGGCACCGGACGGCTCACCGGCCGCCGCGCCCTGATCACCGGTGGCGACTCGGGCATCGGCGCAGCCACCGCGATCGCCTTCGCCCGGGAGGGCGCCGACGTCGCGATCAGCTACCTGCCCGAGGATGAGCCGGACGCCGAACGCATCGTCGCGCTGATCGAGCAAGCCGGACGCAAGGCGCTGGCACTGCCCGGCGACCTCAAGGACCCCGCCTACTGCCGCTCGCTGGTCGACCGGACGGTCGAGGCCTTCGGCGGCCTGGACATCCTGGTCAACAACGGCGGCAAGCAGATCAGCCAGGACAGCATTCTGGACATCTCCGACGAGCAGTTCGACGAGACGATGACCACCAACATCTACGCCATGTTCTGGATCACCAAGGCGGCGGTCGCGCACATGCCGCCCGGCTCGACGATCATCAACACCACCTCGATTCAGGCCTACCAGCCGTCCCCCACGCTGATCGACTACGCGACCACCAAGGCGGCGATCAACAATTTCAGCAAGGGGCTGGCGCAGCAGTTGGCGCCGAAGGGCATCCGGGTGAATGCGGTCGCACCCGGCCCGATCTGGACGCCGCTGCAACCCTCCTACGGGCAGCCGATGGAGAAGCTGACCCAGTTCGGCCAGGACACGCCGCTGGGCCGCGCGGGCCAGCCGGCCGAACTCGCCCCCGCCTACGTGTTCCTGGCGTCCGGCGAATCGAGCTACGTCAGCGGCGAGACGCTGGGCGTGACCGGCGGCAAGCCGACACCGTGAGCCAACCTCAGCCGAGGTCGATCCGGCAGGCGGCGGTGGACCCGGGCAGTCGGTGCCGGTTGCGGGCCACCAGCGCGTAGGCGGGCCGCGCCAGCCAGGAAACGGGCGGGTGCAGCAGCAGCCAGCCGGCCAGCCGCCAGCCCGGTCCGCCGGTGGCCAGGGCGCGGCCGATCGCGACGTGTCCGTAGCTCACCCGGGTGCCCGCGCCGTCCGGCTCGACGAACGGGATCTGGCGTCGGGCGCGGTCGGCGTCCACTCCGAGCGCGGCCAGGTCGGTGCGGTGCAGCGGGCTGATCGCCGTCCGCAGGTTGCGGCGTCCGAGCCAGCCGGCACTGGCGGTGCAGAAGCCGCAGTCGGCGTCGTAGAGCAGGGTCATCGCAGCGCGGTCAGCAGGGTGAGGTCGTCGGCAGGGAGGTCGTCCACCGTGGCGGTGACGGTCATCGTCTGCAGGCTCAACGAGCCGGACAACGTGGTCAGGAACGCGGTGTCGGCGGCGTCGCGTCCGGTGGCGATCCGCAGTAGGCTGGGTCGCGGGGCCAGCGTGGTGGCGTCCACCACCCACCAGGCGCCGTCCAGGTAGGCCTCGGCGACGGCGTGGAAGTCCATCGGATCCAGCCCGGGCGCATAGACCGACGCCAGCCGGGCGGGCACGTTGAGACCGCGCAACAGCGCGATCACCAGGTGTGCGTAGTCGCGGCACACCCCTTGCCGGGACAGGTAGGTGTCGATGGCACCGTCGGTCGGTTTGGACGCCCCGGAGACGTAGCTCAACTGGGCACCGACCCAGCTCGACACGGCGTCCAGCAACTCCTTGCCGGACAGTCCGGCGAACTCCGCCTGCGCCACCGGCATCAGCTTGTCCGAGTCGCAGTAACGGCTGGGCCGGGCGTATTCGATCCGATGCCACTGCGAGTGCGGTTCGATGTCGGCGATGCCGTCCACCTCGACCTCGTAGTCGATCTGCAGAGTCCCCGGTTGCAGGCCGGCGAGCAGGTGCAGGCGTCCGCCGTGCGGTGCCGCCACCTCGTGCACGGCCACCGGTGCGCCGTCCAGGGTGACGTCGAGGCGCTCGGTGCGGCGCGGCCCGTCGGCGACTGCGATGGCCAGCACCACCTCGGCCGCGGAATCGACGCTGGCGATCAGTTGAGCCGTGGCGGAACGCTGCATGACTCCATGCTGTCAGCCGGCAACCGCTGTCGCTGACCGAGCCACCAGGTGGCCACATCGCTGCACCGACCTGCTGCGCCGGGCGTCCGAGCTCGCCTGATCCGGCACCGCCGGCCCGAACTACAGTTGCCTCGATCGGCAAAGGTGCGGCAGGAGGATCGTCGAGATGGTCCAGCAAGCGAGGGTGGAGTGGCGATGACCGGACTGTTCCGCACGTTGATCCCGAAGGTGTTCTACGCCGACCTGGCCGTCGGCCGCGACCTGTTCGTCGACGGGCTCGGCTTCGAGGTACTGCACGACGACGGCGACTTCGTGATCGTCGCCCGCGACGGCTGCAAGCTCTACCTGGTCGAGGACGCCGAGTTCGCCGCCAAGGACCGTCCCGAGTTAGCCATCGAGACCGACGACATCGACGCGGTGTACGCCGACATCGCCGGACGGCGTCCCGACCTGCTGCACCCCACCTACCCGCCCGGTGGCGGCATCATCCGCCGCGAGTACGGCGCCCGCGAATTCGCTGTGCTCGACGCCACCACCACCGGCGTGGTGTTCCGCGACTGGAGCTGACCCGCGCGGCCACCGAGGCCGGCTCGATAGACTCCGAGCGGAACCCCGAGGAGACGGATGGACTGGACGGCACACGTCATCTGGTGGCATTGCTACCCGTTGGGCTTTGTCAACGCCGAGGACACCGCGATCCACCAGGTGCGGCACCGGCTCGGCCAGTTGACCAACTGGCTCGACTACCTGATCGACCTGGGCTGCAACGGCATGCTGCTCAACCCCATCTTCGCCGCCGCCACGCACGGCTATGACACCCTCGACCACTACGCGATCGACGCCCGGCTCGGTGACGACGGCGACTTCGGCGAGCTGATGTGGAAGGCCAAGGAGCGCGGCATCCGCATCCTGCTGGACGGTGTGTTCAACCACCTGGCCCGTGAGCATCCGCTGGTGCAGCGCGCCCTGGCGGCCGGCCCCGGCACCACGGACGGCGACTGGCTGCGCTGGGAGGACGACCACCCGCGGGTCTTCGAGGGTCACCAGCCGCTGGTCGAGCTGAACTTCGCCAACCCGGCCGTGCAGGACTTCGTCGTCGACATCATGTGCCACTGGCTGGGTCGCGGCATCGACGGCTGGCGTCTCGACGCCGCCTACGCCCCCGGTGCCGAAGCGTGGCGTCCGATCGTGGAGCGGGTGAAGGCCGCCTACCCGGACTGCTGGCTGCTGGGCGAGGTGATCCATGGCGACAAGGACACCTTCGTGCTCGAATCGGGCCTCGATTCGGTGACCCAATACGAGCTGTGGCACGCGATCTGGCAGTCGATGAACACCACCAACCTGTGGGCCCTGGACTGGGCGCTGCAACGGCATCGCCGGTTCTGCGAGCATTTCCGGCCGCAGATCTTCGTCTCCAACCACGACGTCTCGCGGATCTCGTCCCAGCTGGACGACCGGCGGCACATCAGCCATGCGGCGGTGCTGCTCACCATGCTGCCCGGGGTGCCGTCGATCTATGCCGGGGACGAGCAGCGGTTCGAGGGCATCAAACTCGACCAGGCCGGCGGCGACGACGCGGTGCGGCCGCCGTTCCCGGCCACCCCGGACGGGCTGCTGCCGTTCGGCGCCGACACCTTCGAGCTGTACCGGACGCTGCTCGCGCTGCGCCGCCGGCATCCGTGGATCGTCGACGGCGTGGTCACCACCCGCGACCTGACCAACGAGTCGGTGGTGGTGCTGGTCGCCGGCCCGGACGAGGTGATCGAGCTCGCCCTGAACATCTCCGACCGGGTCGGGCCGATGCCCGAGGGCGAACTGCTGTTGGCCAGCGAGAAGTGCACCGAAACCGTGCCGCCGCACGGCTGGGCGATCGGCGTCCGGCCGCGCACCGAGGACGACGTGCCGTTCCTGCCGCGAACCGTCGGCTGACAAGGAACTATCGTTGGTTGAGCTTGTCGAAACCTGGCGAGCCCGAGGGGTCTGACAAGCGACGGGAACCACGACCGCTCAGGGTGCCACCAGCCGCCGGACGACCAGGGCCCGGACGCCGTCCAACGTCGGGGTGAGCACCAGGGTGGCCGAGCGGGAACCTTTCGGCTTGAGCCTGCGGCGCAGCACGGCCGGGTCGATGTCGACGCCGCGCTTCTTGATCTCCAGCGTGCCGATGCCCTCGCGACGCACCCAGGCCCGCAGCGTCTTCTCGCCGGCGTCCAGCACCTCGAGCACCTCGAAAGGGGTCGCGAACGGCGTCGGACGGTGGCCGGCACCGAGCAGGTAGGCCAGCTGGGGGCGCAGCCGTCCGGCGTCCAAGTGCTCGGCCAGGGCGTCGACCAGGCCGGCCCGGATCACCGCCGGATCAGGCTCGTACAGCACCGCGCCGGGTTCGGGGCGGACGCTCTCGGCCGGCGGCGGGGTGGCCTGCCGGGTGTCGAGCAGCACGCCGCCGGGCAGCAGCACGGCACTACGGCCCGGCTCCGGTTCGGGTGACCACAGCGACAGTTCCACCAGGTCGCCGTGGTCGCTGACCCAGGTGGCGAGCACGCCGTCCGGGATCAGGGCGTGCGGGGCGCCGGGTCCGAGCTTCACGCAGGCGATCCGTTCGGCGAGCAGTGATTCGACGAATGACCACGGCGGGCTGAGGTCCTCGACCCGCCAGCTGCGTCCGGACGCCGTCCGCCGGGCCGGGTCACAGAACACCGCGGTCGCCGGGTCGGGCGGCGGCAGCAGGGTAACCGCGTCGCCGACCGCCACCTCGATACCGAGGTTCGCGCCGGCCAGGATCGCGGTCACCTCGTCGGCCTCGATGGCCTCCACCTGCAGGCCTGCGTCCAGGCAGGCCAGCGCGTCGGCGCCGATGCCGCAGCCGAGATCGACCACCCTTGCCACGCCGGTCGACCGCAGCCGGTCGGCCCGCCAGGCCGCCACCCGGGGCCGGGTGGCCTGCTCCAAGCCGTCGGGAGTGAAGAACAGCCGGTCGGCACGTTCGCCGAATTTCGTCCGGGCGCGACGCCGCAACGCGACCTGGGCGGTGACGGCCGCCGCCCGCTCTGGCGGCAACCGGCGACGCAACCGCTCGGCCGCGCCCAATGACGACGGATCGGCCTCAGCCGCCACCCCGGCCAGCTCGTCCGCCGCCTCCGGGCCGACCAGCCAGCGGGCAGTTGCGGCGTCCATGTCTGGCGTTCTACCGGATCGCAGCCTTCGCGTCGAGGCGACGGGGGCCGGTGTCAGTCCATCGGCATAGGATTCGGCCATGAAACTGCTTGCCAAGATCCTGCTGATCGCAGCCGCCGCCATTGCGCTGTGCGCGGTCTGGCTGCTGTGGGTGGCCGGATGGGAGGTGTGGCGCCAGTTCGTGGCGCTGGACGCCCTGCGGACCCGCGAGTTCAGCAACCCGGTCGGCACCATCATCGGTGGTGCGGCCGTCGCCCTCGCTGCCGGCGTGGTGTGCGGCTTCGCGCTCGGCATGCCGCGCAAGCCGAAGGCACCGCTCACGCCGTCGGCGCAGGCGCCCGAACTGCCGACCGACCCCGACCAGCGTTGACGCCGGCCAGCGCGCGCATCGTCATCGCGCCCGACAAATTCCGCGGCACCCTGGAGGCCGCCGAGGTGGCCTCGGCCCTCGCCGCCGGGTTGACCGCGGTGCGTGGCGATCTGGATCTTCGCTGCTGCCCGGTCGCCGACGGCGGTGAGGGCACCCTGGCCGCCGCGTTGGCGAACGGCTGGGAGCAGGTGACGACGACGGTCGCCGGACCCCTCGGCGTACCCCAGGTCGCCGCCTTCGGCCTGGGCAACCTGGACGACGAGGCGGCCGGTCTGGTCGAACTCGCCGTGGCCAGCGGCCTGGCCCTGATTCCCGCCGATGCCACCGGACGCCGGCGTACCGACCCGCTCGGGGCCACCAGCCACGGCACCGGCGAGCTGATCCGGGCCGCCCTGGACGCCGGCTGCGCCACGGTCATCCTCGGCATCGGCGGCAGCGCCTGCACCGACGGCGGCGCCGGCCTGCTCACCGCGCTCGGCGCTCGCTTCCTGGACGCCGCCGGCACGCCGGTGCCACCCGGGGGCGGTGGGCTGGCCGAGGTGGCCCGGGTCGACCTGTCCGGGCTCGATCCGCGGCTCGCCGGCACCCGCTTCGTCGTCGCCTGCGACGTGGACAACCCACTCACCGGCGAGCACGGAGCCGCGGCTGTGTTCGGGCCGCAGAAGGGCGCCGGCGCCGACGACGTCGCCACCCTGGACGCGAATCTGGGCCGGCTGGTCGAGGTGCTGGCGGCGGAGCTGGGGCCGGTGGCTCGCGAGGGCGCCGTCCGGCCGGGCGCCGGAGCGGCCGGCGGGGTCGGCTATGCGGCGATGACGGTGCTGGGCGCCGAGCCGCGTCCGGGCGTCGACGTCGTGCTCGACCTGGTGGGCCTCGACGCCCAGGTGGCCGGGGCCGATCTGGTGATCACCGGCGAGGGCAGCCTGGACAGCCAGAGCCTGGGCGGCAAGACGCCCATCGGCGTCGGGCGGTTGGCCGCCGCGCACGGCGTCCCGGTCGTCGCGGTCAGCGGGCGCTGCACACTGACCGCCGACCAGTTGCGAGAGGCCGGATTCTCCGCCGGCTACGCGTTGGCCGACCGGGATCCGGTCCGCTGCTTCACCGACACCGCGGCCATGCTCACCGAGCTCGGCCGTGAGATCGGTGAACGACTGCCCGATGCCGGGGTGCACTGATCCGGCCACCCTTCGCCTGCATTACGGTGGGCGCCATGGAGTCGTTCGCGGCGGCGCTGGCCGACCGGACCGTGGTGCTCGACGGCGGGCTGGCCACCCGGCTGGAGGCGCGTGGTCACGATCTGAGCGACCGGCTCTGGTCGGCCCGGATGCTGTTGGACGAGCCCGCCGAGGTGCGCGCCACCCACGAGGACTTCTTCGCTGCCGGCGCAGAGGTGGCGATCACCGCGTCCTATCAGGTCAGCGAGTCGGGCTTCGCCGCGGCCGGACGTCCGGTGTCGGAGGCTCGTGCGGCGCTGCGGCGCAGCGTCCGGCTGGCCCGCGAGGCCGCCGAGGCGTTCGGCGCGCCACGCTGGGTCGCGGCCTCGGTCGGCCCTTACGGGGCGAGCCTGGCCGATGGCTCCGAATATCGTGGTGACTACGGGCTGAGCGTCGCGGAACTGCGTGCCTGGCATCGTCCGCGGCTGGCGATCCTGGCCGAGGCCGGCGCCGATCTGCTGGCCTGCGAGACCATTCCCTCACTCGCCGAGACCGAAGCATTGGCGGCCGAACTGGCCTCGCTCGGCGTCCCGGCCTGGATCAGTCTGACCACCGTCGGCGACCGGACGCGGCTGGGCGAGCCGGCGTCCGAGGCCTACGCGATCGCCGCCGAGGTGCCGGAGGTGATCGCGCTCGGTGCGAACTGCTGCGATCCGGCCGACGCCGCGACCGTGGTTGCCGCCGTCGGCGGACGCCGCCCGGTGCTGTTCTACCCCAACAGCGGCGAGACCTGGGACGCCGCGTCCCGGAACTGGACCGGACGGCCCGGCGTGCGCGGCAAGGCCCAGGTCTGGGCGGCCGCCGGGATCCGTGGCATCGGCGGTTGCTGCCGGGTCACCCCCGACCAGATCGCCGCCATCAGGACCCAACTCGGCGACCCGACCGGCCGCGGCTGACCGGCCGCCGGCGACAGCCCCCGCTCGACACACCCGCTCAGCCGGCGGCGCTGACGATCCGGGCGCAGTGCAGCCGCTCGGCGGCCACCCCGGCGAAGACGGCGACCACCCGGTCGCTGGGCATTCGCCGGTTGTTGCTGATCCGGTGCAGCACCAGCCCGTCCTCCAGAGCGAGCAACCCGGCGGCGACGTCGGCGACCGTGGCGTCCACGGCGAACACGCCCTGTGCCACGCCGTCGGCGATGATGTCGGCGTAGAGCGTCTGCTCGTCCTGCCACAGCTCGGTCAGCAGGTCCGCGTGCCGCGGGCTGCGCCGGGCCAGCCCGTGCATCTCGTAGAGCAACCGGATGACGTGCTCGTTCGCCCACGGCGGGAGGCCTGCCCGCAGCACGGCGAGCAGCCGCTCGATCGGGTCCACCGGGCCCGAGGCGGCGCCGACCCGGCCCTCGACGTAACGCCGGACCGTATCGACGTGGACCGCATAGAGCAGTTCGGAGTGATCGGGAAAGTGGTAGAGGACGGCGCCGGGCGACAACTCGGCCTCGGCGGCGATCTCGCGGATCCGGATGCCTTCCAGCCCGCGGTCGGCGACAATCCGGCCCGCCGCCTCCAGCACGTTACGACGGCTGGAAGATCCGTCTCGTCCCATCACATCATCATTACAGGCCTTGACACCCACGCACAGCAGCCTGAACATTTGATCAATCTGAACACTTGATCAGGAATTTTCGGACGCACGGCTCTGGGCCCGGTCCGATCGGGAAGGAACCGGCATGATCACCGTCCGCGATCTGCGCGGCACGCAGTTCGAACTCGACGACGTGGTTCCGCGCGCCGAAGTGAACATCGACTCCGCGCTGGCCAAGGTGCAGCCCATCATCGACGCCGTCCGCGATCGGGGGCTGGCGGCTCTGGACGAGTACGCGCAGGCGTTCGACGGCGTCCGGCCGCCGGCGCTGCGAGTGCCCGCCGAGGTGCTCCGGACCTCCCTCGACGACCTGGACCCCGGCGTCCGGACGGCCCTGGTCGAGTCCATCCGGCGGGCTCGCCTGGTGCACCGCGATCAACAGCGGCAGGAGCACACCACCGTGCTGGGCGACGGAGCCCGGGTCGTGGAACGCTGGCTACCGGTCGCCCGGGTCGGCCTCTACGTGCCGGGCGGACGGGCGGTCTATCCGAGCTCGGTGGTGATGAACGTGGTCGCCGCGCAAGAGGCCGGGGTCGGCTCGCTGGCCCTCGCCTCGCCCCCGCAGGCCGGCAACGGCGGCTGGCCGCACCCGACCATCCTGGCCGCCGCCGAACTGCTCGGCGTCGACGAGGTCTACGCGGTCGGCGGCGCACAGGCGGTCGCCGCCTTCGCCTACGGCGTCCGGGACGCCGACGGCGGCTGGATCTGCCGGCCGGTGGTGATGGTCACCGGGCCCGGCAACATCTGGGTGGCCGCCGCCAAACGTGCCTTGCGCGGCGTCATCGGCATCGACTCCGAAGCGGGCCCGACCGAGATCGCGATCCTCGCCGACGACTCCGCCAACGCCGCCTGGGTGGCCGCCGACCTGATCAGCCAGGCAGAACACGACGTGATGGCGGGCTCGGTGCTGGTCACCACGTCCGCCGAGTTGGCAGCCGACGTCACCGCGGCCCTCGACGCCCAGGCTCCGGCCGCCAAGCACAGCGAACGGATCGCCCAAGCGCTCGGCGGACCCCAGTCGGCGATCCTGATCGTCGATGACCTCGACACCGGGCTGCGGGTCGTCGACGCCTACGCCGCCGAACACCTCGAGATCCACACCCGGGACGCCGCCGCGGTGGCCCGCCGGGTCACCAACGCCGGCGCCATCTTCGTCGGCGGCTACGCGCCGGTCGCGCTCGGCGACTACTGCGCGGGCTCCAACCATGTGCTGCCCACCGGCGGCGCGGCCGCCCACTCCAGCGGCCTGTCGGTGCAGACGTTCCTGCGCGGCGTCCACCTGATCGAGTACGACGAGACCGGGCTCGCCGCGGTGGCGTCGCACATCGAGACGCTGTCCCACGCCGAAGACCTGCCGGCCCACGGGGCCGCCGTCACCATCCGCCGCGGCTGAAGGGGCCACCGATGACCACCACTCCGCAGCGCCCGGCCGACACTCAGGACACCGACCTGCATCGCGGGCTCGGCGTCACCTCGATCGTCTTCATGGTGATCGCCGCGGCCGCCCCGATCACCGTCGTCGCGGCGAACTTCCCGATCATCATCGGCGTCTCCGGCTCGATCGGCGCACCGCTGATGATCCTGGTCGCCACGCTGATCCTGCTGCTCTTCGCGGTGGGCTTCTCCTGGATGACGCCGCACGTGCCGGACGCCGGGGCCTTCTACTCCTACATCGATCGCGGCCTCGGCCATCGCGCCGGGCTGGGGGCGGCGTCCATCGCGCTGCTGTCGTATGTGCTGCTGACGGTGTCGATGACCTGCTACCTCGGCGTCCAGACCGGCAACCTGATCGAGCTCTGGACGGGCGCCAGCCTGCCCTGGTGGCTGATCTCGGGCGTGATGCTGGTGATTGTCGGGCTGCTGGGCTACCGGGACATCGATCTCTCCGCGAAAGTGCTCGGCGTCGTCCTGGTGCTCGAGGTGGTCGCCGTGGTGGCGATCGACCTCGGCGTCCTGTTCTCCGGACGCGAACTGGTCGGCCGCGCGTTCAGCCCGGCCGAGGCGCTGTCCGGCGCCCCGGGGCTGGGCCTGCTGTTCGCCTTCCTCGGCTTCTTCGGCTTCGAGGCGACGGCGGTGTTCCGCAACGAGGCCCGCGACCCCGTCCGCACCGTGCCGCGGGCGACCTACATCGCCGTCCTCGGCGTCGGTGTGCTGTACACGCTGTCGGCCTGGCTGGTGATCTCGGGGCTCGGCGCGGACGCTGCCGTCCAGGCCGCGACGGACAGCCCGGACCATGTGGTGATCGGGCTGGCCGGCGAAGTGGTCGGCCCGATCATGGCCGACGTCGTGCAGGTGCTGGTGGTGTCCAGCATGTTCGCCTGCATGCTGGCCTTCCACAACATCGTCACCCGGTACCTGTTCACGCTGGGCCAGCGGGCGGTGCTGCCGAGCAGCCTGGCCGAGGTGCATCCCCGGCACCGGGCGCCATCGCGGGCCTCGCTGTGGGTGAGCGGCATCACCTCGGCCATCGTCATCGTCTCGGCGGTGGCCCAGCTCGACCCGGTGACCGAGATCTACACCTGGTACTCGGGCGCAGGCGCCCTGGGCGTGATCGTGATGATGACGCTGACCAGCTTCGCCGTCGTCATCTACGGCTCGAAGCTGCGCGGTGTGGCGAACGCCGCCCCCAGCGGACAGGTCACCACGGCCGCCGTCCTGGGTGGTGTCGGCCTGCTGCTGGTGCTCGGTATCTCGGTGGCCAACTTCCCGTTCCTGGTCGGCGGCGACGTGGCGGCCTGGGTGTGGGGTGCGCTGCTGGTCGGCGCCTACGCCGCCGGCATGCTGATGCCGGGCCGCGTCGGCCGGGACACCGACGATCCGGCGCTGGGTAGCAGCGAAGGCGACTGAGCCGACCGCTCCGCGATCACCGAGTCCAGTTGGTGGGCGAACCCCACCGCGCCGGGCGATGCAGTGATCTCGGCACCCACCCGCTGCGCCGCCCGTCGGTAGGACGGGTCGGCCAGCACCCGTTCGACACCGCGACGGAGCTGCCCCGGAGTGGGCCGCTGGGTCCGTAGGCGAACGCCGACGCCCGACCAGGCGATCCGGGCGGCCACCTCGATCTTGTCCTCCTTGCCCGGGGCGACCACCAGCGGCACCCCGTGCCGCAGCGCGAACTGAGCGCCGCCGTAGCCACCGTTGGTGACCATCACCGAGGTCCGTGGCAGCAACTCTGTGTAGGGCAGGAACTCGGCGACCCGGACGTTGCCCGGCAGCGCCCCCAGGCTGTCGGCCGGGGCACCACCGGTGGCGACCACGACCAGGGGTTTGCGGTCGGCGAAGGCGTCAATGGTCGGCCGGATCAGCTCGTTCAGGTCGGTGTTGGCGATGGTGCCCTGGGTGACATGGACGACCGGACGGGTGCCGTCCAGTTCCGACCACCATTCCGGCAGCGCGTGCTGGACGGCGCCGGAGGTCGAAACCGGACCGATGAACCGCAGATGCGCGGCCACCGCGTCCGGACGCGGGTACTCGAACGACGGCACGCTGAGCTGAGCGATCGCGTCCGCGTGCTGCTGCCACTGCATGACGGGAATCCGCGGCTCACGGCCGAGCGCTTGCCGTCCGATCTCGGCGCCGGCCGCGTTGACCGGGGCGAAGAGGCGTCCGGTGAGTACGTTCAGGAGGCCGTTGCGGATTCGTCCGGCCAGACCGCCCAGCGGCGGTAGCCCCATGCCGAACGGTGCCAGGTCGGGCGCCGGCAGGTTCAGCGGCAGGACGCCGGCGACGATGACCGGCGGTCGCTCACCGACCGGCAACTCGACCAGCAGGGCCCCGGCTGCAAAGGTCGGGTCGGTCACGATCGCGTCGGCAGGCTCCTGGGCGAGCAGTTCCATGACCGCGGCGTACTGGGCGGCTCCGGGGCGGACGAAGATGTGCTCGAGATCGTGCGCGACCGCCTTGACCGCCGACAACTGCTCCCGCTCGGGGAACTGTGCGGTGACGAAGCGATCGTCGAAGTCGGCGTCGCCGGTGAGCGAGACATGCTCGGCCCCGGTTGCCGCGACCGCAGCGGCGAAGCGGGAGCCGGTCAGGAACCGGACCCGGTCGCCTCGGGCGACGAGTTCGGCGGCCAGCGGCAGCAGCGGTGTGACGTGTCCGTGGATCGGAACGCTGGCAAAGATGATCGAAGCCATCGGGGTCCCCCATCTGTGTGGTGTAGTGTCGAATACAGGAGTCGAGTATTCACTACTGTGATACAGGAATCAATATGGCAAAGCGTCGATATTCGTCCGAGCTGCGCGAGCAGCAGGCCGCGGCCACCCGAGCGCGGGTGGTCCAGGCGGCCGCCGAGTTGTTCGCCGTCCGCGGCTACGCCGCGACGTCGCTGCCGCAGATCGCTCGCGAGGCCGGGGTCTCGACCGAGACGGTCCAGTCCCACGGCCCCAAGCTGCGGTTGCTGCAGGCGGCGATCGATCAGCTCTCCTTCGGTGGAGAGCCCGGCCAGGCGTTGATCGATACACCGGTCGGGGCCCGGTTCCTGCAGGCCTCCTCACCCGAAGAGGCCGCCGACATCGCGTCCCGGGTCCTCGTCGGAGTCAACACCGCCACTCACGGGTTGTGGCTGGCGTTCTCCGAAGCCGCGCGCACCGACGAAACCCTCGCCCAGGAGTTCACCGCCCTCGCCGTGCAGATCCGGGCCGAGAACCTGATCATCCTGCGGCTCTGGCGCGAGCGCGGGTGGCTGCGCGATGACGTCCCGGACGCCGTGTTGGCCCAATGGAGCGACGTCATCGCCTCCGTCGAGGTCTACGACCGGGTGGTCCGCGTCGAAGGATCCACCGTCGAGGAGTACCGCGAGCTGATCGCCGGCATGCTGTTGGAACTCCTCGTCCGCCACTGATCCACCTCGCAGGCAGAACCGCCCCGTGCTTCGCTCAGCGGCGGTAGCTCCAGCCGGTTGCGACGCCGTCGGCGTAGGGCATCACGCCGTGGAACGGACGCGGGTCGTCGTCGAAGACGAGCTGCAGGAAGTGCCGGTCGCCGGGCCACATCGGCAGCGGTTCTCCCCCGCCGAGCAGCCGGTCGATCGGCAGCCAGTCCAGCGGGCCGTCGTCGTTGCGCTCGGGGACGTCGCCGGTGAAGGCGTCCACGATGAAGATGAAGCCGAACCAGTCCTCGCCGCCGGCACCGAAGCCGGGCCACGAGATGGTGCCGCGCAACCGTTCCGCGGTGACCGTGATGCCGGCCTCCTCCATCAACTCGCGGTGCAGGCAGCCGATGACGTCCTCGTCGTTCTCCAGCTTGCCGCCCAGGCCGTTGTACTTGCCCTGGTGCACGTCGCCGTCGCGGCTGCGGAACACCATCAGCGCGCGCTCGCCGTCCGGGTGCAGCACGTAGCCGAGGACGCCGATGATCGGTGTGTACGGCACGGCTCAGACCAGCACTGTCGAGACGGGCAGGCCCGAGTTGGCGCCGATGTCGAGGCTGGACGGACGCAGCCCGCGGCTGATCACCTCGGAGCCGAGCACGGCCATCATTGCGCCGTTGTCGGTGCACAGTCCGGGCCGCGGGCGCCGCAGCGCGATGCCGCGTTCGGCCGTCCGCTGTTCGAGCAGGGTGCGCAGCCGGGAGTTGGCCGCCACGCCGCCGCCGATCAGCAGGTCCGAGACGCCGAAGTGCTCGCAGGCATCGACCGCCTTGGCGGTCAGCACGTCGCACACCGCCTCCTGGAAGGACGCCGCCACGTCGGCGACCGGGACCTCCTCGCCGTCGCGCTGCCGGGTCTCCACCCAGCGCGACACCGAGGTCTTCAAACCTGAGAACGAGTAGTCGAACCGGTGCTTGACCAGGTCCTTCTGGGCGGTCAGACCGCGCGGGAAGGCGATCGCCTTGGGGTCGCCGTCGGCGGCCGCGGCGTCGATCACCGGACCGCCCGGGTAGGCCAGCCCGAGCACCCGGGCCACCTTGTCGTAGGCCTCACCGGCGGCGTCGTCGATGGTCGAACCCAGTTCGACGATGTCACCGGTGATGTCGCGGACCAGCAGCAGCGAGGTATGGCCGCCGGAGACCAGCAGCGCCGCGCAGGGCTCGGGCAGTGGGCCGTGGTCGAGCAGATCGACCGCGACGTGACCGACCAGGTGGTTCAGCCCGAACAGCGGCTTGTTCAGGCTGACGGCCAGGGCTTTCGCCGCCGACAAACCGACCACCAAGGCACCCATCAGGCCCGGTCCGGCGGTGACGGCGATGCCGTCCAGCTCGGTCAGGTCGACGTCGGCGGTGGCCAGCGCCCGCTCCAAGGCCGGACGCATCGCCTCCAGGTGGGCGCGCGAAGCGATCTCGGGCACCACTCCCCCGTAACGGACGTGCTGCTCGACCGACGACGCCACCTCGTTGGCCAGCAGTTCGTGCCCACGCACGATGCCGACCCCGGTCTCGTCGCAGGACGATTCGATGCCCAGCACCAACGGACCGCTCATCGGATCAACTCTCCATTCCCTACACCGTCGTTCGTCGCCGGCACCGTCCCATCGACTCGGACGAGTTCGCGCTGCATCACCAGCGCGTGCCGGCCGGCACCGTAATAGTCCTTGCGGCGGGCCAGTTCCAGGAAACCCAGCCCTTCGTATAACGCCAGGGCTGGGACGTTGTCATGGTCGACTTCGAGCAACATCCGCTGTCCGTGCCGCTCGGCCGCCCAGGCGATTCCGGCTTCGACCAGAGCGTGGCCGATGCCCCGTCCGCGCTGGTCGGGGGCGACCACGACGCGGTGCAGGTCGGCGGTATCGGCGACCAGCTGGAAGGTCGCGACGCCGAGCAACCCAACCTCCGTCGGTCGAGCCTGTCGAGACACCCGAGCATCCGTTGGTCGAGCTTGTCGAGACCCCTGCGACGACCAATCCGGGTCCGACAAGCTTGGCTCCGACGAACCCAACCGGCGGTCGGCGACCAGAACACACCGGTCGGCGCCGGTCAGTTCCGCCTTCCAGGATTCCGCGCTCCACCGGGACGCCGCATCGAAACCGGTGACCTCAAGCGTCAGGATCGAGTCCAGATCGGCCGGTTCCGCGCGCCGGATCGCCACCTCGTCCACAGCCCGCTCCAGCACAGCAGCCTCGGTCACGATCGGGCCAGCCCGCGCGCCAGTCGCGGCTGCAGCAGCGTCGACTTGCGGTTGGTCGGCACCGTGGCGTCCGGACGGCGCAGGTACAGCGGCGACAACCCCACTTCGGGCAACTCCGGGCCGGCCAGCGCCAGGACACCGCCGACCAGCGGGGACGGCGTACCGCCGGCAAGGCCGGCACCCGGCCCGACAACAGGCAGTTCGGGCAACTCGGACGCCGGGGACACAGCCGGAGGGTCGACGCGGCGTCCGTCAGTGGCGTAGCGGGCCCAGTACACCTCGCGCCGGCGGGCGTCCGAGACGGCCAGGAACTCACCGCGGGGATTACCGGCCGCGACATGACCGGCGGCAACGGCATCCAGCGAGCAGACGCCGCGCACCGGCACCCCGAGGGCGAACCCCAGCGTCTGCGCGGTGACCACACCCACCCGCAGCCCGGTGAACGGGCCGGGACCGACACCGACCACGATCAGGCCGAGGTCGTCCAGCGTCCGGCCGGCTTCGGCGAGGGTGGCGTTCACCAGCGGCATCAGCTGTTCGGCGTGGGCGCGGCTGTCGGTCACGGCACAGGAGGCCAGGATTCCGGTCTGGTCGGCCAAGCCGGTCCGGACGTCGGTCGAGGTGTCGATACCCAGCGTCAGCGTGGAGCTCATCGCAGTTCCTCCAGTTGTCCGTCGGCCCAGCGCGCCCCGATGCCGGACAGGAACACCAGCCGGGTCTCGTCTTCGGGGTCGAGTCCGCGCCGGATGTCGATCTCGAGCCGGTCGTCGGCCAGCCCCTCGGCGATGCCGCCGCCCCATTCGATCAGGGTGACCGCGTCGGGCAGGGACGCTTCCAGGTCGAGGTCTTCGAGTTCGTCGAAGCTGCCCAGTCGGTAGGCATCGACGTGCACCAGGGCGGGTCCGCCGGCGACGGCCGGGTGCACCCGGGACAGCACGAAGGTGGGTGAGATCACCGGGCCGGCGATGTTGAGCCCGGCGCCGATGCCCTGGGTCAGGGTGGTCTTGCCGGCGCCCAGGTCACCGGTGGCGATGATCACGTCGCCGGCCCGCAACAAAGTGGCGAGCCGCTCGCCGAGGGCGCGCATGGCGTCCGCGGTGGCGGCCTCGGCCATCACCGGCAGGGTGCGGCGCAGGATCTCCAGCGGTGGCCGTTCGCCGGTCGGCACGAAGCCGTGGCGGCGCCACCACCGTCCGAGCGCCGGGAACTCGGTGCGGACGGCCACTGTCAGCCAGCGGGTGCCGCGCAGCGCGAGCAGGTCCATCGTGCAGCCGACAAGGGCGTTCGCGATGCCGCGGTGCTGATGGCCGGGGTGCACCGCGACCCGGGTGATGATCGCGTCGTCGCCGTCCAGTTCGACGATCAGTGCCGCGGCCGGTTCGCCGTCCAGTTCGCCCAGGACGCCGAACCCGCCGTCCAGCTTCTCGGCGATGGTGTCGACCGTGTCCGCCAGGGCCGCGGCTGGCGGCTCGACCGGCGGACGGGCCGCGAAGGCGGCGTGCACGATCGGGACGACGTCGGACGCGCGCGAGGCGTCCACCCGCAGGATGCGCAATTGCCCGCCGTCGGGCAGGGCTGCCTCGGCGACGACGGCCGCGGTGGACGGGGCGGACATGGCGAATCCTCCGGTTGACGATTTTGAAGCCGTCCCACTGTAGTCCTCGCCGACCGCGCCCCCGCGTCCGTGTCAGCCGGACGGCTCGCACACCCGGGGACGGTTCTCGAAAGTTCGAGTTTCGCATCTTCGGGGACGGTTCTTCCGCGTGCGATTTTCGAACGCGGAAGAACCGTCCCCGGACGTGCGATTTTCGAACGCGGAAGAACCGTCCCCGGACATGCGATTTTCGAACGCGGAAGAACCGTCCCCGGACGTGCGAAACGGCGCCCCGGGAGTCCCGGGGCGCCGTCCGATGGGTGCGGTGGTCAGGCCTGGCGTTGGGCGAAGACCTCGAGCACCGCGGGGTAGAGCGGGTGATCGGGGGCGAGGCCGGTGATCTGGGCGACCGCGTCCTCCGGGGAGAGTTCGCCGAGCAGACGCTGTAGTTCGACGGCCTCCGGGTCCTCGGTGGTGTCGAAGCGGAGCCCGGCACCGATGGCGGCCAGCAGGCCGTCGCAGGACATGCCCCGCTCGGCCAGCTGGGACGCCGGGGAGATGAACCGGTCGTGCCGGCTCAGCTTGCGCAGCGGTCCGCGTCCGACCCGCAGGGTGGTGTCGGGCAGGAACGGGTTGGCGAACCGCTTCAGGATCT
>JBDHZN010000031.1:0-21474 GCA_039811845.1 Micropruina sp. | reverse complement strand
ACTGGTTCATGTCCCACGAGATCATCGGCACCGTCGCACTGATCATGACGGTGCTGCTGTTCACGATGGTCGCGTTCTACGTGTTCAACCTGTCCCGCAAGATGGACGCCCGGTTGGAGGATCGCAAGGACGCCGAGATCGCCGAAGGTGCCGGCGCCCTGGGCTTCTTCCCGCCGAAGAGCATCTGGCCCTTCTGGGTGGCGCTCACCGTCCAACTGCTCGCCCTCGGCCCGGTCTTCGGCTGGTGGATCAGCATCCTCGCCGTCTGCCTCGGCATCTGGGCCCTCAGTGGTTGGGTGTTCGAATACTACCGCGGCGACTACCAGCACTGAGCCTGGGACCGGGAGTCACACCCGTCCCCCTAAAGCCCTCCCTAACTAGTTCTGCCCTCCCGCATGCGGGAGGGCAGAACTAGTTAGGGAGGGCTTTAGGGCGCTTGCCGGGCTCACTCGACAGGAACTTATCCACAGGGCGGATCCGTTGATGAATGATCCGGGCTGTTGATGTCCAAGGTGAGGACATGACCGTCTACACCACCAAGTCGTGGATGCACGACCAATCGTGTGACCGCAAGGGAATGGATTCCGCCCTGCGGTCAGGGCAGCTGGTGAGGTTGCGACGTGGCGTCGTGATGCCGACCGAGAGCCTAGCGCCCTGGGAGCTGCATCGCCGCAGAGTGGACGCTGCGGCGCTGGCGATCAATCGCGGCACCTACTTCGCGTTTCAGTCGGCGGCGATCCTGCACGGACTGCCCGTGCGAATCGTGGACGCGCTGCCGGTGCAGGTGGTTCGGACGATGGGCGGCAGGCACACCCGGAATCGGCTGCTCCAAGCCACTCCGGCGATCCTGGACGACGATGACGCGGACCTGATTGATGGACTTCCGACCACCAGCCTGCGCCGAACGGTCACCGATCTGGCGAGGCGGCTGTCCTTCCCCGACGCGGTGGCGGTCGTTGATGCAGCGCTGCGGCGCGGAGTGGAGCGTGAAGACCTGGCCACCCCGAGCGGCTACGGTCATGCCCGAGCGGCCCAGGCTGTTGCCTTCGGCGACCCGGCAAGCGAAAGCTTCGGAGAGTCGCACAGTCGGGCCAGGATGCGACTGGCGAATATTCCGATCCCGCAGTTGCAGGTGGACCAGTTCACCGCCGGTGGTCGCTTTCTGGGCAGGCCGGACTTCGACTGGGGCGACGGAATCATCGGCGAGTATGACGGTGGCAGCAAGTACGACGGGACGTACGGCGACGACCCCCGAGCGGTGATTGAGGCGGAGAAGCAGCGGCAGCAGGCTTTCGTGGACGAGGGCTACTGCGTCGTCCGTTGGTGTTGGAAGGACCTGCAGTCGCCCGGCCTGGTGGAGTCCCGGATTCGCCGTGCGCTGGCGGCGCGGCCGTTCCGCAAGGCCTCCCGCTAGCCGTCCCCGTATGCCCTTCTGCCGCATGCCGATAGAGCCCTCCCTAACTATCTCTGCCCTCCCACATACGGGAGGGCAGAGATAGTTAGGGAGGGCTTTGGTGGACGGGAGACGCCGGGGTGTCACCAGCTGACGTGCAGGGGGCGTCCCTCGTTGAAACCGGACGCGGACTGGATGCCGACGACCGCGTTGGCGGCGAACTCGGGCAGGGTCCGGGCGCCGGCGTAGGTGCAGCTGGAGCGGACGCCGGCGACGATGAAGTCGATCAGGTCCTCGACACCGGGACGAGCAGGGTCGAGGTACATCCGGGAGTGCGAGATGCCCTCCTCGAACAGGGCCGCCCGGGCCCGCTCGAAGCGGGACTGCTCGCGGGTCCGCATCCGCACCGCGCGGGCCGACGCCATGCCGAACGACTCCTTGTAGGGACGTCCGTCGTGGTCGGTGACCAGGTCGCCGGCTGATTCATGGGTGCCGGCGAACCACGAACCGATCATCACCGCACCCGAGCCGGCGGCCAGCGCGAGCGCCACATCGCGTGGGTGCCGGACGCCGCCGTCGGCCCAGATCGCCTTGCCGCTGGCGTTGGCCTCGGCGGCGCATTCCAGCACCGCCGAGAACTGCGGACGACCCACACCGGTCTGCATCCGAGTGGTGCACATGGCACCCGGCCCGACGCCCACCTTCACCACGTCGGCACCGGCCTCGATCAGGTCGGCCGTGCCCTCGGCGGTGACGACGTTGCCGGCCACCAGCGGCACGGAACTGCCGCGGGCGGTCAGCATGACGCGGATCAGCCGCAGACCCTCGATCATCCGCTCCTGGTGGCCGTGCGCGGTGTCCATCACCAGGACGTCGGCGCCGGCGTCCAGCAGCTCGGCGGCTCGTCGCTCGACGTCCTTCGAGATGCCCACCGCGGCACCGACGCGGAGTCGGCCGGAGGCGTCCAGGGCCGGGGGGTAGAGAGTGGCGCGTAGGGCGCCCTTGCTGGTCATTAGGCCGGCCAGCTTGCCGTCGCGCACAGCCAGCGCCACCCGGTGCCGGCGGGCGCTGAGCAGTTCGAAGACGTCCGCCGGCGATGTCTCCGGGTCGACCAGCGTGAGGTCGGTCGACATCGCCTCGTGAACCTGCACGAACCGGTCCAGTCCCGCCGCCTCGGACGGCCCCAGCAGGCCGACCGGGACGCCGTCCTCGACGACCACCACCAGGCCGTGGGCACGCTTGGGCAGCAGGTTCAGGGCCTCGCCGACGGTCGTGCTGGGATCGACGTGCACCGCGGTGTCGAAGACGGTGTGTGCCGCCTTCACCCGGGCGATCGTCTCGGCCACGATGGCCGTCGGTAGGTCCTGCGGAATGATCGCGATGCCACCTCGGCGGGCCACCGTCTCGGCCATCCGGCGGCCGGAGATCGCGGTCATATTGGCCACCACCAGCGGCAGCGGGAGACGCAGGACGTCGGTGCTGGTCAGGTCCACGTCGAGCCTGGAGACGACCGATGAACGCCGCGGTGCCATGAAGACATCGTCGTAGGTGAGGTCATGGGACGGCATCGGATTCAGGAAGCGCACCGGCAGATGGTATCGCGGTGCATCGGGCTGAGGCGCGGGCCGGGCCAGCACGCACCAGTCAGGTCCAGGTGGGGGAGTGGGGCCCTAACGCAGCGGTGCCGCCGAGAAGATCTCGGCGGCACCGCTTGTCGTGCTTCAGGCGATCAGTGAGTGATCTCGCTGGGCTTGTCGCCGGCGGGAACCTGATGGTCGTCGTGACCCTCGGCATGGTGATCGGCCTCGGCGATCTCGCCGGAGGTCGGCTTGCTGATCACCCCGGCGAAGTACCAACGCGAGAGCAGCGCGCGCCACTTGCTCACGCCCGCGCCCTTCTCGGCCACCCCGCGTGCGTCGGTGGCCGGAGCCACGTCCAGCGCCTTGCCCTGCAGGTGCTGGGTGAGGGTGAACTTCTCGTCGACCGTGATCGGACGATGCGGCTCGGAGTAGCCGCCGTCCGGTGCCCGCTCGATGATGCCGGTCTCACTGCCGTGCAGGACGCGCTCGGCGTCGGCACGCTGCAGCGAGATGCAGATCCGCTTGGTGATGATGAAGGCGATGATCGGGGCCACGAAGACCGCCACCCGCATGAACTCGGTGACCGCGTTCAGCGAGAGGTGGAACTGGGTGGCCAGGATGTCGTTGCCGCCGGCCAGCCAGAACATCGCGTAGCAGGTCATTCCGGCGACGCCGATGCCGGTGCGCGTCGGGTTGTTGCGCGGGCGCTCCAGGACGTGGTGCTCGGCTTTGTCGCCGGTGATCCATGCCTCCACGAACGGGTACAGAGCGAGCAGCACGAACAGCGAGGTCATCAATCCCACGCCGGGCAGGACGATGTTCCACGACCAGGTGGTGCTGCCCAGATGCCATTCCCAGTTCGGCATGATCCGGACGGCGCCCTCGACCCAGCCCATGTACCAGTCAGGCTGCGAACCCGCGCTCACCTGGGCCGGGTTGTACGGACCGACGGTCCACACCGGGTTGATCTGCATCGTGGCGCCCATCAGGATCGACACCCCGAAGACCACGAAGAAGAAGCCGCCGGCCTTGGCCATGTACACCGGGAACAGCGGGTAGCCGACGACGTTGCCGTCCTTGCGGCCCGGACCCGGGTAGTGGCTGTGCTTGTGGTAGACGACCAGCGCCAGGTGGGCTGCGATCAGTCCCAGCAGCAGGCCGGGCACCAGCAGGATGTGCACCATGTACAGCCGGGGGATCACCAGTTCGCCGGGGAACTCGCCGCCGAAGATGAAGAACTCGGCCCAGGTGCCGATCAGCGGAATGGAGCGGATCAGGCCGTCCACGAACCGCAGGCCGGTACCGGACAGCAGGTCGTCGGGCAGCGAGTAGCCGGCGAAGCCCTCGATCAGCGACATCGAGAACAGGCCGACACCGATCAGCCAGTTGAGTTCACGCGGCTTGCGGAAGGCACCGGTGAAGAAGATGCGCAGCATGTGCACCGTCATCGACGCCACGAACAGCATCGCCGCCCAGTGGTGGATCTGCCGGACCAGCAGGCCGCCGCGGATGTCGAACGACAGCGTCAGCGTCGAGGCGAAGGCCTCGGACATCGGCAGGCCGCGCATCAGCTGGTAGGTGCCCTGGTACTCGACCTCGGCCATCGACGGCTTGAACCAGATGGTCAGGAAGACGCCGGTGAGCAGCAGGATGATGAACGAGTACAGCGCGATCTCGCCGAGCAGGAACGACCAGTGGTCGGGGAAGATCTTGCGCAGGTTCTTCTTCAGCAGCGACGCCAGGCCGAGGCGTTCGTCCGCCCAGTTGGCGACGCCGGCCACACCGGGTGACACGTTCACCTTGGGGGGACGCTCGGCGTCCAGGGCCGGTGAGTCGGTGGAGACATCAGCGGGCTTGGCCATCACCGATCACCTTCCTTGAAGTCGCCGTTGGAATCACGCTCGAAGAAGCTCGGCCCGACCGGGACGGTGAAGTCGCTGCGGGCGACCAGGTAGCCGTCGGCGTCCACCGTGATCGGCAGCTGGGGCAGAGCCCGGGCCGCCGGACCGAACACCACCAGACCCGAGTTGCCGAGGTCGAAGGTCGACTGGTGGCAGGGGCACAGCAGATGGTGTGTCTGCTGCTCCCACAGGCTGATCGGGCAGCCCACATGGGTGCAGATCTTGGAGTAGCAGAGGATTCCGCCGACCTGCCAGTCTTTGCGGGACTCGGGGATCTTGATCCGGGAGGGGTCCATCCGGACGATGATGATCGCCGCCTTAGCCCGCTCGATCTGGAAGTCGGCGCCGTGGTGATCCCACAGGTTCTCCGGCTGCGCGTTGACCAGCTGGCCGATCTCCAGCTCGGACGCCTTCAGCGGCCGGCGGGTGACGTCGTTGACCAGCTTCACGCCTTCAGCCCAGATGGTGCGCTCGATGGTGCGCTTCCGGGTCTCGGCGGTCGGCCAGGGGCCCATGTCGGCGAACAGCACGACGGCAGGCACCGCGATGACGCCGAGCGCGCCGCCCAGTGCGCCGCCGATCAGCTTGCGCCGTCCGAGCGCCGACTGCTCGGCGCCCTTGGCGAACTCGGCCGCGAACACCTCACGGTCAGCCTCGGGGGAGGCCGCGGAGTGACGGTCCTCGGCCACCTCCTCGTCGCCCATGATGGTCTTCGCCCAATGGACGCAGGCGAGGCCGATCAGCAGCGTCGCCAGGCCACCGGTGAGGCCGAGCAGGAACGTGGTGGCGTCCCAGTCCATGCCGAAGATGGTGACGAACGAGTTCCGCGGAATCGTGAAGTAGAGCACGACGAAGGCGATGGCCAGCACCGGGACGGCACCCAGCATCAGCAGCACCTGCCGATAGACGCGATCGCCGGCGGACTTGTCGGCGTCCGTCCATCGCTCGACGTGTTCCTCGATGCCCGGATCGGGCACCGGGAAGCGCTCGAGGTCGGCGCCTTCTTTCCTGGTTTCGATGCTCATCGAGCCCGAGCTCCCTTCGCGGCGATCCAGACGGCGAGCAGGCACAGCCCGCCGATACCGATGATCCAGGCGAACAGGCCCTCAGCGACGGGGCCGAGCGCCCCGAAGGTCAGGCCGCTGCTCGGCTGGGCGTGCAACGTCTCCAGGTAGCCGACGATGGAGCGGACGTCGTCGTCGGGGATGGCGCCGCTGCTGAACACGGGCATCTGCTGCGGGCCGGTGCGCAGAGCCTCCCAGATGTGCTTACCGTCGACGCCCACCAGGCTGGGGGCGTACTTGCCGTTGGGCAGTGCGCCGCCGGCACCCTCGAAGTTGTGGCAGGCGGAGCAGTTGGTGCGGAACAGCTCTCCGCCCTTGGCGAGCTGCTCGGGGGTGAGGCCCTCGCCGCTGTACTGGTCGGCGTTCGGGACGGCCGGGCCGGGGCCCAGGCTCGCCACGAACGCGGCCAGGCTGGCGATCTCGGCATCGGAGTAGGTGTTCTGCTTGCGGGGCGCCTGGGCGCCCGGGTTGGCCATCGGCATCCGTCCGGTGCTCACCTGGAAGTCGACGGCGGCGGCACCGACGCCGACCAGGGACGGACCCTGCTCGGTGCCTTCGCCGTTCATGCCGTGACAGGACGAGCAGGTCACCCGGAACAGGGCCTTGCCTTCGGCCACTTGCTGGCTGTTGCCGGTGTCTGCCGACACCCGCGCGGCCGGTGCCACGGCGGCGTACAGCGCGCCCATGAGCAGCAGGGCCATCACCAGCAGCGCCGGCCTGGTGGCCCGGTGCCGCCTGTTGGCGGTCAGGAAACGCACGAGGATTCCTCCTAGGTCGAACTGCTCAGCGCAGGATGTAGATGACGCCGAACAGGATGATCCAGATCGCGTCGACGAAGTGCCAGTAGTAGGACGTCACGACGGCATGCACGGCCTGCTCGTGGGTGAAGGTGCGGGTCATGTAGGTGCGGCCCAACATGAACAGGAACGCGATCAGACCGCCGGTGACGTGCAACCCGTGGAAACCGGTGGCCAGGAAGAACGCCGATGAATACGCGTTGGTCGAGATCGTGAAGCCCTCGGAGAACAGGGTGGCGTACTCGGTCGCCTGGCCGCCGATGAAGATCGCGCCCATCACGAAGGTGAGGATGTACCACTCACGCAGCCCCCACTGGCCGACCTGAAGAATCGACCCGGTGCGGCCGACCTGACCACGCTCGGCCTTCCAGACGCCCATCTGGCAGGTCACCGAGGACAGGATCAGGATCAGCGTGTTCGTGACGGCGAACGGCATGTTGAAGTGCGCGGTGCCCCATTCCCACAACGACTCGGTGCCGGCCTGCGCCGCGGCCGCATTGGTGATCGACCGCAGGTTGAAATAGGCGGCGAACAGTGCGGCGAAGAACATCAGGTCGGAAGCCAGCCAGATCCAGGTGCCGACGGCAACCATGTCGGGCCGGCCCTTGGTGGGGTGCAGGCGAGACTGCGCGATCGGGTGCACCGCCCCGTGCGGCATAGCTGCCGCGGCGCTCGAGTGAGAGTGAGTCACCCGGTCATTATGGCTGCTCAGAGCGGATTGGTCACCCTCTGCGACCACCGATTCTCGCGCAGGGGTATAGATCTCGCGTGGCCCGCGGTGGATGGGCCGGGTGAGGGCGCGGGGGATAATGCCGCCATGGCCCCGTTGCCGTTGCTTCTGCCCCTGCATGCCGATCCGGGAAACCAGCCGCCGCCGCTGACCCCGGAGCGGCTGCTGACCGCCTGGACGTTCGAGCCCTGGGTCGTGGTGGCACTCGTATTGATGGTCGGTCTGTACCTGTGGGGCGTGCGCCGGCTCGCGGTCCGCGGCGACCACTGGCCGCTGGGTCGCACCCTCGCCTGGTGCGTCGGCGGTGCCGGAACCATGGCGATCGCGTTGCTCAGTGCGCTGGGCACCTATGACACGGTGCTGTTCAGCGTCCACATGGTGCAACACATCCTGTTGTCGATGGTGGCGCCGGTGCTGATGGCCGTCGGTGCCCCGATCACCCTGCTGCTGCGGAACCTGGGTGCGCTGGGCCGGCGCCGGGTGGTGGCCGTGCTGCATTCCTGGCCCGTGAAGGTGCTGACCTGGCCGCCGCTGGCCACCGCGCTGATGATCGCCAACCCGTACCTGCTGTACATGACCGGGCTCTACCCGCTGACCCTCTCCAACGACTGGCTGCACGCCTGGATCCACGTCCACTTCGTGATCACCGGCTGCCTCTACTTCTGGCCGCTGCTCGGCCTGGACCCGATGCCCACCAAGTTGCCGCACTATCTGCGGATGCTGCTGATCTTCATCACGCTGCCGTTCCACGCCTTCCTCGGCGTGATCATCATGGGCTCGCCCCAGCTGATCGCCGAGGACTGGTATCTGGCGTTCAACCGGGCCTGGCCGCCCAGCCCGGTGGAGGACCAGAACCTGGCCGGCGGCATCATGTGGGGCGCCGGCGACCTGATCTCGCTGATCATCCTGGCGGTGTTCTTCGTGCAGTGGTTCCAGCATTCGCAACGTGAGGCGGCCCGCATCGATCGGCAGTTGGACCGTGAGGAAAGGCTGGCCGCCCGGGCGGCGGCAGCGAGGTACGATGCTGGCAAAACCCCCGGTCAGCCGCCCGCAGACGAGGAACACGCATGAGCCACGACACCGCCAGGATCCTGGTCTATTCCGACGATCGGACGACCCGCGAGCAGGTGCGGCTGGCGCTGGGCCGCCGGGTGGCGTCCGATCTGCCCGAGATCGAGGTGTACGAGACCGCCACCCAGCCGGCCGTGTTGGCCGCCATGGACGGCGGCGGTTTCGATCTGCTGATCCTGGACGGCGAGGCGAACCCGGCCGGTGGGATCGGGCTGTGCAAGCAGCTCAAAGACGAGATCGCCGAATGCCCGCCGATCCTGGTGCTGATCATCCGGGTCGCCGATTCCTGGCTGGCCACCTGGTCGCGTGCGGACGCCGTGTCGATGTACCCGGTGGATCCGGTCCGGCTACCCAGCGCGGTCGCCGACCTGCTCCGGGCCCGACTCGGCCGGGCGGCCTGAGGTGGGTTACAGCTGGCCCGATGTGCTCACCGGGCTGATCTCCGGCGACCACTTGAGCGCGGAGACGGCGTCCTGGGCGATGAGCGAGATCCTGGCCGGCAACGCCACCGATGTGCAGATCGCCGGCTTCCTGGTCGCCCTGCGGGCCAAGGGTGAGACGGTGGAGGAGCTCGCGGGGCTCGCCGAGTCGATGCGCGATCGGGCGACACCGATCACCCTCGACCCCGAGGCCGTGGACGTGGTCGGTTCCGGCGGCGACCGGGCGAACACGGTCAACGTCTCCACGATGGCCGCCGTCGTCGCGGCAGCCGCCGGCGTTCCGGTGGTCAAGCACGGCAACCGGGCGGCGTCGTCGGCCTGTGGCGCCGCCGACGTCCTGGAGGCGCTCGGCGTGGCGCTCGACGTCCGGCCCGAGGATCAGCCCGCCGTGCTGGCGCAGGCCGGCATCGTCTTCCTGTTCGCTCCGCTCTACCACCCGTCGTTGCGGCATGCCGGGGCCGCCCGCAGCCAGCTCGGCATCCAGACCCCGTTCAACTTCCTCGGACCGCTGGCCAACCCGGCGCGTCCGGCAGCTCAGGCGGTGGGTATCGCGAACCCGCGGATCGCGGCACTGGTCGCGGGCGTCCTGGCCCGCCGGGGCACCCGGGGCCTGGTCTTCCACGGCGATGACGGGTTGGACGAGCTGACCACCACCACGACGTCCGACATCTGGCTGATCCGCGATGGCGAGATCGCGGTGACCACGCTCGACCCGGCCGACCTCGGCTTCGCGCCGGCCACCCCCGCCGACCTGGTCGGCGGCGACGTGGCCCGTAATGCGTCCATCGCCCGGCAGACGCTGGCCGGTGAACCCGGCCCGGTGCGGGACATCGTGGTGCTCAACGCGGCCGCCGCGCTGCTGGCCTTCCACGGCCCCGACCTGGGTCGTGACGTCGGCGAACAACTCGGCGCGCACGTCGCCACCGCGGCCGCGGCGATCGATTCGGGCGCGGCCACGCTGGTGCTGAGCAGTTGGGCGGACGCCACCCAGAAGGCCGTTCGCGGGACCTGAGTCACTGATCTGGGCTCAGGCTCAGTGGGTGCCAGGCACCAGAACGGATCCGGCGAGCGCCAGGAACGGGCCCGCGACCAGTGCCGGACCGTACGGAAAGGCGCGGCCACGTCCGGACGCCCGCCAGACCACACCCCAGACGACGCCTAGCAGTCCGCCCAGCATCAGCGCGCCGGCCAGCAGTGGCCAGCCGACCACGGCCGATGCCGCGCCGATCACCGGCGCCAGCCGGACGTCACCGAAGCCGAACCCGCCGCCGAAGCGCCAGAACGCCCAGAACAGAGCGCCGGCGGCCAGCGCGCCCAGACCGGCCCGGACGAGCGCCTCGACACCCAGCCCTCCGACGCAGGCCAGCAGTCCGGCGGCGGTGAGCAGCCAGGCCGTCTGGGCGAGTCGCTTCGGCAGATAGCCGGTGCGGGCGTCGATCACCGCGGCCAGGACGGCGGGCCCGACCAGACCCAGCCAGGCCGGCGCCGTGGCCGGGGTGATGATGACCACCAGGCTCCCGGCGACAGCGACCGTGCCGAACACGATGAGAGCGGTCGTGGGTGTCGCCAGCCGATGGTACGGACTCGCCTCGGGTTCGTCGATCGGGGCCGGTAGTGCTCGCAGCACCGCCGGCGTCACCAGCGCAAGGCCGGCGGCCAGCAGCGTCGGCAGTGCCAGCAGCCAGGTCATGGCGGCAGCCTAGGCGGCCAGCGGGGGCCAGCAGGCATCGGTCTGCCGCAGCCGCTGAGCGGCCAACCCGAGTGTTTCGGTGAGCTGCGTGCACGAGGTGGCCTCACCCTCGACCAGCAGGGTCAGCTCGTTGAGGCCGATCTGGCACCATCGCGCCACCCACAACGGGTCGACACCCGCTGCCAGCAGGTTGCGCAGCCGCGCGCCGGTCCGTGCAGCCGGCACCCGTAGCGACCGCATCGCGATCAGCTCGTCGGCGCCGATCCGCAGCAGCCGTCCGGCCAGTCGCGGCTCGATCCGGGTCTGCGGACGGCCGGCGCGCCCGACCAGCAGGGCATGGACGGCGGGCAGGGAGACGCCGGTCGCGACCGCCACCGCGGGCCAGGGCACCGCGGCGGCTTCGACGGCATGCCGGACGTGGGCGCGGAAGGGTGCGGCGTCCACCCAGGTGGAGTGACGGGTGGCGGGCTGGGCCGATGCAAGTGCTCTCACACCCTAGAAGGCAGTTTTCGGAAGGTGTTTTGTGAATCGGAGACTGAAAATGTCCGAAACTCGCTAGTTTTGGGCGGACTCGGGCCGGTTCCGGCCCAGGAACGCGAATCGGGGTGGCCGCGTGTCCGCGGCCACCCCGATCCCTGTCTCTGTTTCAGCGCTGAGCGCGGACGAACCCTGCTCGCTCGGCGGCTTCGGTGGAGTTGAACCACACATCGGTGATGGTGCGGTCGTAACCTCCGGAGCCACGCAGGTGGTACTTCATCGAGCGCTCGTTGCCCTTGATCTCGTAACCCTCGGGCGGTTCCGCCCCCACGTACGAACCTTCGCCGTAGGGGCTATCAGCTAAAGGGGAGGCATCACCCTTTGCGTCCTTCGCCTTCTTCTTCGCGTCGTCGACCGCATCGGCGGCCTTGTCGGCCACCTCCTCGGCGTTGTCGGAGACCTCGTCGACGACATCGACGGCGGCCTTCTTGGCGTCGTCGATCGCTTCCCCGGCCTTGTCGAGGGCCTCTGAGCCCGCATCCTTGATGTCGTCGGCTTTGTCCGTCACGGCGTCCTTCACCTCTTCAGCCTTGTCGGCGGCGGCGTCCTTGATCTCTCCGGCCTTGTCTGCCACGGCGTCCTTCACCTCTCCGGCCTTGTCTGCCACGGCGTCCTTCACCTCTCCGGCCTTGTCGACCACGGCGTCCTTCACCTCGCTCGCCTTGTCGGCAACGGTGGCGGCGGCCGCTTTGGCCTTGTCGGCCGCCTCTTTGGCGCCGTCCTTCACCTTGTCGACCACATCAGCGACCGGATCGGCCACGTACGGACGGGACGGCTCGTGGGTCTCCCAGCTCGCCTCGGGGCCAGCCAGCAGCTTGCGGACGGCGTAGATCACACCGGCCAGCACGGCGCCGGCGAGCGCGATCAGCCCGATGGTCTTGCCGACGCTGCGGCGCTTGCGGGTGGGCGCGATCTCGGCGACCTCGTCGGCCAGCTCGGCGGCCTCCTCCTTCGCGAGATCGGCGGCCTTGTACAGGGCGGCCGCGAGCCAGGGCAGGAAGTCGTGTTGCACCTTGTCGCGGGCCAGGTCGACGGTGGGGGCCACCCGCTCGAGGGTGTCGTCAACCACAGGGCGAACCTTCTTCACCGCACTGTCGACAGCCGGTGTCACCTTGTCGAGGGCGTCGTCCAGCACCGGATGCACCCGATCGAGGGTCTCGGCGGCCAGCTTCGCGCCCCGCTTGCGGGCGTCGGTCAGCTTCGGATGCACCTTCTCGTAGGCTTCGCCGGCGATCCGGGTGGCCTCCTTGAACGAGGGTTCGATCCGGTCGTAGGCGTCCTTGAGGCTGGGCTCGATGCGCTCGTAGGTGTCCGAGGCCAGGTCGACGCCACGTTTGCGGGCGGTGTCGAGGTGGGGCTGGACCCGGTCGTAGGCGTCCGCCGCGAATTCGGCGCCGCGCTTGCGGGCCTCTTCCACGTAGTCGCCCGCCTGCTCGACCAGGGGGGTGAGCTTCTGCACGGCCTCGTCGAGGGCTGCCCGGCTGGCGTCTGCGGCTGACTCGGCGGTCGATTCGACGGCCTTCAGCGGCTTCTTACGCTTCACTGTTCCTCCAGTGGTTGGGATGGTCACGGCTATACCGCGTCCCCCAAGCTACCGGGCCGATATTGCGCCGAACAGGTTTGTCGGCGCATTCCACCCCTAGAGGTTGCACTATTCGGCCACACCCCCGGCGGGTGAGCGGTGACGGGGGCGGTCAGCTCCCCGGCTGCCAGAGATCCCGCCGGGCGTACTCGACGATGCCGGTGGCGATGGCGTCGAGCAGCGGCGAACGTAGATTCCACTGCTGCCAGTGCAAGGCGACCTCCACCGTCGGGCCGCCGAGGTCGACCAGGTCGCCCTCGGCCAGGGCGTCGGTGGAGTGGAAGCGGTCCAGCAGGCCCCAGCCCAGTCCGAGCCGGACGGCATGGGCGTAGTCGGCTGAGGCGGGCACGAAATGCCGGGGCGGCTGGTTCGGGTCGATCCCCTGGTCGCTCAGCCAGCTGCTCTGCAGTTCGTCGCGCCGGTCGAAGTAGACCACCGGCGCGGCGGCCAGCGCGGCCTTGGTCGGGCCGTCGGGCAGCCAGCGCCGGACGAAGGCGGGGGTGGCCATCGCCCGGTACCGCATCGCACCCAGTGGGACGGCCCGGCAGCCGGGAACCGGGCGGGAACGCGACGTGACCGCGCCCATCACTGTGCCGGATTCGAGCAGGCCGGCAGTGAAGTCCTGGTCGTCTCGGTGCAACTCGAAGACCACCGGATGATTCCGGGAAAGCTCCGCGAGCGGGGCGAGGAACCAGGTGCCGAGCGAGTCGGCGTTGACCGCCAGCGGGATGTTGATCGGTGCGGTGGCCGGTTCGTCCGCACCGAGTTCGACGAGGGTGTCGTGCTCGAGCAGGGCCAGTTGCCGAGCCAGCCGGAGCACGGCCTGCCCGGCCTGCGTCGGCTGGGCGGGCTTGCTGCGGATCAGCAGCGCCCTGCCCACCTGCCGCTCCAATGCCTTGAGTCGCTGACTGACGGCGCTGGGGGTCAGGTGGAGTCGAGCGGCCGCCGCGTCCAAAGTGCCCTCGTCGACGATCGCGGCGAGGGTCTCGGTGAGATCGGGAGGGAGTCGCATCATGAACAATGCTAATGGATCTGAAGAATCATAAGCTGGACTGATTGAGGCCGTCACTCTAACGTCGAGGGCGTGTCCTCCTATCTCGCCGGCATCGGCCTCGGTTTCTCGCTGATCATCGCGATCGGCGCGCAGAACGTGTTCGTGCTGCGTCAGGGGATCAGGCGGGAGCACGTCATCATTACCGCGACCATCTGCGCGGTGTCGGACGCCGCGCTGATCGCAGCCGGGGTGTCGGGGATCGGGCTGGTGCTGCACGCGGTGCCCTGGTTGCTCGATGTCGTCCGCTGGGTGGGGGCGGCGTTCCTGGTCGGCTACGGCGTACTGGCCGGACGCCGGGCCTGGCGAGGCGAGGCCGAAGTGCTGCGGGTCGCCGACGATCCCGCTCCGGCGGGCAACGGTCAGTTGCTGGTGGCGACCAGCACCCGGGCCGTCCGGGTGGCGATGACGGCGCTGGCGCTGACCTGGCTGAATCCGTCGGTCTATCTCGACACCGTCTTCCTGCTCGGCACGGTGGCCAACGCGCACGGTGACGGTCGCTGGATATTCGCCGTCGGAGCGATGACCGCCAGCGTGGTCTGGTTCTTCGGGGTCGCGTTGGGCGCCCGGCTGCTCGCGGGCTGGTTGGCGACCGCGCGGGCCTGGCGGATCTTCGACGCCTGCATCGCGGTGCTGATGGTGGTGTTGGCCCTCGGGTTGGTGTTCGCCCACTGACCCCGCGTCGCGATCGCATCGTGGCTTCCCGCGGGTGTGTCAGGATGGGCGGCACCCACAGCGGACGAACCAGCTGGGCGGCGTCGTGGCCGCCGCTCGAAGGAAAGGACAACACCGTGGCTCAGACCGCCACCCTGCACACCAATCACGGCGACGTCGTCATCGACCTGTTCGAGGACCAGGCACCGAAGACGGTCGCCAACTTCGCCGGCCTGGCAACCGGCACCAAGGAGTACGCCGACCCCGAATCGGGCGCGCCGACCACCGGCAAGTTCTACGACGGACTGACCTTCCACCGGATCATCGACGGCTTCATGATCCAGGGCGGCTGCCCGCAGGGCAGCGGACGCGGCGGCCCCGGCTACACCTTCGCCGACGAGTTCCACCCCGAGCTGCGCTTCGACCGGCCCTATCTGCTGGCCATGGCCAACGCCGGTCCCGGCACCAACGGCTCACAGTTCTTCATCACCGTGGTGCCCACCCCGCACCTGAACCGGCGCCACACGATCTTCGGTGAGGTCACCGACGAGGCGAGCCGGAAGGTGGTCGACGAGATCGCCCAGGTTCGCACCGGCTACGGCGACCGCCCGGTCGAGCCGGTGGTGATCGAGTCGATCACGGTGGCCTGATCCTCTGACGACCTGGGCCGCCGCGTCGGCCCGGGACGTCAGGCCCGCGGGCTGGAGGCGACGGGGACGGGCGTCAGCGGCGTCCCGGCGTTGAGCCAGACGGCCAGCCCGACGGCGGCCACCAGCGCGAGCGCGGCGGCGACCAGCCATCCGAGCAGCGCCCGGTCGCCGGTTGGGCGTCGGTTCACTCGGCCCCCAGCGAGAAGGCCGCCTCCAGGTCGTGCGAGGAGTAGGCGCGGAAAGCGATGTGGGTGACGGTGTCGACCACGCCGGGCACCCGGTTCAGCCGTTCGGTGACGACCTCGGAGACCTGGTCGATCGAACGGACCCGGATCAGGGCGATCAGGTCGATGTCGCCGGTGACTGAGTACACCTCGGAGACGCCTTCCAGACCGGCGATCTGGGTGGCCACGTCGGGAATGCGGGCGACCTCGGCGTGGACGAAGACAATCGCGGTGATCATGGCGAGAGCCTAGACCTGCGCCGTGCCCAGTGCGTGCTGAGCCAGCTCACCGTCGCCTAGCCCGATGTGCAGCGGCCAGCTCCACTGGCCGTCGATCTCGATCAGCCGGACGCCGGGTCGCTCGAGCCAGGCGGCGATCCGCTCGGTCTCTTCCACGGTCGCCGCCGGTTGCGGCCCGGGCGGCCGGCTGACCTGCTCGGCCGCCATCACCGCGGCGCGGGCCACCACCTGAGCGACGTCGCCCGGCCGCGCCCGGGCGGCACCGGCCAACCGTCCGTAGCGGATGACATGGATCTCCCAGTCGCCCCGGTCGCGGCAGGCGGCGACGATCTGCGGGCAGCCGGCCAGGCTCGCCACCCGATGGTGGCGCAGCGTGCTGCGGGCGAAGGTGGTCAGCCGGTCGGTGATCGTGGCGGCGTCCTCGAAACGCTGCTGGGCGACCAGCCCGGTCAGCCTGCTCCGGGCGGCCCGCAGCACCGGGCGGATGTCGCGGGTCAGCCCGGCCCAGACCTGCCCGACCAGGTCGGCGTATTCCTCGGGCGTGACCGCCAGTTCGCACGGCGCGCAACAGCGGCCCAGTTCGCCGAGCATGCAGGAGCCTGACGGCCGCTTCGCCGACAACCGCGCCGTGCACTGCCGAATCGGGAACGCGTCGTAGAGCGCGGCCTGGACGGCCTCGGCGGTGCCCCGCCGTGCGAACGGCCCGAAGTAGTCGGCGCCGTCGGGCAGGCAGCGGCGCACGATCGACAGCCGCGGGTAGGGCTCACGGGTCAGCTTCAGCCAGAGCTGTCGTTCGGGGTACTTCGAGCGCCGGTTGTACCGCGGCGAGTGTGCGGCGATCAGCCTCAGTTCGAGCACTTCGGCCTCAAGTTCGCTGCTGCAGGTGAGGTGCTCGACGCCGGTGGCCACCCGCACCATCTCGTCGATCCGTGGCCGGGTCTCGGCGGCGGTGAAATAGCTGCGCACCCGGGCCCGCAGGTTGCGGCTCTTGCCGACGTAGAGCACCTGGCGGCGGGTCTGGCCCGCTGCGTCGTGCCCGTCGGCGACGAACCAGTAGACGCCGGGCGAGGCGGGCAGCCCGGCAGCCCAGGTGCGCTTGGCGCGGCGTTGCGGGGACACCCGGCGGGTGAACTCGAGGAGATCCTCCACGGTGTGGACGCCGAGGTTGCCGACCCGCTCGAGCAGGCCGTGCAACACCGTCACGGTCGCCCGGGCGTCGGTCAGAGCGCGGTGGTTGGGTGCGGTCTCGGCGCGGAAGTGCTGGGCCAGGGTCGCCAGCTTGTGGTTGCGCACCTCGTCGCGCAGCAGCGCCTGCCGGGCCAGCGCGACGGTGTCGATCACCGGAGGATTCGGCCAGGCGTAGTCGAGGCTGGCGCAGGCCCGCTTCAGGAAGCCGACGTCGAAGGACGCGTTGTGGGCGACCAGGACGCAGCCGGCGGCGAACTCCAGAAAACTGGGCAGCACCGATGCCAGCCTCGGCGCACCGGCCACCATCGTGTCGGTGATGCCGGTGAGCACGGCGATCAGCGGTGGGATGTGGGTGGACGGGTTGACCAGGGTCTGGAACTCGCCCAGCACCTCGCCGCCGGACACCTTGACCGCACCCACCTCGGTGACCTTGTCGTCGACGCCGCCGCCGGTGGTCTCCAGATCGACCACGCAGAACTGGACCTGGCTCAGTGGCGTGCCCAGATCATCGAAGGTCGGTTGGCTCGGCAATACGGTCATGGGCGAGACGCTAGAAGCCGGCACTGACAAAACTGTCGGAGCCGGCTTGCAGACTGCGGTCATGGAGATGCTAAGGATCGATTGCGGAACCTGCGCGGTACGCGGTCCCGCCTGTGGCGATTGCATGGTGACGGCGCTGTTGGGAGCCGACCACGAGGTGGTCGAATTCTGCTCCGATGAGGTGAGTGCACTGCGAGCGATGACCTCGCAGGGGCTCCTGCCTCCCCTTCGCTTGGTCGAAGCGGTATCATTACGCCCGACGCTCGAACCAGAGGGGGACTGGTTTGCGTCGGGGGAAGACGTCGTTTAGGATTTTCTCAGGTTTGGTCCGCTGACTTCCCCGCAGTGACCCCATTGTGATCGTCAGGAGGCGATGGTGCGACTGCGTGCCTTTGTTCGAGGCAGCCTGGTGGCTGTGGCCGGTGCCGCGGTCGTGTTCGCCGGCCCGACGGTGCGGCCCGCGTCCGCTGATCCGCTGAGCGACGCCAAGGACAAGCTGGCCGCCATCGAGCAGGAGCAGAGCAAGATCGGCGAGCAGTGGGCCGAGGTGAAGCTCCAACTCGCCCAGGGCAAGACGAAGGTCGCCACGCTCAACGCCGACATCGCCGCCCAGCAGAAGAAGGTCGACGGGCTGCGCAAGCAGGCCCAGCAGGTCACCATCAGCCGTTTCCAGAGCCGTGGCGTCGACATCACCGTGCAGTTGGTGACCTCGCCCGATCCGGACGCCTTCCTCGCCGACATGTCCACCATGGGCAAGCTCGACCAGAACATGAACTCGCTGCTGCAGGACTACCAGGCGCAGCAGGCCAACCTCGCCGATCTGCAGCGCGCCGCGCGCGATCAGGTGAGCACGATCGCCGCCGAAGAGCAGCGGCTCGCCTCGTTGAAGAAGCAGATCGACGCCAAGATCCAAGAGGGCCAGGCGCTGGTCGATCAGTTGACCGAGCAGGAGCGGCAGCGGCTGAACGCCGAGGACGCGGCGTCGCGTGATGCCTCACGTCAGGCGGCCACCGAAGAGAACTTCGTCGACGACAGCGGCTCGGCGGACTCCCGGGCGATCCGTGCGGTGAAGTACGCGGTCTCCAAGGTGCCGACCGGCCAGTACGTGTGGGGTGCCGAAGGGCCGAACAACTTCGACTGCTCCGGGCTGATGCTGGCCGCCTACCGCTCCGTCGGCATCTCGCTGCCGCACTCGTCGCGGGTCCAGTCCACCCTCGGCCGGCCAGTCGCCCGCGACCAGCTCAAGCCCGGTGACCTGCTGTTCTTCTACAGCCCGATCCACCACGTCGGCATGTACATGGGCAACGGCATGTTCGTGCATGCCCGCAACCCGCGTAACGACCTGGAGATCACCAAGCTGTCCACCTACCCGGCCTACCAGGGTGCCCGCCGCGTCGTCGGTTGATCGGTTTCGCCGCACTCTGCTGCTGGCCGGCCCCGCTTTATTGCTCGGCGCGTGCGCGCCGGCACCGAGCGGACGTCTCGACGATCTCGCGCGTACCCTGACCGAGCGCCTCGCCGCTGAGGACGAGAAGGCCTTCCTCGCGGCGTTCGTGCCGTCGCCGGGCTCCCAGGCGCTGGGCCACCGGATGTTCGCCACCTTGTCGCAGGCGCCGGCCGTCCTCACCACGAAGGACGGCAGGCTTCGGGTGTGCTGGAGCCTGCCGGGCGAGCCGCGGGTCTGCAGCGAGGCGACGGGGAGCCTGGTCGACGGCCGGATCGCCAATCTCACCGCGGCGAGTTCCGGCACCGAGTGGCTCGGTGAACCGCTGGGGGTGCACTCCTCGGCCCCACTGGTGGTGGGCGCCGGGACGGCCTGGCATCTGAGTCGCTGGTCGCGCGCGGCCGAGTCCGGCATCGCCGCGCTGACCAGGGTCGCGCCGACCGACCGCCGGTGGACCGAGCCGGTGGTGGTCGTGGTGCCGGACAGCCTCACCGGATTCGCCGCCTACGCCGGCGACGATGCCTCCCGGGTCGCTGCCGTCACGGTGGTGCCCGGGCTGCCCGAGAGCGAGGGCGTCCGGGTGGTGGTGAACCCCACGGTCACCCAGAAGTCCGAGGATGACGCGGTGCTGATCACCCATGAGGCCGTTCACGCGTGGATGATGTCGCCGCGGCTGACCGGTACTCCCGGATGGATGGTGGAGGGGATCGCCGAGGCGCTCACCGCCGAGGCGTACCCGCAGGTGGCCGCCAGCAACCGCGGACTGGCCCGCACCGCCATCCGCGGTGGTGTCCCGGCGGTGCTGCCCGATGTCACGCAGCCCACCCAGACGGCCTATGCGCTGGCCCAGGTGGCGGTACGGGCGATGGTCACCCAGGTCGGCTGGTCGAAGGTGCTGGACGAGGCCTACGCCCGTACCCACGGCGGAGCCGCGATCGCCGACGCCTCGATACTGAACTGGTACCGCGACGCCCTGGCCCGGTTGCGCGCCGACCGCTGAGCGCTCACCCGCTCAGGCTCAGACCACGGCACCGTCGCCGTCGACCGGCGGACGCCGCTGCAGCCGGTGCAGCAGCAGGAACACACCCAGGAAGAACCCCAGTCCGGCCAGCACTGAGACCAGCATCGGGAACCGGACGCCGAACGCCGAGAACAGCACCAGCACCAGCGGCAGCACCACCAAGGCGGTGCCGGCGATACCCGCCGCGCTCCACCGGCCGCCCGGCGGAGGCGGGGGCGGTGTGAACGGCTCCTCGGGCTCCTCAGGGGCGGCCCAACTGCGGAAGTCGCTCGGCAGGTCGACGGTCGGGAGTTCGATCGGGGACGGCGCCGAAACGGGAGATTTCGGCGACGCCGGTGCGGCCGACGGTAGGGCCGTTTCCGGTGTCGGCGGCCGGACGGGGTCCTCGGCGGGCACCAGGCCGCCGGGAAACTCACGCGCCATCAGTTCGTTGAACCGAGCATCCTCGGGCTGGTCGCGATTCATCGGACGGCGTGCTCGGTCAGGAAGTCCAGCGTGCGCTCGACGATCAGGTCGGCGTCGTTGTCCAGCGGGGCCACATGGGCGCTGTCCGGCAACGCCACGTCGGTGATCTCCTCCGACGAGACCTGACGCAGCACTATCTCCTTGGAGATGATCGGAACCACGTCGTCGGCGTCGGAATGCAGCAGCAGGATGGGGCAGTACACCAGGTCGAGGCGGGCCCGGACGTCGGCCCAGAGCCGCATCATGGCGTGCACGGCCCGCAACGGCGTCCGGGGATAGCTGTGCTCGGTCACCCCGGCCTTGCGGATACTGCTGCCGACGCTGTCCACGGTGCGGATCACGTGCTGGGCCAGCGGCACCAGGGCGAGTCGCGGGTGGCCGACCAGGGCCGGGTTCACCAGGATCAGCCCCGCCACCTCGTCGGCGTGCCGCTCGGCGAGCTGCAGTGCCAGTGCGCCGCCCATGGACAGCCCCGCGACGAAGACCGTCGAGCATTCACCGCGGAGTTCGACGAAGGCCCGCTCGGCGGCCGCGTACCAGTCGCGTCCTTCGGTGACCTCCAGTTCGCGCCAGCTGGTGCCGTGCCCAGGCAGCCGCGGTACCGACACCCGGTAGCCGGCTTCCGCGGTCGCCCCTGCCCAGGCGCGCAGGGTCCAGGGACTCGCGGTGAAGCCATGCAGGAACAGCACCCCGACATCGCCGCGCCCGGCGGCGAACGGCTGGGCGAACTCGTGCACCTGCATGGCGCCATCGTAGGGGCCCTGCGGCGGGTGGCGGACGGGGTGTCTGCGGCAGGGCATTAGGGTGAGCGGCACAAGGCGATCCGATGGAGGTGCGGTGGTCTACTCCCTGTTCAAGAACGCGGCGTTCCGGCCGGTCATCAAGTACGTCTACGGCGCGCGCGCCGAGGGCGAGGAGAACATTCCGGCCACCGGCGGGGTGATCCTGGCCAGCAACCACCTGGACGCGGGCGACACGTTGGTGCTGCCGGCGATGATCAAACGGCAGGTCACGTTCCCGGCGAAGGCCGAGCTGTTCAAGGGTGACCGGGGCCCGTTCTCCAAGCTGGTGGCCTGGTTCCTGCGTGCGGTCGGCCAGGTGCCGCTGGACCGCTCGGGAGGACGCGCCAGCCTGGACGGCCTGCAGCCGGTGCTCGACGTGCTGGCCGACGGCGGCTGCGTGGGCATCTACCCCGAGGGCACCCGTTCGCCCG
>JBDHZN010000030.1:0-21654 GCA_039811845.1 Micropruina sp. | reverse complement strand
GCACCAGGAAGGTGGCCGGGGTCGGCGACTGGGCAACGTGGTTGAACTCGCAACCGAGGCGCAACGCGCGCACGGATCGGGGCTGCGACACACCGGCTCCCTTCGTCGTGTGGGCGCCAACTTATCCCAGCCGGAAGCGGCCTCGTGCACCCGCTCACCCGATCACACCTGTTGGGAGGTATGAAGCTCTCTAAACAAATCTAGGTTGATTGCTAGCTAGTTCTAGCATCGGCCAGAGAACGCGATCGTCAGGCCACCGCCACCAGCGTCGCCGCGTGCGGGGCGAGCTGCCGAATCGCGCGGGCGTGGCGCGAGCGGACCAGGGCGGCGCTGATCCGCAGCGGCTCGGCGGCCTCATGGCTGCGCAGCCCCAGGCCGTAGACCGCGTACAGACAGGCGCCCGCCTCACGATCGATCAAGCCGAGCCGGGTGGCGGCACCGACCAACCGCGAGACGTCCAACCGCGGTGGGACGGCGACTTCGTCGAGCGCCACGTCAGCGATCGGACGCCGATCGTCACCGGCGCGCACCCTCAGCCGCGTGTCAAGAGCGAGGTTGGCGGCGATCCGGCTCGGACGGCGCGCCAGCGGATAGTCGGCCAACCGCAGCCAGCACTCCGCGACGTAGTCGCCGACGCAATGCCGGGCATCCTGAGCGGCCAGCCGGATCAGCTTGCCGAGCATCGCCTGTAACACCACCCGCCCCGCCAGCTCGTCTCCAGTTGCATGCTGGCGCAGCAACTCACCCAGCGAGGCGTCCGGGTCGTCGGCGATACGGTGGAGCACCTCACCCAGGGTCAGTCCGGACGGCGACCAGACGGCAGGCGCCGGCAGCACGGCGAGCGATTCCCACTCGGCGTTGAGCGAACGGACGACCGGATCGGCACGATGTCTCATGCCGCTCACCCTGATCAACGGGTGTTGTCACAGGTGTTGTCCAACGAACCCCAGATGTTGCCAGCCAAAACCGAGCGACATTCAGTAACCGTTCAGTAACGTCCGTCCGACACGGCGTCCGCGATGGTGGCCGGGCGTCCGGAGTCGTACACTTGACGTATCACCTTGGGGAGTTTGGTTGCCCTCTCAACCATCTACATCGCCCAGGGGGCTGCGTGGACGGTCCAGCAGCCTCCTGGAGCCCTTAACGGGACACCGATCCGGAGCCGCACGGCCGCGGCTCCGGATCGTTTCGTTTCGTTTCGGGTTGAACTCAGGTTTCGGGTTGAACTCAGGGCGCGTAGTCGGCCAGGGTGCGTTCCAGGAAGTCCTTCAGATCGCCGGTCTCACCGTCACGGCCACCGCGTCCCACCACCAGCGGCGGCAGACTCGGGCTGAGCTTCACCCCGGTGAACCGGGCGAACCGGCCGCCGGTGGTCAGCAGCTTGAAGAATCGGCCGTCGGGAGCGATCGCCAGGGTCTGGCCCTTGTTGATGTACCAGCCGACCTGGTCGCTCTTCACCCGGGTGCCGTCCATCAGCAGGGCGCGCAACGGTTCCGGGCGCAGCCCGCGAACCGCCGCGGTCGCCACGAACTCGTCGACCAACACTTGCGCGGCGATCGACTCGTTGCGCAGGGCCGCGTCGGCCAGCTCCTGACGCCGCCGGGCGTCCTCCTGACGACTGGAAACCATGCCGATCACCCTACTCGCGCGGCTACCACGCGGGGGTGTGGACGTGAACCCGGGCTAGCCGCCGGATCGCGCCGCATGATTGTCTGAGCCATGAGCTTCAGCGTTGAGCCCGAGCAGGCCCAGTCCCCCTTCGTCCTCGCCCTCGATGTCGGCAGCACCGGCACCCGTGGCGGCCTCTTCGACGCGAGCGGGCTGCCCGTGCGGGGTTGCCGGCTCAAGATTCCGCACGCGTTCACCACCGGCTCGGACGGCACCACCGTCATCGACGGCGACCAGGTGGCCAACGAGTTGCGGCAGATCGTCGAGTTCGTGGCCGGTGCCAGCCCGCACCCGATCGCCGGCGTGGCCCTGGACACCTTCGCAGCGTCGCTGGTCGGGGTGGACGCCGACGGCAACGCGATCACGCCGTGCTTCACCTACGCCGACTCCCGCTGCTCGGCCGAGGTCGATCACCTTCGAGGCATCCTCGACGAGGACGCCACCCAGCAGCGCACCGGCACCCGGCAGCACACCGGCTACCTGCCGCCGCGGTTCCTGTGGCTGCGCGAGACCGACCCGGACACCTTCGGACGCGTCCGGCGCTGGATGTCACTGGGCGAGTACGCCTACCTGAAGCTGATCGGCACCACGGCCGCCGGCACCTCGACCGCGGCCTGGACGGGCATGCTGAACCGGCGCGAGGGCACCTGGGACGCCGAACTGTGCGCCCTGGTCGGGGTGGACGCCGACCAGTTCTCACCGATCGCGCACCCCAGCCAGCCACTGACCCCGAAGCTCGCCCCGCTGCACCCGAACCTGGCCGATGCTGTCTGGTTCCCGCCGGTCGCCGACGGCTTCTCCTCCTCGCTGGGTGCCGGCGGCACCGACTCGAGTTCGATCGTGGCCGCGGCGGCGACGTCCGGGGCGATGCGGGTGCTGGTCGACGGGCTGGTCGACGACCTGCCCCGCGGCCTGTGGTGTTACCGGGTGGACGAGAACCGCTCGTTGCTGGGCGGTGCGCTCAACGACGTCGGACGTGCGGTCAGCTGGTTGCAGGCCACTTTGCGGCTGCCCGAGGAGCCTGAGGTGCTGGACGCCGCATTGCGGGCCGATCCGTCGCCGCTCACCCCACTGGTGCTGCCCTGGTTCACCGGCGAGCGGTCCACCGGCTGGGTCGGCCAGGCCCGCGCCGAGTTCCACCGGGTCTCGGCCGGCACCACCCCGGTCGACCTGTATCGGGCCACGATCGAGGGCGTCGCCCTGTCCTATCAGCGGATGCTGGCCCAGCTCACCCAGGCCGCCGGCGGCGCCCAGCGGGTGCTGGCCACCGGCAGCGTGACCGCCGAGGTGCCGGGACTGCTCCAGGTGCTGGCCGACGCCATCGAGGTGGACGTGCTGCCGATCACCATCAAGCGGTCCACCCTGCACGGCACCGCCATGCAAGCGCTGGAGATCCTGGCGCCCGAGGTTTCGTTCGCGCCGGTCGAACACGGCGGCGTGGTCAGCCCAGTGGCCGGGCGCGAAGCCCACTACCGCGAACGGGTCGCCGCGTTCGCCGACCTCTACGACAAAGTCGTCGCCCGCTGAGCGGCGTCAGTGCCATGACCACACCGATCAGCCTGACCTTTCTCGGCGGTGCCGGCACGGTCACCGGATCCAAACACCTGCTGAGTGTTGGCAGCCGCCGCGTCCTGGTCGACGCAGGCATGTTCCAGGGTGAGAAGAAGTGGCGCGAGCTGAACTGGGCCGAGTTCCCGATTCCGCCGGCCAGCCTGGAGGCCGTCGTGCTCACCCACGCCCACATGGACCACTGCGGCTACCTTCCCGCCCTGGTCGCGCGGGGATTCACCGGCCCGATCTGGTGCACCGAGGCCACCGCCCGGCTCGCCGAGATCGTGTTGATGGACGCCGGCCACCTGCAGGAGCGCGAGGCCCAGTACGCCGCCGAGGGTGGCTATTCGAAGCACGAGACACCGCTGCCGCTGTACACCGTCGCCGACGTCGAGCGCACGTTGCCGCTGCTGCGGGCCGTCCCCTATGACACCGATCTCGACCTCGGCGACGAACTGGTGCTGCGGCTCACCCGGGCCGGCCACATCCTCGGCTCGGCCAGCGTGACGCTGCGCCACGGGGACGTCTCGGTGCTGGTCTCGGGCGACCTGGGCCGGCACGATCATCCGCTGCTGGAGTCACGCGAAGAGCCGCCCAGCGCCGGCTATGTGCTGGTCGAGTCGACCTACGGCGACCGGGAGCATCCCGACCCGGAGGGTCAGCCGCACGAGATCCTGGCCGACGTCGTCCGCCGGACGATCGGGCGTGGCGGTTCGGTGCTGATCCCCGCCTTCGCCGTCGACCGGACGCCGGTGGTGCTGAAGGCGCTGGCTCAACTGCGCCGCGAACGACGCATCCCCGACGTCCCGATCTTCGTGAACTCACCGATGGCGGTCGCCGCGCTCGCCGTCTACCGGGACGCCGCCCGTACCGGCGGCCTGCGGCCCGATCTGCACCTCGACGAGTTCATGAACCTGCCGAACCTGCGCGAGGTGACCGACGCCGAGGAGTCCAAGCGGCTGAACCGACCGGAGCAGCCCTGCATCATCGTGTCGTCGTCGGGCATGGCGACCGGCGGTCGGGTGCTGCACCACCTGGAGCATCTGCTGCCCCATGCCCGCAACGCTGTGGTGTTCACCGGCTACCAGGGTGTCGGCACCCGGGGCCGGACCCTGCTCGAGGGTGCCACCGAGATGAAATTCCGCGGCCGGTTCGTGCCGGTCAAGGCCGAGATCGTCCAGGATTCGGAGTTCTCGGTGCACGCCGACGGCTCCGACCTGATCGACTGGCTGGCCGGGCTCAACCCGCCGCCGCACACCGTGTTCTGCGTGCACGGTGAGGCTGATTCGGCCGCCGCGCTCGCCGCCCGGATCCATCGTGAGCTCGGGCTGACCGCGGTGGTGCCCCGGTACCGCGAGGTGGTCACCCTGACGCCGCTGACCGGGCTGCCGCCCACCTCCCCGGTCGCACCGCCGTCCCCTCCGCCCACGCCGGTCGAGCCGCTGCCCGTTGCGGACGCGTCGACCGTGTCGGCTCGGCGCAGGTCGGATTCGGTGGATCGCCCGGGTGCCCGGCTGCCGGCGACGGCGTCCACTCACCGCGACGACAGCGATCAGCTGCGGATCATCCTGGCCACCGCGCTCGGCCAGGTGCCGTTCCTGCCGACGGAGAAGCAGACGCCGGTCTCGGTGGCCCTGCAGCGGGCGGTCGCCCTGGTCGGCAGCGATCCCGGCCAGCTACTGGACGCCGTGAACAGCGCCCTCTACGCGGCCGCCGAAGCAGTCGAGACGCCGGGCGGTCAGTCGATCGTGGCGTTGCTGGCCCACGTCCCCAAGGTGCTGGGGCCGGGCTAGCGCTGCGGGACGCCGTTGGCCTTGGTCGGCTCGGGCCGATCCGTCTGGTCGAGCCATTCGGTGAAGAAGCCGGTCAGGTCCTCGGGGGTGGCGTCGTCGGCTTCCTGACGGAAGTCCTCCAGGCTGCGCGCCCCCGGCCGCTGCGCCCAAGTTCGCAGGAACGCGAAGAAGGCCTTGTCGCCCATCCTGGTGCGCAGTGCATGCACCGAGGTCGGGCCACGGTCATAGACCCGGACGAACATGCCGTCCACACCCGGGTCGGACAACTCCGGCCCCCAGAAGTCGGACGAATCGGCCCGTCCGCGATAGTTCTGGTCGAACAGCTTCGCCGGATCGGAGCCGCTGGTGGTCAGCCATTCGGCGTAGCTGGCCAATGCCTCGTTGTTGTAGATGTCATTCCACTCGGTGAGGGTCACCGTGTCACCGAGCCACATGTGGGCGAGCTCGTGATTGAGCAGCGTCTCGTCACCACTCAGGCGCGGATCGTAGATCGGGATCATCGCCGTCTCCAGCCCGCCCCACGCCATGTTCATGCCCGGAACGAAGCCGCCGACTCCGCTGAACGGGTAGGGGCCGAGGTACTTCTCCAGCTTCCGCACCGATTCCGGTGTCGTCCGTAGCCAGCGCAGCGCTCTGCTCTGGTCCCCAGCTCCCAGCCGGGTGCTGACCGCGTAGGTGAAGGGCCGTCCGTCGGCGGTGCCCTGCTCGACCCGGTAGTCGCCGATGGCGAGGAACGTGGCGTAGGTGACGGTCGGGGCGTCGACCCGCCACAGCCAGCGGTCGGCGTCCGGACGGTCGGGGTCGGGTCCGTGCTCGATCAGCCGTCCGGCGGAAATCGCCTCCCGGTCGCGGGGCACGGTGATCGCGAAGTCCATCGTCGCGGCGTCCCGGGGATGGTCGTTGGACGGGTACCACAGTGGCGAGGACAGCGGTTCGCCGGCGATCACCGTTTCACCACCGGCGCGGTAGTAGGAGCGGTCACTGCGACCGAATCCGCGGTCCGGGTTGCCGTCGTAGGTCACCGTCACGGTGAACCGGGAGCCCGAGGCGATCGCGGGCGACGCCGACTGCTGCCGCGCCGCGGTGATCGCCAGGTCGCCGTCGCCACCCTGGACGAAGTCGGCGGTCACGCCGTTCACCGTCACGGCGCGGGCGTTGAGCGCCAGATCGAGGTGAAACTCGTCGAGATCCTGCCGGGCCACAGCCGTGACGGTGGTGGTGCCACTCAGCTCGTTGTCGAGCGCCAGCGCACTGATCCGGACGTCGTAGTGCTCGACGTCGTAACCCGCACCACCGGCCTCCGGCAGATAGGGGTCGCCGACCCCGGACGCCGCGCGGGCCGGTTGGGCCGGCTCCGAGGCCGGGCCGCCGGCGATGAGCCGGTCGCCGAACACGGCCAACACCAGCACGGTGGCGAGCAGCACAGCCGAGAGGATCAGCCAGAAGCGGCGAGCGAGCGACACGCCGCCCAGCGTGCCAGACCGGCCAAGCACGACGCCGGACACCGTCGTCCCGGAACGGATCCGGGATGACGGGAAGCCCCCGTACCGCGGACCGCGAGCGATTCAAAGGTTCGCCCCAAGCCCAGCAAAAGTTCGACCTCGGCCCAGCAAAAGTTCGACCTCGGCCCAGCAAAAGTTCGACCTCGATCCAGCAAAAGTTCGAGCTACGCTACGATGACGCTTGTGAATGGCCTCATTCGCCGACACCTCTTCCCTCGCGCCGAAGAACTCCTCGAAGTGTTTCCGGCGGTGGTTGTCCAGGGCGCCCGTCAGGTCGGCAAAAGCACGTTCGCGCAGATGCTGACCGTGGGCCGCGCACACGTCAGCGTCAGCCTGGACGACGTGGACGTCGCCGACGCCGCGCGCCTCGACCCTCGTGCGTTCGTCACCCAGGCTGGCTCGGGAACTCTCGTGATCGATGAAGTGCAACGCGAACCCGCCCTGCTGCTGGCCGTCAAGTCTGCGATCGACTCCGATCGCAGACCGGGCAGATTCATCATGACCGGATCCTCCGATCTCCTGCGCCTGTCGCGCACACCCGACTCGCTCGCGGGCAGGGCGGTCACCATCGATCTGCACGGCCTGAGCCAAGGCGAACTCGCTGAGCATCCTGACGACTTCGCGGCCTGGGTCGGGCGCGACTGGGGTACGGAGCCGACGAAGGTGCGGTCGTCCTGGTCGCGAACCGACTACGCCCACATGCTGACCCGTGGGGGCTATCCCGAGGTTCGCGATCTGTCCGACCGGCTTCGCGCCGTGTGGTTCGACAGCTACCTCGACCGCCTGCTCACCCGTGACGTCTACGATGTGTCACGCGGCTTGTCCAGCGATCGGCTGAGCGCGGTGTTGCGACTCGTGGCAGCGAACCAGGGCGGGGAACTGGTGCCGACGCGGCTCGCCGACGCACTGTCCATACCCAAGTCGACCATCAGCACCTATCTGTCCGCACTGTCGACGCTCTACCTGACCAACGATCTGCCGCCCTGGGGTGCGAATCTCACCAAGCGTGAGATCGGACGCCACAAGGTCGCCGTCGCCGACTCCGGGCTCGCGACACGGATCGCCAGACTCCACACAACGGCGCTCGAGGCACTCACCGCGGCGACTGCGTTCGGCGCCCAACTCGAGGCGTTCGTGGCCGGTGAGCTGGCCAAGCAGCGCGGTTGGTCAGCTGAGGAGTATGACCTCTACCACTTCCGGGATCGGAACGGGCTCGAAGTCGACCTCGTCATCGAGTACGGCGACGGACGCGTCTTCCTCATTGAGGTGAAGGCGTCCTCCACGTACCGCAGCGATCACATCCGCGGCATCCGGCAGCTGGCCGAACGGCTCGGTGACCGGTTCATCGGGGGTGCCGTGCTGGGCTTGTCGACCGAGTCTCGTCAACTCGCACAGGGCATCTGGGGGCTGCCGATATCGGCCCTCTGGGAGAACTCCTGAGCCCGCTGAGATGCCACGCACCGCTAACTTCCGCGCAGCAGGTCGGTGAAGTCGGCGTCCAGCTCGAACTCGTCGGCGACCGGTGCACCCGGACGCCGCGTGACCAACTCGGCGAACTCGCGGGACGCCGCGTCGATCCGCGCACCCAAATGCCCCGCTACATCACCCCAGTCACCGGTGGCGGCAAAGACGCCGAGCGGAGCAACCACCGCCTTCAGGTAGTGGAACAGCGGCAGCAGCGCGGTATCGATCACCAGCGAGTGCCGCGCGGTGCCACCGGTCGCTGCCAGCAGCACCGGACGGCCCGCCATCGCGCCCTCGTCGAGCAGGTCGAAGAACTGCTTGAACAGGCCCGAGTAGGACGCGTTGAACACCGGCGTCACCACAATCACCCCGACCGCCCGGCCGACCGCGGCATAGGCCTCCGACAAGGCGAGCGACGGCACCTGGGAGACCAGTTGATGGGCCAGGTCGGTGGCCAGGGTGCGCAACTCGATGTGCCGCACCGTGACCGGCGTCCCGGACGCCGCCAGGAACCGGGCGCTGGCGTCGGCCAGCCGTTCGCCCAGTAGTTGGCTGGACGACGGCGTCGCGATGCCGGCGCTGATCACCACCAGTTCGACGGTCATCGAGCCTCACTTGCCTCGGCGTAGGGGCTGCGTTCGGTGACGTCGTCGACACTGACCGGGGCCGCAACGGAAGCCTGCCGCGAGACCTCGACCAGCGAGGCGTGCGTCGGTGCCTCCGGGACGTGCGCCGGACGTCCCTGCGCAAAGCCCTCCTGCAGCGTCGGCAGGATCTCGCCGAGCAGGTCGAGCTGCTCCAGCACGGTCGCCAGCGGCAGCCCGGCATGGTCGACCAGGAACAGCTGTCGCTGGTAGTCACCCACCTGATCACGGAACGACAGCGTCCGCTCGATCACCTGCTGCGGCGAACCAACCGTCAGCGGGGTCTGCGCGCTGAACTCCTCCAGGCTGGGCCCGTGGCCGTAGACCGGCGCGTTGTCGAAGTACGGCCGGAACTCGCGCACCGCGTCCTGGCTGTTGCGGCGCATGAAGAACTGCCCGCCCAGCCCGACGATCGCGGTGTCGGCCGGACCGTGGCCGTGGAACTCGAAGCGGCGCCGGTACAGGTTGATCATCTGCCGGGTGTGGCTCATCGGCCAGAAGATGTTGTTGTGGAAGAAGCCGTCGCCGTAGAAGGCGGCCTGCTCGGCGATCTCGGGGCTGCGGATGGAGCCGTGCCAGACGAACGGCGGGACGCCGTCCAGCGGCTGCGGCGCCAGGGTGAAGCCCTGCAGCGGCGTCCGGAAGCGGCCCTCCCAGTCGACCACCGGCTCGCGCCAGAGCCGGCGCAGCAGGGCGTAGTTCTCCACGGCGAGGCTGATGCCGTCGCGAATGTCCTTGCCGAACCACGGATAGACGGGTCCGGTGTTGCCGCGTCCGAGCATCAGGTCGACCCTGCCGTCGGCGACGTGTTGCAGCACCGAGTAGTCCTCGGCGATCTTCACCGGATCGTTGGTGGTGATCAGCGTGGTGGCCGTGGACAGGATGATCCGCTCGGTACGCGCGGCGATGTTGCCCAGCAGCGTGGTCGGGCTGGACGGGTGGAACGGCGGATTGTGGTGCTCACCCGTGGCGAAGACGTCCAGGCCGATCTCCTCGGCCTTGGTCGCCAGCGCGATCGCCGCCTTGATCCGCTCGTGCTCACTCGGCGTCCGGCCGGTGGTCGGATCGGTGGTGATGTCGCCGACGGTGAAGATCCCGAACTGCATGCCCACTCCCAAATAGTTGCTGTTTCAACTATATGTCCCAACGCCTCACCCCGGCGACCTATTCCGCCGCCGCATCTCCGCGACCCCGATCCGACGTCGCCCCCTCTTGGCGTCATTGCACCGGTTTGAACGGGGGCAATGCCCTGAAAAGGGGGCGACGTGCAGCCCGACCACGCACTAGACGATGAGCGGCCAGGTTGGCTCGAGGTGGCCCAGGCTCCCGGGTCTCGACTCTTCGCCGTCCCCGGGGTCACACTGAGCCATGGACGAGGTCGCTGAGGCACGCGCGCTGCTGCGCGATGCGGCACGGGTGGCCGTCCTCACCGGGGCCGGGATCTCCACCGCGTCCGGGATCGGCGACTACCGCGGGCCGCAGGGTCGCTGGACCCTCGACCCGGACGCCGAACGCGTCTCCACACTGTCGTGGTACCTGAACGATCCGGACGTCCGCGCCAAGGCCTGGCGGTTCCGGGCCGAATCACCCGTCTACGACGCCCAGCCCAACGACGCCCATCGCGCCCTGGTCGGATTGGAGCAGGGCGCGCGGCTGACCGGGCTGGTCACCCAGAACACCGACGGCTTGCACCAACTGGCCGGCTCCAACCCGGAATTGGTGATCGAGCTGCACGGCAACAGCCGCACCTGGCGCTGCGAACGCTGCCGGGCCACCGGCGAGATGGCCGAGATGATCCGCCGAGTACGCGCCGGCGAGACCGACCCGCACTGCCCCTACGACGGCGGCATCGTGCGGGCCACCACCATCCTGTTCGAGGAGACTCTGGACCCCGCGAACATCGACGCCGCGGTGGCCGCCGTCGAAGAGGCGGACGTGCTGCTGGTGATCGGCACCTCGCTGAGGGTCCATCCGGCCGCGGGGCTGGTGCCCTACGCCCACCGACGCGGCACGGCGCTGATCATCGTCAATGCCGAGCCGACCGACTACGACGCCCTCGCACACAGCGTCCACCGCAATCCGATCGTCGAGGTCATTCCGGCCTTACTGAACTGAACTAGGGTCATCGATTTCGGCCTGGGTGCTGGCGCCTGGGCGTCCCAGCCGGTTAGATGCCTGCAACACCGCGGGACGGAGATTGCGCACGCCAAAGTTGCATCCTGGTCACAATCGGCCAACGATCAGGCCACCGAGCTTCGCCTGCGCGTCCTCGCCCGCAATAGTTCTCGCATCATCGCGACGGCGGGTCGCGAGCGACAAGGAGGAAATGTGCGTAGCAAGAATCTGCTCGGCGGCGCCGCGGCCCTGGTGAGCGCGTCGCTGCTCTTCGCCGCTTGCGGCAGCCGTACCGAGCCGAGCGCCGGAAGCACCGCAGGGGCGACCAAGACCGCCAAGATCGGTGTCATCGCGCCGCTCACCGGCGACCTGTCGGTGATGGGCATCGGCATCCGGAACTCGGTCGACCTGGCGCTGCGGCAGGCCAACGAATCCAACGAGATTCCGGGCTGGAAGCTGGAACTCGCCGCCGAGGACGATCAGGCCACTCCCGATGTCGGCGCCAACGCTGCCACCAAGCTGGCAGCGGACAAAGACGTGGTCGCCGTGGTTGGCACGCTGAACTCGGGCGTCTCGCAGTCGGTGCAGCCGATTCTCAACACGGCGAAGATCGCTCAGGTCTCGCCGGCCAACACCGCGGTCTCGCTGACCAAGGGCGCCGACGAGGCCAACCCGAAGCGGCCCTACAACAACTACTTCCGGACGTGCGCCACCGACGCCGTCCAGGGCCCGTTCATCGCCAAGTACCTGTCCGACGCCGGCATCAAGAAGCTGGCCGTGGTCAACGACAAGAAGCCGTACGGCCAGGGTCTGGCCACCGCGGTGGCGGCCGAGTTCAAGAAGCTCGGCGGTGATGTCGTCGCCGACGAGACGGTCAACAAGGACGACAAGGACTTCTCCACCGTCATCGACCTGGTGAAGGCGAAGAGCCCGCAGGCGGTGTTCTTCGGCACCGAGTTCCAGCTGGCCGCACCGATGAGCCAGCAGATGAAGAACAAGGGCCTCAATGTTCCGCTGGTGGGCGGCGACGGCGTCAAGGACGACAAGTACATCACCCTGGCCGGCGCGAAGTCGGAAGGTGACCTGGTCAGCTTCCCCGGCCCCGACGTCGAGACCGTGGCAGCCGGCAAGCAGTTCGCGGCCGACTACCAGGCGGCCGGCTTCAAGGACGGCTGGTCGGCTTACGGCCTGACTTCCTACGATGCCGGCAAGGCCGTCGTCGCCGCACTGAAGCAGTCCCTGGCGAGCGCCACGGACGCGTCCTCGGCCCGGCAGGCGACCATCGACGCGATGGCCAAGGTCAGCTTCGACGGGCTCACCGGCAAGGTCGGCTTCGACCAGTACGGTGACGCCATCACCAAGACCATGACCATGTACGAGGTCAAGGACGGCAAGTGGGTGGCCAACAAGACCGCCAGCGTCGAATAAGGATCAACCACTGATTCTGTGGGGAGTCGCTCCGGCGGCTCCCCACAGAACCGAACGGGGGGCAATGTGACGTTCTTCCTGGACCAACTGCTCAACGGCCTGTCGCTGGGTGCCCTCTACGCGTTGATCGCGGTGGGCTACACGGTGGTGTACGGCATCGTCCAACTCATCAACTTCGCCCACGGCGAGGTCTTCATGATCGGTGTCTTCGGGGCGCTGTCCACCTGGATCGTGCTCGGCACCGTCACCGGCGGTTCGACAGCCTGGTGGAATCTGCCGCTGATGCTGGTCGGCGGCATGCTGGTCGCCGTGCTGACCGCCGTCCTGATGGAACGGTTCGCTTACCGGCCGCTCCGCAACGCACCCCGGCTCGCACCGCTGATCACCGCGATCGGCATCTCGATCTTCCTGCAGGAGTTCGTCCGGCTCTTCTTCGGCGAGATCCCGGGCTTTCCGGACGCCAAGGCGGCCATCCCGTTCCCGCAGATCGACTTCTTCACCGGCGACCCGGTCAACGTCGGCGGACTGCTCGTCCACCGCGGCAACTTCTTCGTGATCGGCGCACTGCTCGTCTGCTGGGCGTTCCTGTGGTGGTTCGTCAACCGGACGGCGACCGGACGCGCCATGCAGGCGGTCTCGCAGGATCCGGACACCTCACGGCTGATGGGCATCGACGTGGACCGGATCATCGTCGTCGCCTTCGCCGTCGGTGCCGCACTGGCCGCCGTCGCCGGCGTCGCGCACGGGCTGCGCTACGGCAACATCGACTTCAGGATGGGCTTCCTGGCCGGCCTCAAGGCGTTCACCGCCGCCGTGCTGGGCGGCATCGGCAACATCAACGGCGCGGTGGTCGGCGGATTGACGCTGGGCGTCGTCGAGGCGATGGCGACCGCGTTCATGCCCGGCCAGTTCGGCGGACCTTCCTGGAAGGACGTCTGGGCGTTCGTGCTGCTCATCCTGATCCTGGTCTTCCGGCCGCAAGGCCTGGTCGGCGCGAAGGTGGTGGACCGGGCATGAGAATCCCCACGATTTTCACCCCAGAGCTGCAGAGGCGGCACTACCGCATCGGCCGCCTGCTGGCGCTGGCCGGCGGGCTGATCTTCGCCGCTTCCGCCTACCTGCCCTGGGCCTACGCGTCCGGCGCCCTGGACGACATGACCTACCTGGGTGGGCCGTCCACCCTGCAGTTCCTCGGGCTGGTCCTCGGGCTGATCCTGGCGATCTGTGCGGCGATGGGCCTGGTCGAGCCGTGGGCGGGTGCCAAGGGAGTCGCCCCGGCGCTGCTGAAGGTGAGCAAGCGGGTCGGCTGGACGCGTGCCGCCAAGGTCACCGGCATCGGCATGCCGGCCTACATCGGCGTGGTGCTGCTGGCGATCGTCATCGAGCTCGGTGGGCTGGTCACCGTCGAATGGGGCGGCTGGGTCGCCCTCGTCGCGGCCGTCATCGGCCTGATCGGTACCCGGCTGATCACCCCCGGACGCCAGCCCAGCCTGGAGCGCCTCCGCACCCCCGGCTGGGTCGGCATCCTCGCCATCGCCCTGGCCCTGCTGGGTGCGCTGCTGCTCGCCGCCTACGCGCTCAACCAGGTCGACGGCGGCAGCTTCGTGGTGATCCTGACCTTCGCCGGTGTGCTGGCCGCCGTCATCCTGCGCAGCGGTCTCGGCGGCTGGCTCTCGGCAGTCAGCCAGCGGCATCGCACGGTGCTGGTCTTCGCCGCCTTCGCGGTGGCGTTCCTGTTCCCGTTCACCCAGAACGGCTCGGACGCCAACATGTCGATCGCCACCCAGGTGCTGATCTTCGCCGCCACCGCGGTCGGGTTGAACATCGTCGTCGGCCTGGCCGGCCTGCTCGACCTCGGCTACATCGCCTTCCTCGGCGCCGGCGCGTTCACCGCGGCGACGATGAGCCAGTCGGCCTTCGCCACCATCGGCTGGAAACCGCCGTTCATCGTGGTGATGCTGATCGCCGGCCTGATCTCGGCCACCCTGGGCCTGATCATCGGCTCACCCACCCTGCGTGTCTCCGGCGACTACCTGGCCATCGTCACCTTGGCGTTCGGCGAGATTTTCCGGATCAGCATGAGCAACCTGGACGGCCGGGACGGGCCGGACCTGGTGCACGGCTCGTCCGGCATTCCGGCGATTCCGAACCTGAACCTGTTCGGCTTCGACTTCGGAGCCGTGCACACCGTGGCCGGCATTCCACTGGGCCGGTTCTCGAACTACTTCTTCCTGATGCTGCTGATCATGGCGGTCATCGTGCTGGTCTTCACCCGGCTCAACCACTCCCGGATCGGACGCGGCTGGGTGGCGATCCGTGAGGACGAGAAAGCGGCCGAGGCGATGGGCGTCAACGTGTTCGGGCTGAAGCTGCTGGCCTTCGCCGGCGGCGCCTTCCTGGCCGGCCTGGCCGGTGCCGTGAAGGCCCACGTCGACCAGTCGGTCACCCCTGACCAGTACATCTTCCTCGAGTCGGCATTCCTGCTGGCCGCGGTGGTGCTGGGCGGCATGGGCACCGTGATGGGCGTCGTCCTCGGTGCGGTGCTGTTGAAGCTGGTGCCCGAGAAGCTGCGCTTCGTCAACGAGTACCGCATGCTGCTGTTCGGCCTGCTGCTGGTGGTGATGATGCGGGTCCGTCCCGAGGGCATGATCCCCAACCAGCGCCGGGTGCTGGAGTTCCACTCCGACGACGAGGAACTGGTCGACGAGATCGAGGAAGACCTGCCCTACGAGTTCGCGGAGGAGAGCTGATGAGCATCGACAGCCCGGTGGCCGGCGCCGCGACGTCCGGTCACGAGGTGGGCAAGCGCGAAATGCTGGTCGCCAGTCACGTGACGATGCGGTTCGGTGGTCTGGTCGCCGTCGACGATGTCAGCCTGACCGTGCGCACTGGCGAGATCGTCGGCCTGATCGGACCGAACGGTGCCGGCAAGACCACCTTCTTCAACTGCCTGACCGGCCTTTACAAGCCGACCAGCGGCGAGGTGCGGTTCGCCGACAAGTTGCTGCCGCCGAAGCCGCGGCAGGTGGTGGTCGCCGGCATGGCCCGCACCTTCCAGAACATCCGGCTGTTCCCGAACATGACTGCGCTCGAGAACGTGATGGTGGGGCGTTACTGCCGCACCTCGTCGATGGCGGTGACCTCGATCCTGCGCGGTCCGAAGTACCGGCGCGAGGAGGCCGAAACCCGCGAGCGGGCGGTCGAGTTGCTGGAGTACGTGGGCATGAAGGGCCAGGGCGGTCATCTGGCCCGGAATCTGCCCTACGGCGATCAGCGCCGGCTCGAGATCGCCCGCGCGCTGGCCACCGATCCGCAGCTGCTGCTGCTCGACGAGCCGACTGCCGGGATGAACCCGCAGGAGACCCGGCAGGCCGAGGAGCTGATCTTCAAGATCCGCGATTCCGGCATGGCGATCGTGGTGATCGAGCACGACATGCGGTTCATCTTCAACCTGTGCGACCGGGTGTCCTGCCTGGTGCGCGGCAAGACCCTGGTCGAGGGGACGGCGGCGCAAGTCCAGTCCGACCCGCGGGTGATCGAGGCCTACATCGGGTCTCCCGAGGGCGAGGACGGTGCCGAGAATGCTTGAGGTCAAGGACCTGGTGGTCGCCTACGGCAAGGTGAAGGCGGTCAAGGGGATCAGCTTCATCGTCGAGCAGGGCCAGGTCGTCTCGCTGCTGGGCACCAACGGTGCCGGCAAGACGACCACGCTGCGCACCATCTCGGGCCTACTGCGTCCGGAGTCGGGCGAGATCTGGTTCGAGGGTGAGCGGATCGACCGGGTCCCGGCCCACAAGGTGGTGATGCGCGGCCTGGCACATTCTCCGGAGGGACGCCGGATCTTCCCGCGGCTGACCGTCGAGGACAACCTGCTGCTCGGCGCCTTCGCCCGCAAAGACACCGCCGCGATCGGCACCGACCTGGAGCGGGTCTACGACCTGTTCGACATCCTGCGGGAACGGCGCACCCAGCCGGCCGGCACGTTCTCCGGCGGTGAGCAGCAGATGCTGGCGATCGGCCGGGCGATGATGAGCCGTCCGCGACTGCTGATGCTCGACGAGCCGTCGATGGGCCTCTCCCCGCTGATGATGCAGCGGATCATGTCGACCATCCGGGCTTTGCAGTCCGAGGGCGTGACCATCCTGCTGGTCGAGCAGAACGCCGCCGCCGCGCTGAAGCTCTCCGACCGCGCCTACGTCCTCGAGGTAGGCCAGATCACCCTGAACGGCACCGGCCAGCAGTTGCTCGGCGACGACCGGGTACGCCGCGCCTACCTCGGCGAAGACTGACCACTCCCCTCGGGTGGCCGCCGTTGACGCTGATCCGTTTGCGCGGTGACCAAGCGCCACCGGCGGGCGGCTTTGGTGACGACGGCGTCCGCCCGGAACAATGGACGCCATGGTGCCGTATGCGATCGTCGTGTGGAACTGGCCGGAGACCCCGATCATCATCCTGGTCATCCTGCTAGTCGCGCTGGTCGGGCGTTGGCTGTTGGTGCGGATGATCCGTCGGGCCTCGAACCTGGCCGTCGAGCGGGCCAAGCGCCGCCGCGAAGAGCAGGGCACCCAGAACGAACCACTCCACCTGGCCCGCTACGCCGCCCGCGCCGCCACCATGGGGTCGTTGCTGCGCAGCCTGACCAACGCGGTGGTCGCGGTGCTGACGGTGCTGACGGTGCTGGCCACCCTGGGCATTCCGTTGACGCCGGTGCTGGCGTCGGCCGGCGTCGGCGGCGTGGCCCTTGGCATCGGCGCGCAAAGCCTGGTCAAGGACTACCTCTCCGGCATCTTCATGATCGTCGAGGACCAGTACGGGGTCGGTGACCTGGTCGATCTGGGTGAGGCGACCGGCACTGTGGAGGATGTCGGGCTGCGGGTGACCCGGCTGCGGGACGGCTCGGGGCAGGTCTGGTACATCCGCAACGGCGAGATCGTCCGGGTCGGCAACCAGTCCCAGGGCTGGTCGACGGCGACCATCGACATTCCGGTGGACACCAGCGAGAGTTCCACCGGGGTGATCGAGATCCTCGGTCAGGTGGCGGCCGAGATCGGTGCCGACCCCGAGTGGGAGAAGGTGCTGCTCGAAGCACCCAAGGTGGTCGGCGTCCAGTCGGTGGAGGCGGGCCGGATGACGATCCGGATCGTGGCCAAGACCCAGCCCAACCAGCAGTTCGGGGTGCAGCGCGCGATTCTCGATCGGGGCTCGCAGGCATTGAAGGAAGCCGGGGTCAAAGGGCCGCGGGTGCTGCCCTCGCCGCCCACCCTCTAGCGATCCTTGGTCGTTAGGGCGTCAGCGCGATCCGTCCTGCATCAGTTCGGCGAGGCAGGCCATGAATTCCCGGTGCGTTCCGCCGGCGGCGATCAGGCTCGCGGTCGCCTGCTGCGACGACAGGAAGCCGATCAGGGTGTCGAAGACATCCCGGAAGATCCGTCGTTCCTCGGGCTCGAAGGCGAACAGCATCACCAGTTGGACCGAACTGTCCCCCCAGGACACCGGACGCTGGCTGACGAAGACCGCGATTCCGGTGCGCTGCGCGCTCAGCTGCAGTCCGTGCGGGATCGCGAACTGGTCCCGGAACGCGGTGGACGACAACCGCTCCCGTTCCAGTACGTCCTCGGTGAACCAGTCGGGGGCGTAGCCGCCGTCGATCAGGACCTGGGCCAGTTCGGTGATCACCTGGTCGCGGTCGGTCCAGGAGGTGTCCGAGAAGTAGTGGTCGGGACGGATCAGGTCCGACAGCACCGACCAGACGTGGTTGCGGCGGCGCAGGTCGGCGACCGCGAGTACGGCCTCGGTGATCGCGGTCAGGTCGGACGCCGTCGGCACCGGCGACACCCGGACGGTCCGCACCCCCGGAATCGGCGACAGGTGCACGCAGGTCACCACCACGTCGCCGTCGATGGCCTCGGCCCGCACCTCCTCCGAGGTCAGCGGCGGGCCGATGTAGCCGTGGTCGCCCACGGCGCGCTCCACCGCGGCCTGGAAACCGGCCAGCAGCGGCGCATAGCGGGGGACGACGAACTGCACCGTCACCTGACTGTCGGATTCTCGGGGCAGCTGGAAGTGGTGCGCCAGATAGAAGGCCAGGAAACCGACCTCGGATTCGCCGACCGCGATCGACAACGAGGCGCTCAGTTTGCGCGCGAACTGCACGGCAAGCTCATGCAACAGCGGCTGGGTCTCTTTGAACGGACGGCTCAGCGGGTTGTGCACGAAAGCGCCGGTCCGGGCCCGGCGGCGCAGGGCGTTGACGTGCAACACCAGCTTGTCCACCATCTCCTGGCCGGCCCGCAGCATCTGGAACTCAGCCGCCACCTCGGACAGCGCCCGCTCGACCGCCTCGCGTACTTCGGCCGGCACGATGTCACCCAACTCGGCCGCCAGCGGACGAGTGTTGGCTTCGACCAGGTCGGCCAGATGCTGTCGTTCGGCGAGATCCAGGTCGACTCCGAGCCGCTCACCGACCTCGTCGGCGAGCGATTCCACCACCTCGGGCAGCGCGCTGGGTTCGGACGCCGGCAGCTGCCGTCCGGCCCGTGCCCGTGTCACCGCGACCACCAGATTGACGGCGAGGTCGTTCAGCGCGAACTCGTTGGTCTCCAGCTGGTGCACATCGAGCTCGCTGCGCACCAGTGAGCGCAGCAGCTCCAGCGGGTGGTCGGGACGCGCCGCGACAAGCTCGGCGAAGTCGTCGCGGCGAGAACTCGCCACCGCCGACCACAGCGCGTGGCGCAGCAGCAGCCGCTTCTGCGGCTCCGCTCCCTCGATCCACACCCGGTCCCGATTCCGCACCAGCCGCAGCCCGTGGTCGCGCAGGATCTTGCGGGCCCGGCCCAACTCCAGCTCCAGGGTGGGCAGGCTGACATGCACCTGTTCGCACAGCGCATGCACATCGCCGGAGTCACCGGCGAACAGCAGCAGCTCCAGGACGTGCAGGGCACGCTGGCTGGGGCCGCCGCTGTCGCCGGGCACGAGTTCGTCCTCGGTGCGCCGCGCATACGCCTGTCGATCCAGGAGATAGCCACGGTGTGACGACTCGATCACCGTGCCGCCGGCCCGCCGGTTGATGGCGCGGACGTACTCCCGAACGCTGCGCGCCGACACGCCCAGCAGACGGCCGAGGTCCGATCCGGACAACGGCCGGCTGCCCGCTTCGAGCGCCGCTATCAGCTGGTGTTCGCGATCAGGCCGCCTGGCCATGGCGCGAACTCTCCATCCTGATCATGTTCAGGCGAGCAGGCGACGGGCCTGCTCCATGGCGGCTTTGCCGTTCATCGTTCCGTACACCCGCATGTCGATGACTTCGGTGGGCTTGCCGTGTTCGGCGGCCACCTTCTCGACGTCCTTGAGCTTGAACCGGATCTGCGGGCCGAGCAGCACGACGTCGTAGTCGGCGATCTTTGCCTCGAGTTCGCCGAACGGCAACGCCTCCACCGCGTCACCGGCCTCGGCGAACTTCATCATGTTGTTCACCAGCATGCTCGTGGACATTCCTGCCGAGCAGATCAGCAGCACCTTCATGGTCATTCCTCACTTGTGGTTGGTGTCTGTCGCCGTCGACGGACGGCGTGGGGATTCGGGCTAGGCGGCAACGGTTTCGCTCTCCGCCTCCCGGGCGGCGACTTCCTCGGCATAGAGCTTGTTGTCGTACATCTTCATGAACGGGAAATACAACACGATGGAGATCGCCAGGTTGATCAGCGCCAACACGGCCGCCGCCCAGTTGCCGCCGGTGCCCAGGAAGGCACCCACGCCGACCGGCGAGATCCACGGGATCGCCGCCACGACATAGCCGATCATCCCGAATGAGATCGCGAAGTAGCTCAGCGTGGTGGTGATCAGCGGGATGACGAAGAACGGGATCACCAGGTACGGGTTGTAGACGATCGGCGCACCGAAGATGATCGGCTCGTTGATGTTGAACAGCGACGGCACCGCACCGGCCCGCGACAACGTCTTCAACTGGCTGGATTTGGCCCAGATCAGCATGCAGATGACCAGGCCCAGAGTGCTGCCGGCGCCGCCGATGAAGACGAACATGTTCTTGAAGTCGCCGGCGAAGATGTTCTTGGCGCCCTCCATGTTCTCGGTCAGGGCGACCAGCAGGATCGGGTTGACGAACGAGTTCACCACGATCGAGGTGCCGTGCACGCCGACGCTCCACAGCAGGTGGACCAACAGCATGATCACGATCATGCCGCCCAGGCTGCCGGCGATGTCCTTGACGAAGGCGAAGGGCTTGGACAACAACTCGTGGATGTCGGTGCCGAACGCAGCCAGGACGCCGTTGATGATGATCATCATGAAGGCGATGAAGATCGCCGGGAGCAGCGAGGCGAAGGCTCGCTCGACGCCGGCCGGCACACCCGGGGGCATCTTGATGGTGATCTTGTACTCGACGCAGGCCCGGTAGAGGCGAATGGCCAGGTAGGTCACCACGATGCCGATGAAGATGCCGACGCCGCCGAAGCGGGTCACCCAGCCACCGAGCGCGATGCCGTTCCACACGGTGGACGTCTCGGCCTGCGCCGACATCAGCACGGCCTTGCCGTCGATGATCCGCACCTGGGGAATCGTCATCAAGAAGGCGTAGAGCGCCAGGATGGCACCGGTGAACCGGTCCATCTTCGGCACGACCTCCTGGTAGGCCAGGGTCAGGTAGTACCCGAAGGCCAGCACGTAGAACACCGCGATGGAGCCCAGCGCCATGGTGTTGCCCACCGAGTACAGCGCCGAGTAGTTCAGAACGGTCGCCTTCAGGAAGTCGGCCAGCGGCGGAATGATCAACGGCAGGTTGTTGATCAACAGGAAGATCGAGCTCACGATCGTGAACGGCACCGTCGCCAGGCCGGCGTTCATGAGCGCCCGGATGATCCGGGTGTTGGCCAGCGTGCTCAGCGGGCCCATCAGGTGTTTTTCGAGTATCTCGAACAGCTTGTTCATGCCACGCCTTCCTTGCTCTCGGAGGCGTCGTCGACGGCATTGTCGGCGATGACGCCCTGGTACCAGTGGAAGCTCTTCTTGGGGTAGCGAGCGAGCTGCTTCTCGTCGGCTTCGTCACGGTCGACGAAGATGAACCCGTACCGCTTGCGCATTCCCTCGTGCACGCTGACCAGGTCGATCGCCGACCAGGGGCTGTACCCGACCAGTTGGACGCCGGACTCGATCGCCCGGGCGCACATGGTCAGGTGCTTGCGGTAGTAGTCGATCCGGTAGTCGTCCTCGATGGTGCCCTCGGGGGTCAGTTCGTCGTAGGCGCCGAGGCCGTTCTCGGTGATCACGATCGGCATCCGGTAGCGGTCCTCGATGGCCAGCAGGGTGGTCAGCATGCCGTCGGGGTCGATCGTCCAAGCGAACTCGGTCTTCTCCAGGTTGGGGTTGGTGAACCCCTTGTAGAAGCCGGCGTCCATGATGTCCTCGGACTGCTGGTCGCTGATCCCGTCGGCCATGTTGCTGGCGTCCTCGGGGTATTCGACGGTGACCGAGGTG